>CACDFC010000005.1 GCA_902552035.1 uncultured Pelagibacteraceae bacterium | reverse complement strand
AATATCTGTAACAACAAGATTTATTAGAGATTGGATTACCTCAAGATATATTGATCAAATTTTACAAATTATAAGAACATATAATAAAAATATATCCAGAATAGAATTTTCGATAAATCATAAAAAAGAAAGTATTTCTGAAAATATTAGCGAAAATAAATTTGAAAATAAAATTAATACCGAAAACGTATCTTTTATTAAAGATACATATCTTCAATATAATAGAATTGACCCAAACAAAAACTTTGAAAATTTTATTGTAGGTTCAAGCAACAAACTTGCTTATGAGGCATCAAAAAAAGTTTCAGAAAATATATCACAATATAATCCTCTTTATATATACGGTGGAGTTGGGATGGGTAAAACTCATTTGCTGAATGCAATTGGTTTAAATTATAGAGAGCAAAAAAAAGTAATGTTCATTTCTGCTGAACGTTTTATGTATCAATTTGTTAAATCAATAAAAAATAATGATATGGTCAAATTCAAAGAATATTTTAGAAATACAGACGCCTTATTGATTGATGATATTCAGTTTATGAATGGAAAAGAAGCAATGCAAGAGGAGTTTTTTCATACATTCAATGCATTGTTAGAAAAGGGTTCACAAATAATTCTATCTGCAGATAGATCTCCAAATAAACTATTGAGAATTCAGGAAAGAATTAAATCTAGATTTTCTGGTGGCTTAGTTGTTGATATTCAGAATCCTGATTATGATTTAAGGTATGAAATAGTAAAGTCTAAATGTAGTGAATTAAGCTTATTATATTCTAATCAACTAAGTGTTACTAAAGAGTTGCAAGAATTTATAAGTTCTGAGGTAAAAACAAGTATTAGAGAATTAGTTGGTGCATTAAACAGAATAGTGTCTTTCTCAAGAATATATAATAAAATACCAAATATTTCAGAAACTAAAATAATTTTAAAAGATTTATTAAATTTATCAGAAAATAAAGTAACCATTGACTTAATTCAGACAATAGTTTGTAAATATTTTAAAATTAGTAAAAATGAAATGTTGTCTTCTCGTAGATCAAGGTATTTAGTTAGGCCTAGACAAACAGCAATATATTTAGCAAAAATTTTAACATCAAAGTCGCTTCCAGAAATCGGTAGAACATTTTCAAACAGAGATCATACGACTGTGATTCACTCAGTTAAAACAATTGATCGATTGATTAAAGAGGATAATGAATTAAAAATAAATGTAGATAATTTAAAAAATAAGATTCTTTATAATAAAGATAATGAAATTTAACGTAAATCAGGCAGATCTTCAAAAATCTCTCAATTATTGTCAAGGTGTAATAGAGAAAAGAAGTACTTTGCCTATACTCTCAAATGTTTTATTGGATGCTGGAAATTCAAATTTAACAATTACTGCAACAGATTTAGATTTAATTTTTATTCATAAAATTAAAGATGTAAAGATTCTTGAAGAGGGCAAAACCACAACACAATCTTCAATTATGTATGATATAGTAAGAAAATTTAATTCTGGAAAACTAATAAATTTTTCATATGAAGGTAATAACAAAATCCATTTAGAGTCTGAAAATTCAGCATTTAACCTAAATTGCATTGATCCTTCTGAATTTCCTTTAACAAATGAAAATTTTAATCAAAACGAATTTTCTTTGAATTCTAAGCATTTATTGAAGTTACTTAATAAATGTAAATTTTCTGTTTCAAATGATGAAACAAGACATTATTTAAGTGGAATTTATTTTCATCAAACTCAAACTGATGAAAAATTTTATTTGACTGCTGCAGCTACAGATAGTCACAGAATGTCTATATCAAAATTATTGCTTACAAATAAAATAGATTTTGAACCAATAATTTTACCAAAAAAAACAATTTTTCAATTATGTTCCTTACTAGAGGATTACGAAGGAGAAGTAAAAGTATCAAATATTAAGTCTAAGATTAAATTTGAACTTAATAATAGTATTTTAATTTCAAAATTAATTGATGGAAAATTTCCAAATTATTTACAAGTAGTACCAAGAGAAAATAAAAAAAAATTAGAGGCCAATCTAAAGATTTTTTTAGATTCTGTAGATAGAGTAGCATCTGTTTCATTAGACAAAAAAGACGGTGTTAAGTTTAATATATCAAAAAATATTCTTAACTTGTCTGTAAACAATACTAATAGTGGTGATGGAAAAGAAAGCTTTGAAGTTAAATTTGATCATGATTTAGATATAAGTTTTAATTCTAGGTATTTGATTGATATTGCCTCACAATTGAATGGAGACATTATTGAAATATATTTTAAGGATACTGGATCTCCTGCATTAATTAAAGATCCATCAGATTTTGATAGTATATATGTTGTGATGCCTATGAAGGCTTAGAAATATTGTCTAGCTCCTTATAGATTTTGTCTTGCAAAAAATCCAAAAACGCCTTCTGATCTTGACCAGGCATAATCGGATCTAAAATAGATACTATAATTTTTCGATTAGAAACTAATTTGCCAGTCTTAGGCCAGACAGTGCCTGAATTTATTGCAATAGGTAGACAAATAATTTTTAGTTCATCATAAATTCTTGATACACCTTTTTTAAAAGGTGACCTGTCATTAAAATTCATACGTGTTGCTTGCGGAAAAATAACTAATGGTCGGTTAGAAGAATTAACTACTAATTTAACATTTGATAAAAAGTCTAGATTTTCTTTTTTAACTTTATTTCTATCTATAGAAATTGAACCAATTTTTAATAAATACCAGCCGAATATTGGTATTTTTGTTAACTCTTTTTTTAAAATAAATACAGGAGAATTGAAAATTGTCTGTAAAAAAAAAGTTTCAAACATTGACTGATGTGAACAAGCTATAAAATATTTCTTATCAGTTATAATTTTTTCTCTTCCTTTAATAATAATTTCTGTTGAAAGAAAAATTCTCAAACAAATTTTCGACCAATATCCCATTAATTTTCCACCAAATAGGGTTATTTTTTGAGGTAAAAATAAAGATGGAAGAAAAATTATTGATATAAATATAATTCCAAAAAAGAAAAAAAATAAAAATAAAGAATTTCTCAGCATTAAATTGAAACTAAAGTATATCTAAAATTTTTTCCCTTTTTTTTATGATACTAATTTTATTTTGCTTAATTAAAATTTCTAAAGGTTTTGGTCTTAAATTGTAATTAGAACTCAAAGACATACCATAAGCTCCTACATCACAAATTACTATAACATCGTTCTCTTTTAATTTTTGAAATTTTTTTAAAAATAAAAAGCTATCTGTTGTTTCGCATATTGGTCCAACAAATTCTATGTTTTTGTTTAAGATAGAATTTTTCTTTTGAGCTGGAATAATTTTATGTTCTGCACCATACAAAGCAGGTCTCATTAGATCATTCATACCTGCATCTAGTATTACAAAATTTTTATTATTTGTTTTTTTTATATATATAACCTTACAGATTAATACACCAGCATCACCTATAATAGATCTGCCTGGTTCAAAAATAATTTTTGATTTATGCTTTTTATAAAATTTATAAACCTCTCTGCTATATTTACTATAATTTAATTTCTTTATTTTATCATTATAAGAAATTCCCATTCCTCCACCTAAATCAATAAATTCAAAGTAATGTCCAGAATTAATTATTATTCTATTAAGAATTTTCAGCATTTTCACGTATGGCTTATAGTCTAAAATTTGACTCCCAATATGAATGCTTAAACATTTAAGTTTTAAATATTTTGATTTTTTTACTAAATTTACCAATTTATAAAAATCATTTTCAGCAATTCCAAACTTATTTGTTTTTTTCCCAGTTGAGATTTGAATTAAAGTTTTTGCGTCAACATTAGGATTTAATCTGATCCCAATATCTACAGTCTTTTTTTTAGTTTTAGCAATTTTCTCTATTTTGACTATTTCACTTTTTGATTCTGCATTTATTAATAGAATTTTTTTGTTTATAGCATAAGATAATTCTTCAAAAGTTTTACCTACTCCTGAAAATACTATTTTCTTAGGGTCTATACCTGCTTTTAAAGCTTTAATTAACTCACCTTTCGAAACAACATCTGCTCCACAACCAAGTCTTTTCATTTCTCTTAGTAAATACAAATTACTATTGGACTTAACTGAAAAGCAAATTAAAGGTTTAAAACTATTGAAATTTTCTTTAAAGTTAAAAATATTTTCTTTAATTTTTTTGTAAGAGTAACAATAAATTGGTGTACCAAATTTTTTTGCCAGCTTAATTGAGCTTATATTTTCAACAGAATACGTTCTATTTATATAATTCATTACTATTAATACTTTTTTTCAGTTTTAGGAACTCAAAATATACTTTTTAAATATAATTTGTTTTTTTTCAGCTTTATACTCAGGATCACCTTTTTTTCCACATGAAATCAAAAAAATAAAAAAAAATATTATTAGTATGATGTTTTTTTTCATTTTATTTCTTTTTTGTACTTACTTATCATTTTTTTTATATTACCAAAAGAAGTTCCTCCATATGATTTCTTTGAATTTACAGAATTATTTAAATTAAAAACATCCAAAACATTATCATTTACTCTTGGTTCTATTTTCTTAATTTCATTGAGATTTAATTCGCTTAACGTTTTTTTTTTTTTTAAAAAAAAATTAATAATTCTTAAGTTCCCTTACTAAATAATCTGCAAAATCTGTTGATGTAATATATCCCTTTTCAGCAAGATTTTTCATTTCTTTTTTATTAAATAAAACATTCTTTAAAACGTCATTTAAAACTAAAATAGAATTTTTTAATTGATCAAAAGTATCAAATACAAATTTTTTATCATCCTGTAGGTCTTTAAAGTAGGATAATGGAAGCCCTTTTAAAACAGTAAACATTGAAAATAAATTTCCATAAATTGCACCAGTTTTACCTCTAATCAATTCAAGCGGGTCAGGATTTTTTTTCTGAGGCATAATCGAAGATCCAGTTACAATTTTATCATTTAAGGAAATAAGGTTGAAAGCCTCTGAATTCCAAATTATAAATTCTTCGGAAATTCTTGAAATATGCATTGAGCACAGTGATGAAGCATGTAAAAAATCAACCACAAAATCTCTATCGGAAATAGTATCAATTGAATTTCTTGTCGGTTTTGTAAATTTAAGTTTTTTTGAAGTATAATTTCTATCTATATTGAATGAGGTTCCAGATATAGCTCCTACACCAAGAGGATTTTCCATTAAATCTAAAAAATTATTTTGAAATCGCTTTTTGTCTCTATTAAACATCTCAACATAAGCAAGAAGATAATGTGCCAAGGATATTGGTTGTGCATTTTTCAAATGTGTAAAACCTGGCATAACCGTATAAACATGTTTTTCAGAATTGTTTATTATAATTTTTATCGTAGTAGTTAAGCTTTTAATAATTTCTTTATTAGCTTTTCGTAACCATAATTTAAAATCTGTAATCACTTGGTCATTTCTTGATCTTGCTGTGTGTAAATAGCCTGCGTCTTCTCCAATTATTTCAAATAATCTGTTTTCAATATTCATATGAATATCCTCATATCTTGAATTAAAATGAAATTTTTTTTTTTTTATTTCGTTGGATATTTTTTTTAATCCCCAAATAATTTTATTTTTTATTCTTAATGTTATAATTTTCTGTTTACATAACATTTCCACGTGCACTATTGATGCCTCAATGTCTTCTCTAAATAATCTTTTATCTACATCTATTGAAGCTCCAAATTTTTTAAAATTATATGAAGTTTTATTTGTAATTCTAGAACCCCAAACTGATTTATTTTTTCTTACTTTACCCATTTAATATAAATATACCTTTTAATTAATTTATTAACTTTAAATTTAAAAAAAAAAACATAATAATAACTTTATGACATTTAGTTTAAATACTACAATTATTGAGCCAGATCAAAGCAATGAGATCAATAATGCTATTATATTACTTCATGGATATGGTGGAGACGGAAAGGATATAAGTTCTTTAGCTTACCAATGGAGAAGATCTTTGAAAAATACAATTTTTTTATGCCCAGATGGACATGAAAAATGTCAAATAAACCCCTCAGGTTTCCAATGGTTTGATCTAAACACTGATGATCAGAATTATATCAATAAAGAAGCTATAAAATCAGAATTAATTATTAAAAAATTTATAAATGAAGTAAAAAGTAAATATAATATCAATTATTCTAAAATATGTTTATCTGGATTTAGCCAAGGATGTATGATGGCAATAAATGTTGGATTTACTTTAGAAGAAAGCTTAGCCTGTGTTGTAGGTTTTTCTGGAAAGATAATTGATAAGAATGATTTATCAAAGAGACTTACTTCCAAATCTGATATATTACTTATCCATGGAGAATTAGATACTGTAGTTCCACCCTCAAATCTTCTTGATGCTAAAGATTTTTTTTTAAGAAATAAAATTAATATTTTCTCAAAAATTATTAAAAATAGTGAACATAATATATCAGTCGAAGCCTCAAGCGATGGACTTACTTTTATAAAGAAACATTTATATACTTAATATGTTACATTGATAATTTATTTTATTTAAGCTAGTCTAAATTAATGAATAATTTAAATAGTCAGAATATTTCACTTGAAAAATGTCCAGCATTAGTTCTTAATGCTGATTACAGACCATTAAGTTATTATCCCTTATCTCTGTGGAGTTGGCAAGATTCTATTAAGTCTGTTTTTTTAGATAGAGTAGTTATTGTAAACCATTATGACAGAGTAATTAGAAGTCCTTCTTTTAGCATGAAACTACCGAGTGTTATTGCATTAAAATCATTTATAAAACCTCAATCAAATCCCAACTTTACAAGATTTAATGTATTTTTGAGGGATAAGTTTTCATGTCAATATTGTGGGAGTAAAAATGATTTAACGTTTGACCATTTATTACCGAGATCTAAAGGAGGAAAAACTGATTGGGATAATGTAGTTACAGCTTGTTCGAGTTGTAATGTACAAAAGGGAGGTAGATTACTAAAAACCTCTGGCATGAAATTAAATCAGTTACCATACCAACCTACAACTGAAGATTTACATAGAAATGGAAAAAATTTTCCACCTAATTTTTTACATAAAAGTTGGATGGATTATTTATATTGGGATGTTGAGCTAGAACCTTAATTAAATTTTTTCAGAAATTGTAATTGCAATCCTTGAACTCGTTTTAATAATTTTATCCATTATTGAATAAAGTCCTTCTTTACTTGCACCATTTTTGTAAGCAATATCTTTATGATGAAGCTCGTCTTCTCTAAATTTTATAATCTTATTTTTTAAATTTTTTTCATCATCTCCTATCTTATTAATTTGATTTTGATAATGCTCATCAATAACTTCCTCAACAGATGCAGTACATAACATTGCAGCTTTATTTCCTAGAATTGTTGAACTAAATCCCAATCCAATCCCCAATAAATCCCATAAGGGTAGAAATTTAGTTGGCTTAATATTTCTCTTTTTTATCTCTTTGTCAAAAAAATCAGCATGTTCTTGTTCGTGGACTTTCATCTCCTCAATTTTTTCTTTTAACTCATCATTCTTCATAATTGTCTTTAAAGCAAGAAGTTGGCCCTCATATATTTTAATTGCTCCTCTCTCACCTGCATGGTCTACTCTTATAAATTCTTCTAATAATTTTTTATCTGTTTTTTTCATTTTTAATGATTTTAATACTTAATATAATAATTATGATCGATAAAAATAAATTTATAGTCGCAAGTGAAAAACCTAATAATTTAAAGGTTACATCTTTGCAGTTAGGCTGAGTTTCTTTCAGTGCCTTAAGCAATTCATCTTTATTAACGATATTTGAATTATTGGATGTACAGCCTGAAAATTCGTTGAAAACGTTATTTTCAATACCAACATGATAGCCTGACAATATAGCACTAATTAAAAAAGTAATTACTAAAAGATAAATCCAAAGTTTATTTTTTAAATTGTAATAACCAAAAAAGCATAAAAAAATTGCAATTATATAAGGTACCCTTTGATACAAGCAAAGAATACATGGCTTTACTCCCAAAATATATTCAATGTAAACTGCACTTAATAAAGTAAAAATACTTATAGCCGATATTAATAAGTAAATATTTTTTAATTTTAAAAGTTTGTTCATTTAAGAAGTAAAATCTAATAAGAAATTATAAACCATATATCCAATAATAATTAATAAAATTCCTATAAGAATTGAAAAAGGTAAAAGTTTTTTTTCAATTATTTTCTTCATTGTGGGACCAAAATTACCTATTAAAAAGGCAATTATAAAAAATCTTGATCCTCTAGTGACAGCAGAGATAATAATAAAATAAATTAAATTAAAATGTACAAAGCCACTTGTTATCGTGAGCAATTTAAAAGGAACTGGTGTGAAACCAGCTATAGCTAAGAGTGTCATCCATGCTATTACACCCCCTTCTGAGGATAGTTTGTCTTTCAAAAAGGAAGTATTGTCTACTCCGTATAATTCAAAAATTTTAACACCAACTTCATTAAAAAAAACATATCCTATAAAATAACCTAAACATGCTCCAAGAACTGAGCCAATAGAGGCTATAAAAGCTATTCGAAACCACTCATTCCTTTTTGCAATTGTCATTGGAATTATTAAAACATCCGGAGGTATTGGAAATATAAAGCTTTCAATAAAAGATATAAATCCTAGAATTGATTTTGAACTCCTATGGCCTGCAAGTTTAATTGATTTTTGATAAAGCTCTTTGAACATATTTTCTTTTAATACAATAATTCTTTTTATACTATCAATATAAAATAAATATTTAAGAAATATGGGCGAATGGCGGAACTGGTAGACGCGTTGGACTCAAAATCCAATAGTAGTAATACTGTGAGAGTTCGATTCTCTCTTTGCCCACCAAGGCTCAAATGAAATTGAATAAAATTAATAATTTAATCGAGTTATTTTTTCATCAATATGAAAAACAAAAAAAAAAAAATAAAATACTTTTATCATCTTTAAAAGAACCAAAAAAAAATTATAGTTGGCAAAAAACTTATGAGTCAATTAATACACTTTCGACAAAGTTAAAGGAATATTTAAATAAGGGAGATAGATGTTTGTTGGTTTCAGAAAATAGGCCTGAATGGTTTATTGCAGATATTTCAATAATGTTATCTGAAGCAATAACAGTACCAGCATACACAACTTATGCCGAAAAAGATTACGATTATATTATTAATGATTGTAAACCTTCAGTAGTTTTTGTTTCAAATGATGAGCAGTATAAAAAAATTGAAAATATAATTAAAAGTAAAAATTTTATTAAAAAAGTTTTTTCTTTCGACAAATTAGAAGGTACTAAAGAAAATGAATATATAAACATTAATAATTTGAATTCGAACTCTAATTACACGCATTCTATTTCTAAAATTAAAATTAATAGGAATGATCCTGCTTGTATAATCTATACTTCTGGTACCCAAGGAAATCCGAAAGGAGTTATACTTAGCCACGGAGGAATTTTAAATAATTGTGATGGTGCATTAGAAATTTTAGAGCCATTAATTAAAAAAGAAGAAACAAGATTTTTAACTTGGCTACCTTTATCTCACTCTTATGAACATACAGTCCAATTTGTTCAAATTTCTGTTTCAGCTAGAATTTTCTATGCTGAAAGTATTGATAAATTAATAAAAAACATGAATGATTGTAAACCTGAGATTATGACAGCTGTACCAAGATTTTATCAAAATCTTTACCAAAAAATTAATTCAAGTTTTAATAAAACAACAGGATATAAAAAAATTTTAGTTCGAAAAATGCTTAATCTCGGTCTGAAAAAAATTAAAAAGGAACCTCTGACTTTTTTAGAAAATATACTCGATATTATTTTAGAAAAAATTGTAAGAAGTAAAATAAAGGCTCAATTTGGAGGATCTCTAAAAACCTTCGTTTCAGGTGGAGGGGCTCTAGATAAAGAAGTTGGTTTTTTTCTAAATGCAATTGGATTACCCACTTTGCAAGGCTATGGTTTAACCGAAACATCCCCAGTAGTAAGCTGTAATCCAATTAACGACATAAGAGTAGAAACCGTAGGGCCACCTTTCAAGGGAAATGAGGTAAAAATTGCTGAAGATGGTGAGATACTTGTTAAAGGTGAAAATGTTATGATTGGATATTGGAATAACAAAGAGGAAACTGATAAAGTTTTAAAAAATGGGTGGCTTCATACTGGAGACATAGGAGCCTTTGAAAATAATTACTTAAAAATAACTGATAGAAAAAAAGACATTTTAATAACGCCTGGTGGAGATAATATCTCACCACTTAAAGTAGAAAATGAAATAATAAATTCAGAGCTTTTTGAGCAAGCAGTAGTTTATGGAGATAACAAACCTTTTATTGTTGCATTAATCGTACTTAACAGTGAAAAAAATTCACTTACAAATGAACAAATAAAAGAAGAAATTGAAAAAATTAATATAAAATTATCAAAAATAGAAAAAATAAAAAAATTTTTCGTAATTAATGAAAAATTTTCAATTGAAAATGGAATGTTAACACCAACATTAAAACTAAAAAGATTTAAGATTGTACAGAAATATAAAAAAAAATTTGAAGAACTTTATTAAACTAGTTTAAAAAAAATTGTTTATTATTCGCTATTTCTCTTACTTTTTTAAGTATTATAAATAAAAAATAAAAAAAATTTTTTTAAAAATTTTACTATTAATTAAAGAATTGACATAACTAATCAAAAAAAATAAAAACATAGTTAACAAACGAATCATAAAGATTCGTAATAAAACAGGGAGCTAAAGATGGCTAAAAGAAGAAAAAAAGCTGCTAAGAAGAAAAAGAAAGCTAAAAAAGCTAAAAAAAGAAGAAGAAGATAGTTTAGCATTCTTTTTTTAAAAAATTACGCTTCCCATGGCGTTCGCGTGGGGAGCGTTTTTTTTTATTGCTGTGCTTCTTCGGATATTTCTTCTTGATTATCTTTTACTTTTTGAATTTCTTCAATTTTTTGAGTTTGACTTTGTAAATTTCTTTTCAATGCTTTATCTAATTTTTTCTGTGCATCTTCTAACGTAGAATTCATAACTATTTGAAACTCTGTAAGAAGTCTTTCATAAGCTTTTTCAAATAATTGTCTTTCACTATAAGATTGGTCGACTAGAATATCATCGCCTTTATTCAAGTCTCTAACCACTTCTGCAAGTTCATAAATTTTACCGGAAGATATTTTTGCTTCATATTCCTGAGCTCTCCTGCTCCACATTGATCTTTTAATTTTTGGTTTACTTTTTAAAATACTAATACATTTATTTACTTGATTGATAGTGGCTAAAGGTCTCAAATTAACTTGTTTGTTAACTGGTACCATACCGTTTGCTTTATCCTTTTCAAATTTTAAAATATAAGTTTCAACTTCTATTCCCCCGATATTTATTTTCTTAAATTCCGTAATTTGTCCTACACCATGTTTAGGGTAAACGACATAATCTTTAATTTTGTAAATTCTTTTTTCACTTTCTTGTTTTTTTACTTTTTTTATTTCAGGCTTTTGTTCATTATTTTTTACAATTCTAAGATTTTCTGATTTGTTGACAGATTGATGTAAATTGTCTTTTTTCTTAATTACTTTTTTACTTTCTTTTATCTTTTTAGTTTTTTTAATTTTTGATTTTACTTTTTGTGTCTTGTTTTTAGCGACTTTAGTCTTAGTATTTTTTGTATTTTTTTTTTTAAATGTTTTCTTTAAAATACTTTTCAAATTTATTTTTTTCATCTTTAAAATCTTGACTGTCTGTTGGAGGTTCTTTCTTTTCTGAAATATTTGGCCAAATTTCTGAGTATTTTTTGTTTATATCTAACCACTTTTCACTTCCACTTTCTGTGTCAGGAACTATAGCGTCAACAGGACATTCTGGTTCACAAACGCCACAATCTATACACTCATCTGGTTTAATTACAAGCATATTTTTACCTTCATAGAAACAGTCAACAGGACATACTTCTACGCAGTCCATCAGCTTACATTTAATACATTTTTCATTAACCAAATAAGTCATTTTTTAATTTTATTTTTAACTTTTTCTTTGATATCTCCGAATTTTTTTTTATCGAAATATATTAAACCTGCGAGCTTTCTCATTAAACTTGCTTCGTACATATCAGAATTTGCATCTGAATAAATTATAGTCCACAAACATTCAATAATGATCTCTTTTTTTTTTTCATCCAAATTCTTTATTTCTTTGGTAAAGTCTAAAATTTGATTTGAGTTTTTCTCATTTTCTTCAGCATTAGTTATTATTTCATCAATTTTTTGCTTATTTGCGCCTAATTCTATAAGTGTTTTTTTTATTATATTTTTTTCGTCACTTGTATAGTTTTCATCAATTTTTGCTGCGTGTATGAGTAAAGAACCTATTTTTGATAAAATTTTATCTTCCTCTTCTGATTTCAACTCATCCTTTTTAAAAATCTTAAACATTATTTAAAATTTATCTGGTTTAATATATTAAATGGATTATTTTTTTCATTTTTAACATATGGTTTACTTTTTTTTATCTTTTTTGGCAAATATTTAAAATATATCTCTTTTTCTTTTTCAAAATAATTATAACTCATAAATTTTATTAATTTTAAAAAATTAGATTTGTTACACCCCAAAAGATTTAGCATTTCAGGTACAAGCTTAATTTCTTTATTTTCACTAGAGCTTAAGCTTATTATATTCATAAATAATCTTTCTAATATATCAATCCTTACATAAAAATTTCCAAATTTTTCAAAACCACATAATAGCATGAAAGAATTATTGCTAAAATTTTTTTCTTCAATAAAATTTAAACCAAATGTTGGAGGTTTTAGATCAAAATAATTTTGATGAAAATTTTTCCACAAACATATTCTTAAAGACACCGGAGTAGGTTTAAATAATTTATATAAAAATATGTGATATCTGCCAAACTTTATACCCATACTTCTTAAAATTTTTCTATCATTTTGTTCCAATTTTTTTAAAATTTCTAAAACATTTTCTCTCTTAACAACACCATTATTTTCATAAAGAAGATATGAAAGTGCTCTAACTTGTGGATTTTTTTGTTCAGAGTTTTTTAAACTTAAAAGATCTTTTAAATCTGTATTAATTTTATTAGACATCCAATGATCTAAATGATTTTTTAATTTTTGTTTATCTGAACTTTCAATCATATCATCGATTATTAAAGAGATCTCTGGTTTTAAATAATCTTTACCAGGTGCTAGTTTAGCAACAGGATATTTCTCCCAGTAAATTTTTAAATCATTTTCTAATCTTATTGAACTTCCTTTAATAATTTTATCAATTCGGTTTATTATCTCTGGGCTAACGTTTTGTCTCGCTGCTTTTTTTAAAGATTTTATATCAGCATCAAGAGCCCCTATCTTGAGATCTAAATCTAGTTTTAAACCTTTTAATTTTCCAATATATTGCTTATCAATAAAAACTTGCTCACTTTCAAGAATTTTAGTTTCGAAGTTTATATCTTGTTTTAAGCCTTTTGCTAACACACTAGCTCTTTTATCTATAAAACTTTTAATTAGTTCTTCGTGAAGACGATCAGAAAGTTTATCTTCAATATATTTTGTTCTTTCTATCCAGTAGTCTTGGTTTTCGACCCAATTTGACTTATTCGAGACATATGCCCATGTTCTTACATTTGCTATTCTATTTGATATAGAGTCCACATTTCCCTCTGACCTATCTAAACTTGATAATTGCTCTTTCATATAACTATTAGAAATTCGCCCTGGTTTTTCTCTTAGAAAATTAAAAACCTTTCCAACTACCTCTAAATGATTGCCATAGGTTTTTTTGACAAAATCAGGTATTTGGCAACACTCCCATAATAATTTTAATTCATTTTCATTTTTATAAATTTCTAATTTTTCTGTATCTTTTAAAATATGTCTTAAAACCTTTTCGTCCTCGCACTCATAAATTCTTTTAAGCCAATTTTTATTTGGTCTTTCCTCTAAAGATTTAATTAAATTATCTCCATTTTTGAAATTTAAATTCGTATTTCTCCAATATATTGAGTGAATTTCGTCAAACTTATGATTTTCTAAAAGTTCAACCTCTTCAGCTGTTATTTCTCCAGAATTACCAGTAATTCCAAAAGACCCATCATTTAAATATCTACCCGCTCTTCCTGAAATTTGACCTATCTCTGAAACTTTAAGTCTTCTAAGTTTTTTGCCATCAAATTTCTTTAAGTTTGAAAAATAAACATTATCTAAATCCATATTAATTCCCATTCCAATAGCGTCTGTTGCAACTAAATAATCTACATCTCCTGATTGATAAAGTTCTACTTGAGAATTTCTAGTCTTAGGACTTAAAGAGCCCATTACAATTGCAGCTCCACCCTTTTGTCTCCTAATTAATTCAGCAATTGCATAGACCTCCTCAGCAGAGAAAGCAATTATTGCACTTTTTCTTTCAATTCTTGAAATTTTTTTATGACCAGAGTATGTAAGTTTCGAAAGTCTTTTTCGATTAATATATTCAACATCTTCCTCAAGTTTATCTATAATATTTTTCATAGAGTTTGAACCCATAAACATAGTTAGTTTTTGACCTCTTAGGTTTAATAATCTGTCAGTGAAAATATGACCCCGCTCATGATCTGTACACATTTGTATTTCGTCAACGCCTACAAACTCTACATTTTTATCTGTAGGCATGGACTCAACAGTACATAAAAAATACTTCGAATTTGGTGGTATAATTTTTTCCTCACCAGTGATTAGCGCAACTTTATCTACTGAGATTTTTTTTGTAATTTTGTCATAGACCTCTCTAGCTAAGAGTCTTAAAGGAAAACCTATCATTCCTGACTCAAAAGAAAGCATTGTTTCAATTGCAAGAAAGGTTTTTCCTGTATTTGTGGGACCTAAAACTGCATTAATTTTATTTTTTACCATTTCTATCTTTAGTATCTTATTTATTTTTATTACTATATATTGTTATCTGAAAAGAACAAAAATAGTCTAAAACAAGACCGAATCACCATGACAAAAGTTCTCATTTTTGAATTTTGTAATCTCAACAGTAACATAATTATACAGTATTCAATATAAATTCTTTATGAATAAAAATTATTGGAGAATTGTAATTAAATTATAGCTAGCCACCATAACCTGCTTTCTTTATGGGTTTACTTAAAATTTTCCATATTCCAGATGCAGTAGCTACTATTTTTCTTTTACACTCTAATTGACAAGTTAAAAAAATCATTGAACTTGTTTTTTTTTGTATTTTTACAATTCCCAAAACTTCATCGCCAAGTTTTGTTGCACTTATAAATTTAATATCTAATGAAATTGTCACACATGATTGGTTTCCGGATGCTCTATGGGCCCCAGTACCAGCACCAGCATCAATAATTGAAGCAATAAAGCCTCCGTGAGTTATACTTGCCGCATTTAAATGATTTTTTTTTATTTTAACTTTAAATTCGTATTGTTTTCTTGACAGTTCTCTAAATAACATACCGCCATTATGTTTCATAAAACCAGGGCGAATGCTGAGTTGTTTAAAACTATTTTTCATAATTTTATATAAATAGTGTTATTAATAGAATTATTAAAAATACTAGAACAAAAAAATATAAAACAGATTTTTGTAAAGATACTTTCATAATATTCTTTCTCTGGTGCGCCTGCTAGGAGTTGAACCCAGAACCTCCTGGTCCGTAGCCAAGCGCTCTATCCAATTGAGCTACAGGCGCAGACATTTAAATTATATATATATTTATATTTTTTTTTGTATTTAAGGAATTAAATAATTTTTTTATTTAAAATTATTCGTTGAATCCAATATTGACCATCAAGGTTTTCAAAATTACTGGTTTTCTTAAATTTTTTGAGTATTAACTTAATCATTAACATTTTATCCAATTTAAGGATGTCCAAAAAAAGATATAAATGTGGTAAAAATAATCATGAAAAACAACATTCCCAAAGATACAGAAGCACTTATTTTAGAAGCTGAAAAAGCTAATAATTTGGAAAAATCCTATAAAAAGGTACACAAAAAGGATGAAATTAATCATATTTATTCTATAGAGGAAATTTTAGAAGCTACTAAAAATATAAGTGAAGAAATATGGAAAGATAAATAAATCCTAAAAAAATATGATTAAAAATATAAAAATTTTATCAAATGAATTAAACATCCTTTTTGATAACGAAAAAGAAGATAAGTTTCCAAATATATGGTTAAGAGATCATGCTAGAGATGACACAAGTTGGGACTCAAGATCACATCAAAGGAAAGTTTTTACCGCTAAAATTGATAATAATTTATACATCAAAAAGGCAGAGATATCAGATCAGGGAAATAGTTTAACTATTTTGTGGTCTGATATGGATAAGCCAATTAAATATTCTTATAATTTCTTAATAGAGAATTCTTATAATTATAAATCAGAAACAACAAAATGCAAACCGTGGATTAAAAATGAAATTGATAACAAAATTTTTATAAATTTTGATAAAGTTAATTCAAAAGATGGATTTAAATCATTTTTAAAAAAATTATATGATTTTGGATTTTGTGTAGTGACTAATTGTAAAACTGATATAAGTTCAGTAGAAACAATAGCAAATAAAATAGGGTATGTAAGACAATCAATTTTTGGAGGACTATGGAGTTTTGAGTCAGATAAAAATATGGCAGATAGTGCTTACACACAAGATGAACTTAGACCACATACAGACTCAACTTATAGTAATGATGCTCCAGGGCTTCAATTACTTCTCTGCTGCGAATATGAGGCAAATGGAGGAGAATCGATAATGGTTGATGGATTTAAAATCGCAGAAACAATCAAAAAAGAAAATAAAGAATTTTTTGATATTTTATCAAAAATAGAAGTAATAGGTCAGTACAAAGGAGATGGAGTCTATTTAAAAGCCCAAAGACCTGTTTTTAGACTGAACAGCGATAAAGAAATTTTACAAGTGAGTTTTAATAATTACGATAGGGCGCCTTTTAGATTTAAAAATGATTTAACTTTAAAATTTTATGAATCAATCAAAAAATTTGATTTACTTGCAAATAGCACAGAATATCAATGGAGACATATATTAAAACCAGGTGAACTGTTAATATTTAATAATTGGAGAATCTTGCATGGAAGAGGCTCTTTTAAAGGTAAGAGGAAAATATCTGGCTGTTATATAAATAAAGAAGATTTTGATAGTTCTTGTAGAATATACAATATATTCTAATAATCTTTTCATCAAAAAAAAATAAATGAATAAATCTTTCTCAATGATCTGCGCATTAGTAACAACTTTTATTTGGGGTACAGCTTTTATTGCACAGGACACGGGGATGGATAATATAGGGCCGTTAACTTTTAATATGGCAAGATTTTTCGTAGGTTTCCTAACAATTCTTCCAATAGCACTAATTTTTGAACAAAAAAAAATAAGAAATGAAATCAAATCAAATCAAAAATTATTTTTTAAATACCTTTTATTTATGGGTGTTTCTTTGTTTTTAGGCACATACTTACAACAAGCTTCTTTGCAGTATACTAACATTGCAAATGCTGCTTTTTTTACAGTTTTTTATGTTCCAATAGTTCCAATACTACTTTTCTTTATCTACTCAAAGAAAGTGCACTGGAGCATTTGGTCATCAATTGGATTGTGTGTAGCAGGAGTATATCTTTTAAGTGATTTTTCAGATTCTCAAATTATGTTAGGTGATGGTCTAGTAATTTTATGCTCAGTTTTTTGGGCATTACATATCATTTATGCAGGAAAATTTATGGAGGTTTTTGATATACCAATGTTTTATGCTGCACTACAAGCAGCATTTGTTGGTATCGTATCATTATTTTTTGCTATAATCTTTGAAGATATAAATTTATCAAATATTCTTTTAGAGGGTTATTCTATTTTGTACGCAGGTGTTTTATCAGGTGGAATTGCGTTTACATTACAGATGTATGCTCAAAAACATATAGAGGAAGCTCCAGCTGCAATCATATATTCACTTGAAGGAGTTTTTGCAGCAATAGCAGGATGGATAATCTTAAACCAAGTTTTAGGTTTTTCAAATATAATTGGATGTTTGTTAATTCTTTGTGCGGTACTCATATCGCAGCTTGTCCCACAAAAAAAATCAATAATATATAATGTAGAATAATATTAAAGATAAAATAATTCTATAAATAACAAAAATTGTCATTGAAAACTTTTTCGTAAATATTAAAAAATATTTGATTGATAAATAAGAAACTATAAAAGCAAAAATTATTGCAAAAAGAATAACAATATTAAAATTAATAGTTTCATAAGTTAGATCTTTTAAAGTTAGGATACTAGCCCCAGCTATTGCAGGTATTGATAGATAAAATGATATTTTTGTTGAGTCAAATCTATCAAAATTTAAAAATCTTCCAGCAGTGATTACTATACCAGATCTACTTACTCCTGGTATTATAGATAGAATTTGAAATAAACCTATAAACAAAATACTTTTAATATTCAAATTTGTGTTTAATTTTTTCCTTACTCTAAATTTGTCAGCAATAAATAAAATTATTGCAAATATTAAAGTTGTCCATGCTACTACTTCTAAATTTCTTAAATTGTTTATTAGGCCTGTGGAAAAAATTAACAAACCAACAATTATAAGTGGAACCGATCCTAGAACTAAAAGATATAGAAGATTTTTATTTTCAAAAATATTTATTAATTCATTTCTAAAAAAAAATATTATTGCAATTAAGGAGCCTAAATGAAGCGCAACGTCAGTCATTAATGACTGTGATCTAAATTGATAGATTTCTGAAACAAGATATAAATGAGCTGATGAACTTACAGGTAAAAATTCTGATATTCCTTGAATTATGCTTAAAAGAGTAATTTCCAAAAAATTGTAGATCATTAATTTTTCGTAAACTAAATAAATCTAAAATAAAGCAATAACATGAAATCATATTAGATATGCAAAAAGGTAATTAACGTTATATTTACAGGTTTTTTTCAAAAAATAGGTAACAAATATTGTCCTACTTATGCTTTAAATGGGGATTTTATTAATATATACAGCCGTAAAATATGACTGAAAAAATGTTAAAATTTGTAAATATAGGTCAACAAAATCCACCTAAAAGAGACACTTCACAAAGAAAAGAGGATTTTAAGGAGATCTATGACGAATTTATTAGGGAAAAGGCAAAAGAACAGTCAAGTAGATGCTCACAATGCGGAGTTCCTTTTTGTCAAGTTCATTGCCCTTTAAGTAATAATATACCTGATTGGCTAAAATTAACAGCAGAGGGTCGTCTGGAGGAAGCGTACTTACTATCTCAAAGTACCAATAATATGCCTGAAGTATGTGGCAGAATATGTCCTCAAGACAGACTTTGTGAGGGAAATTGTGTAATCGAACAATCTGGGCATGGTACAGTTACCATCGGATCAGTAGAGAAATTTATCACAGAAAATGCTTGGGAAAAAGGATGGGTTAAACCTATAGATGTAAAATTTGAGAAAGACCAAAGCGTAGGAATTATCGGAGCTGGACCTGCCGGATTAGCATGCGCTGAACAATTAAGAAAATCAGGATATCAAGTGACAGTATATGATCGGTATGATCGAGCAGGTGGGCTTTTAATATATGGGATTCCTAACTTCAAATTAGAAAAATTTGTTGTTGAGAGAAGAACTGAATTACTGAATAAAAGTGGTATAAAATTTGTTCAAAACTTTGAAGTTGGTAAGGACTCTTCTCTTGAAGATTTAAGAAAAAAACATGATTCTATTTTAATTTCCACAGGAGTATATAAAGCAAGAGAAATTAATCTCCCTGGTAACGATTTAGCAAATATTTTCCCAGCGATGGATTTTTTAACTGCTTCAAATAAAAAAGGTTTAGGGGATGAAGTAAAATTTTTTGATGACGGAACTTTAAACGCTAAAGATAAGAATGTAGTTGTCATTGGAGGAGGTGATACAGCGATGGATTGTGTAAGAACAGCAATTAGACAAAATGCTAAGTCTGTTAAATGTTTATATAGAAGAGACAAAGAAAATATGCCTGGCTCAGCTAGAGAAGTTTTAAATGCTGAAGAAGAGGGAGTCGAATTCATTTGGCTTTCATCACCAAAAGAATTTCAAGGTAAAGATAAAATAGAAAATATAGTTGTAGATAAAATTAAATTAGGAGAACCTGATGATAGCGGAAGAAGAAAACCTGAAACAATTCAAAACTCTGAATTTATTTTAAAGGCAGATATGGTAATTAAGTCGCTAGGATTTGATCCTGAAGATCTACCAACATTATTTGGATCTCCAGAGTTGCAAGTTTCAAAATGGGGAACAATTAAAAACAATTTTGATACTATGGAGACGAACTTATCTGGAGTGTTTGCTGCAGGAGATATTGTAAGAGGAGCTTCTCTTGTTGTCTGGGCTATTAAAGATGGAAGAGATGCAGCTGAGTCAATTCAAAAATTTTTAGAAGCTAAAAAAAATAAAGTAGAAAAAGTAGCATGATAAATAGATATAATAAAAATCGAAAATTATTAAAGGACAATCATGTTTATTCAAATGATATGGAGCACGATGCTTGTGGAGTTGGATTAGTAGTATCAACAGAAGGTAAAAAATCACGAAAAGTTGTAGAAAACGGCATTGAGGCTTTGAAGGCGGTTTGGCATAGAGGAGCAGTTGATGCAGACGGTAAAACAGGAGACGGAGCTGGAATACATGTAGAAATTCCAAAGGATTTTTTTGTAGAAAAAATTGAAATAACAGGTCATAAATATGACAATTCTGAAATTTGTGTTGGTATGGTTTTTTTACCAAAAAATAATTATGAGTCACAGGAAATTTGCAGAACTCTAATTGAAAGTGAATTAACAAAAAATAACTTTAACATATATGGTTGGAGGCAGGTACCAGTAAACCCTAAAGTTCTAGGATCTAAAGCTGATCAAACAAGACCTGAAATCGCCCAAGTACTTTTTAGACATAATGATAAAAATTTGGTTGGGAAAGTTTTAGAGAGAAAACTTTACGAGTCGAGACGTAAAATAGAAAAGCAAGCTGACAGCATTAGTTTAAATAATTTTTATATATGTTCTTTTAGCTCTAAATCTATAATTTATAAGGGAATGTTTCTTGCTGAAGCCTTGTCAGACTTTTATCCCGATCTAAAAGATGACAGATTTATTTCTCGATATGCTATTTTCCATCAAAGATTTTCTACAAACACTGCTCCAAGTTGGGATCTAGCTCAACCATTTAGATCTATTGCTCACAACGGTGAAATAAATACTTTAAAAGGTAACATAAATTGGATGAAGGTACATGAACAAGAGATGAATAGTCCTTTGTTTGAGGATATTGAAAATCTTAAACCAGTTATTCCTGCTGGAAATTCTGACTCCGCATCATTAGATAATGTTTTTGAATTACTTAATATATCCGGTCAACCAGCTCCTTTAGCTAAACTTATGCTGATACCTGATGCTTGGTCTAAAAAAGATAAAATTTTATCAAAAGATCACAGAGATTTGTTCAACTTCTTAAATAGTACAATGGAACCTTGGGATGGTCCTGCAGCAATAGCTGCAACTGATAATGAATGGGTAATTGTAGCAACTGATAGAAATGGCTTAAGGCCACTTAGATATACAATAACAAAAGATAATTTGTTATTTGCTGGATCAGAAACAGGCATGATTGAGCTGAATGAAAAGAAAATTATTTCAAAAGGAAGATTAGGTCCAGGAGAAATTATCGGCGTTAGAATAGCTAAAGGAAAAATATTTACTAATGAAAAAATTAAAAATTATTTAGCAAAAGAATATAAACATTTTAACAGTCAAATTATTGATCTAGATAAAAAAATAACAATATCTAATGAAAAAAATATATTTTCTGGCAATGAATTAAAAAAAAGACAACACTTATTTGGTGTTAGCTTAGAGGATCTAGAATTAATTTTGCACCCAATGGCTGAGGATGCAAAAGAGGCAACCGGCTCAATGGGTGATGATACTCCTTTAGCAGTTTTATCTGATAGATATAGACCTCTCTACCATTTTTTTAGACAAAATTTCAGCCAAGTTACAAATCCACCAATAGACTCTTTAAGAGAAAACAAAGTCATGAGTTTAAAAACAAGGTTTGGAAATCTAGGAAATATCTTAGACTTTGATAACCTAACTAAAGAAAATATATATGTTTTAAGTAGTCCTATTCTCTCTAATTCACAATTAGAAAAATTTATAAATTTTTTTGGTAAGAATTCATTTAAAATAGATTGCACTTTTGAAAAAAATGAAAATTTAGAGATAGCATTAAATAATTTAAAAAAAATGTCTGAGGTAGCTGTGAGAGAGGGTGTAACGCAGTTGATACTATCTGATAAAAATATTTCAGACACCAGAATACCTATCCCAATGCTTTTATGTGTTGGAGCAATCAATTCTTATCTAATTAAAAACAAACTAAGAGGATATGTCTCAATAAATGTTGAAACTGGGGAAGCTTTAGATACCCATTCATTTGCAACACTTATAGGAGTTGGCGCAACAACAGTTAACCCTTATTTAGCTTTAGATAGTTTATATCAGAGATTTGAAAAAAAATTATTTGGTAATTTTGAATATGAAGAGTGCATAAAAAGGTACATTAAATCAGTAAACAATGGTCTTTTAAAAATCATGTCAAAAATGGGAATATCTGTCCTAAGTTCCTATAGGGGAGGATGCAATTTTGAGACTGTGGGTCTTAGCAGAACTATCGTCTCTGAATACTTTCCTGGTGTAATATCTAAAATTTCTGGAATTGGCCTTTCTGGAATTGAAAAGAAGTTAAGAGTTATTCATAGAGATGCCTTAGAGAATAAAGACTCAGTTCTTCCTATCGGAGGAATTTATAGATATAGAAAAAATGGAGAAGTGCATCAATATCAAGGAAATTTAATACATTTATTACAAAGTGCGGTTGGCTCAAATTCTTACAAAGCATACAAAAAATATACTGAGGGAATTTACAATTTAC
The DNA here is from genome assembly GCA_902552035.1 of uncultured Pelagibacteraceae bacterium. Classification (GTDB taxonomy): domain Bacteria; phylum Pseudomonadota; class Alphaproteobacteria; order Pelagibacterales; family Pelagibacteraceae; genus Pelagibacter. The sequence continues at coordinate 34,808 of CACDFC010000005.1, read as the reverse complement.
CACCAATTAATTTAAGAGATCTGATTGATTTTAGAAAACGTTATTTAAATCCTGCGATTGATATTTCTGAAGTTGAACCTCTTAAAGATATATTAAAAAGGTTTGGTAGTGGAAGTATGTCTCATGGTGCATTATCTAAAGAGGCTCATGAGACTTTAGCCATTGGTATGAATAGAATTAAAGGTGCATCATGCAGCGGTGAAGGCGGTGAAGATGAAAAAAGATTTACTACTATGGAAAATGGAGATAGTGCAAACTCTAGGGTTAAACAAATTGCATCAGCAAGATTTGGAGTAACAATTAACTATTTAAATAATTGTAATGAAATAGAAATAAAAATGGCACAAGGGGCAAAACCAGGTGAAGGAGGTCAACTTCCAGGTTTCAAGGTGTCGAAAGAAATTGCAAAATTAAGACACTCGACTCCGGGTGTTACATTAATTTCTCCACCTCCTCATCATGATATTTATTCAATAGAGGATCTGGCTCAATTAATTTATGATTTAAAGCAAATAAATCCGAATGCAAGAGTAGGTGTGAAGCTAGTTGCATCCTCAGGAATAGGAACAATTGCAGCTGGTGTTGCAAAAGCAAAGGCAGATATAATTTTAATTTCAGGACATAATGGTGGTACTGGAGCAACTCCACAAACAAGTGTAAAATATGTTGGAATTCCTTGGGAAATGGGATTAACCGAGGCTAACCAAGTATTAACTTTAAATGGTTTAAGAGATAGTGTTACTTTAAGAACAGATGGAGGAATTAAGACTGGCAGAGATGTAGTTATAGCTGCAATGATGGGCGCAGAAGAGTATGGTGTTGCAACAACAGCTTTAGTTGCAATGGGATGTATCATGGTTAGACAGTGCCATTCAAATACTTGTCCGGTTGGGGTATGTACTCAGGATGATGAGCTTAGAAAAAAATTTAGTGGCACACCAGAGAAAGTTGTAAATTTGTTTACATTTATAGCCACCGAAGTCAGAGAAATCCTTGCAGAACTAGGATTTAAATCTTTAAATGATGTAATTGGCAGAACAGATTTATTGAGACAAGTAAGCAAGGCATCAGAAAACTTAGATGATTTAGACCTTAATCCTCTATTTGTACAAGCAGACCCAGGTCAAAATAAAAGATATTCTGAGTATCAAACTATTAATAAAGTTCCTGATACTTTAGATCAGGAGATATGGCCTGAAGTAGAAAATAGATTAAACAATCCAGAAAAATTTGAAAAAATATTTAAGATTAAAAATACTCATAGAGCAGTTGGAACTAGAATATCACATAATTTATACAAAAAATATGGAGACAACAAGTTAGACAAAAATTTTCTTACATTAAACTTTAAAGGTTCTGCAGGTCAATCATTCGGTGCTTTTGGAATAAAAGGTTTAAAACTAAATCTTGAAGGCGATGCAAATGATTATGTTGGAAAAGGATTATCTGGAGGATCGATTGTAGTAAAACCTCGAGAGGAAAGTAATTTAATATCTAGTGAGAATACAATAATTGGTAATACTGTTTTATACGGTGCAACTTCAGGATACCTTTTTGCATCAGGTCAAGCAGGAGAAAGATTTGCTGTAAGAAATTCTGGTGCTACTGCAATATTAGAAGGTTGTGGAACAAATGGATGTGAATACATGACTGGGGGAAATGTTATAATTCTTGGAAAAGTTGGTGATAATTTTGGTGCTGGAATGACTGGAGGAATGGCTTTTATCTATGACAAAAAAGAAGATTTTGAAAAAAAAGTGAATCCAGAAACAGTTGTTTGGCAAAAACCCGAGACTGAGTATTGGAAAAATTTTTTAAAAGACCATATTCAAATGCACTATAGAGAAACTAATTCAAAGGTTGCAAAATATATTTTAGACGAATTTGATAGAGAAGTTGGCAACTTTTTTCAAGTTTGTCCTAAAGAAATGTTGGATAAATTAGCAAATCCTATTTCAGCAAAAAAATCAATAGATATCGCTAGTTAATCAATTTTTTTAAGTAATTGACTAAGTTCTTTTAATATAATTTTAAGATTTCTATTTGAAGATAAACTATGGTCTCCATTATTTATTATTTTTAATTTTTTCTTTGCGTTGGGAAAAAGTGTTAATATTTTTTTAGAATAAATTTTTGGAACCACTTCATCTTTACTACCATGAACCATAGTAATTGGAATTTTTGAAGTAATTGATTTGTTTAAAACTTTGTTTTTTCTTCCATCTTTAATCAGTTGATGTGTTATTAGGTATTCATGTTGACCATTTTTAAGTTTATAAGTTCCTTTATTAATTATTTCATTTTTAACTTTTTTTGTAAATTTATTCCACATCAAGTAAGTTAAAAACTCAGGTGCTGATCCAATTCCTAAAAAACCTTTTATTTGCTTTTTAAAATTTTTAAATAAATTCAAGGATATCCATGCGCCCATGCTAGATCCTATTAAAATAAAATTATTTTTTTTCAAAATTTTTTTTATAGTTTTTTCTGCATCTTTTGTCCAAGTACTAATATTCCCTCTTGTAAATTCTCCGGATGATTTTCCGTGGCCTGAATATTCCATTGCTAAAAAACCAATTTTATTTTTAATTGCAAATCTGTTGAATATTTTTGGTTTTTTACCTTCAATGTCAGATGCAAATCCATGTAAGAAAACTACATATAAGTGATTTCGAGTATAATTGACAATATATCTAAGTTTTTTTGTACTTGATATTTTAAGTAATTTATAATTTTTCATATAATTCTATTCGAGTTATCTGATAATATATTAACTTAGCATATGTCATCTAAATTAAAAGTATTACAAGTTATACCAAAACTAGGATACGGAGGTGCTGAAACAGGATGTTATGATTTGGCGCATTATTTATATGAACAAAACTGTGCTTCGTATATTGTTACAAGTGGTGGAGAGCTACTTAAATATGTAGATAAAAAAAAAGTAAAAATTATAAGACTCCCAGTTCATAGCAAAAATCCGATATTAATTATATTCAACGCGATAATTTTAACTTTAATTATTTTATTTTTGAATATTTCTGTTGTCCATGCAAGAAGTAGAGCTCCAGCATGGTCATGTTTGTTTGCAACTAAAATCACTAGAAAAAAATTTGTTACTACATTTCATGGAACTTATAATTTCAATAATTCGTTAAAAAAATTTTATAATTCAGTTATGCTAAGATCTGATTTAATTATTGCAGGATCAAATTTTATTTTTACTCATATTCAAGATAATTATTCAAAACTATTAGATCCAAAAAAAAAATTTCTAGTAATTTTTAGAGGAATTAATACTGATTATTTCGATCCTTCAACAATAATAGACTCAGATGAAGATAAATTATTAAATAAATGGGAAATCAAAAGAGGAAAAAAAATAATATTAATGCCTGGGAGATTAACAAATTGGAAGGGACAAGAACTTTTTATTGAAGCTATTAATTTAGTAAACAAAGAGTTAGGACATGAAGCTTTCTATGCTGTAATTTTAGGAAGTGATCAGGGAAGAAAAATTTATAAGCAAAAAATCGAAAGACTAGTTGAGCAGTACAGATTGAATAATCAGATAAGATTTATAAATAATTGCAAAAAAATGCCAACTGCTTATAAGATTTCAGACATAATTGTATCTGCTTCAATTGAGCCCGAAGCTTTTGGAAGAGTATCAGTTGAGGCTCAATCTATGGAAAGGCCAATAATAGCGAGCAATATTGGTGGCTCAAATGAGACAATTATTGATAATAAAACAGGTATTTTGTTTGAGTCTGGAAAAGCAGAGTCTTTATGTAAAAAAATCATAGAAGTTTTACAATTAGATGAAACTACATTGAAATCTATTGGCAATGAGGGTAGAAAAAATGTAATAAAAAGATTTAATATTGAAAAAATGTGTTTTTCTACATATTCAGAATATAAAAAATTATTTAATTAATGCCTAATATTAAATTACCTGATGGAAATTCAATTAGTTTTGAAAAAAAAATTACTGGCTTACAAATAGCTGATAAAATTAGTAAATCACTATTAAAACAAGCATTGGTGATTAGCGTTGATGGAAATTTAAAAGATTTAAATTACGAAATAGATAAAGATTGTTCAATAAAGATTTATACAGCAAAAGACAAAGAAGGATTAGAGACAATAAGACACGATACAGCACATGTATTAGCAATGGCTGTACAAGAGCTTTTCCCTGGTACACAAGTAACTATAGGACCAGTAATTGATGATGGGTTCTACTATGACTTTGCTAGAAGAGAACCATTTACTGAGGATGACCTAAGAAAAATAGAAAAAAGAATGCTTGAAATTGTTGAGAGAGACGAGCCTACTCGTAGGGAGGTTTGGAAGCGAGAGAAAGCTATTGAACATTTTAAAAAAGAAGGAGAGATATATAAAGCTGAAATTATAAAAGATATACCAAAAGAAGAAGAAGTTTCTCTTTACTTTCATGGTAAATGGCATGATTTGTGTAGAGGGCCTCATTTAACATCAACTGGAAAAATTGGAAAATATTTTAAACTTACAAAAGTTTCAGGAGCTTATTGGAGAGGAGACTCAAATAATGAGATGCTTCAAAGAATTTATGGTACTTCTTGGTCTACTCAAAAAGACCTCGACCAATATCTAAAAAGAATAGAAGAAGCTGAAAAAAGAGATCATAGAAAACTTGGAAAAGAAATGGATTTATTTCATTTTAGAGAGGAAAGTCCAGGTTCTGTATTTTGGCATGAAAAAGGTTGGAACCTCTTTCAGAAATTAGTTTCCTATATGAGGTCAAAACAAGATGATGCGGGATACAAAGAAATTAATACTCCAGAAGTTTTAGATAGATCGTTGTGGGAAAAATCTGGTCATTGGGAAAAATTTGGAGCAAATATGTATACAACAACTACACCAGATGAAAAAATTTTTGCAATCAAGCCGATGAATTGTCCAGGATGTGTACAAGTATTTAATCAAGGATTAAAAAGCTACAGAGATCTACCTCTTAAAATGTCTGAATTTGGAAAAGTTCACAGATACGAACCCTCAGGAGCTTTGCACGGACTCTTAAGAGTAAGAGCCTTTACTCAAGATGATGCTCATATTTTTTGTACAGAGCAACAAATTACAGAGGAATGTCTAACAGTCACAAAACTAATCTTAGATATTTATAAAGACCTAGGATTTGAAAAGATTATTCTAAAATATTCAGATAGACCAGACATAAGAGTGGGTGAAGATCATATTTGGGATAAGTCAGAGGAAGCATTATTAAAAGCGATTAAAGCTACAAATTTAGAATATAGCACAAATAAGGGAGAAGGTGCATTTTATGGACCAAAGATAGAGTTTGTTTTAAGAGACGCAATTGGAAGGGACTGGCAATGTGGTACTCTTCAAGTAGACTTAAATCTTCCTGGAAGACTTGGTGCATCCTATGTTGATAAAGATGGATCTAAAAAAGTTCCAGTGATGCTTCATCGGGCTCTCTTTGGATCTCTAGAAAGATTTATTGGAATTTTAATAGAAAATTACTCTGGTAAACTACCCTTTTGGATTTCACCACTACAGGTCACTGTAATACCAGTTTCAAATGATTTTGATAAATATGCAAAAGAAGTAAATGTCAAAATCAAAAAAAATGGAATATCTTGTGATGTTGACTTAAGAAACCACAATCTTAACTATAAAATTAGGGAGCATTCTCTAAAAAAAATACCAATTTTATTAATTTGTGGAAAAAAAGAAGTTGACTCTAATTCAGTAACAATTAGAAGATTGGACTCAAATAAACAAGAAAATATTGATTTGAATAACTTTATAAAAACATATTCTGCCTTAAGCAAATCACCAAACTAAATTAGTGGCAGACTTTAAACAAAATTATTTTCAGAGAAGAACAAAGGATAGAGGCCCAAAAGCAAATCATAGAATTACATCTCCAGAAATACAAGTTATATCAAGTGCGGGCGAAAATTTAGGTATTATAAATACAAATCAAGCAATATCTATGGCCAAAGACGAAGGGCTAGATTTAATCGAGATAGCACCAAATGCAAAACCGCCTGTTTGTAAAATAATGGATATGGGAAAATATAAATATGATGCTCAAAAAAAAGCTAATAAAGCAAAAAAAAAACAAAAGAAAATTGAATTAAAAGAAATCAAATTAAGACCAGTTACAGAAGTTCACGACTATTCTTTCAAAATTAAAAATGCTCAAAAATTTTTGTCTAAAGGAGATAAAGTTAAGTTTACGATTAGATTTAAGGGTAGAGAATTGCAACATAAACATCTTGGAAATGAACTAATGGATAAGATAAAAGCTGATATGCAAGCTGTAGGAAAAATAGAATTAGATCCAAAGTTTGATGGAAAACAGATGATAATGGTTATTCAGCCATTATAGTGAATAATTGTAGTTGTAAATTAATATTAATATTTGTATAAACCTTGAAAATTATGCCCAAACTTAAAACAAAAAGCTCAGCAAAAAAAAGGTTTAAAATTTCAGCTAAAGGAAAAGTTATAACTGCTCAAGCTGGCAAGAGACACGGAATGATTAAGAGAACAAATTCTCAAATCAGGAAACAAAGAGGCACAACTGTTATGTCAAAACAAGATGGAAAAATTGTAAAATCTTATATGCCATACAGTCTAAGAGGATAAAATGGCGAGAACAAAAAGAGGAGTAACGAGTCACGCAAAACACAAAAAAGTTTTAAAAGCTGTAAAAGGTCAGTGGGGGCGAAGAAAGAATACAATCAGAGTAGCAAGGCAGGCAATGGAAAAAGCTATGCAGTATGCCTACAGAGATAGAAGAAATAAGAAAAGAACTTTTAAGTCTTTATGGATACAGAGGATTAACGCAGGTGTAAGAGCTGAGGGTTTAACTTATTCTAAGTTTATAAATGGATTAAATAAATCAGGAATTAAGATGGATAGAAAAATTCTCGCTGAAATAGCATATGATAATCCAGAAGCATTTAAAACAATAGTAAAAAAAGCACAGTCAGCACTTAATTAACTTCTCTATTGTTTTTCCTAAGTTAAGAAATAATCTACGAATATGTCCGATATTAAAAAAATTAAAGAGGAGTATTTAGAAAAGTTAAAAAGTAATTTAAATATAGAAACTGTAAATAAGATAAAAACAGAATTATTTGGTAAAAATGGACAAATTTCGAATTCATTTAAAAATTTAGGTTCATTACCTACTGATGAAAGAAAAAAATTTGCATCGGATTTAAACGCAGTAAAAGAAGAGCTTCAAAATATAATAAATATAAAAATTCAAGAGATAGAAATTAAAGAAATAAATTCTAAACTCGTAAACGAAAAAGTAGATGTAACTTTGCCTGAGCGAGAAATTAATCGAGGAAAAATACATCCAGTATCCCAAGTAATTGATGAAATATCATCTATATTTTCTGAAATTGGTTTTAGTGTAGAAGAAGGACCAGACATTGAGAACGAGCATTATAATTTTTCTGCTTTGAATACGCCTGATCATCATCCTGCAAGAGATATGCATGATACTTTTTACCTAGATAACAATAAAGAATTATTGTTAAGAACTCATACTTCTCCAGTACAAATAAGAACTATGTTAAACGGAAAACCTCCATTTAAAATTATTGCACCAGGTAGAACATATAGATCTGATAGTGATCAAACTCATTCTCCAATGTTTCATCAGGTTGAAGGTCTTCATATCGATAAAGAAATAAATATGGGGCACTTAAAAGGTTGTTTGAACTATTTTATTAAATCATTTTTTGAAGTAGATAAAATTAAGATGAGATTTAGACCAAGCCATTTTCCTTTTACTGAACCGTCTGCAGAGGTAGATATTGGTTATGAGTTAAAAGATGGTAAAATAATAATTGGGGAAGGAGATAAGTGGCTAGAAATTCTTGGTTGTGGGATGGTACATCCAAATGTGCTTAAAAATGTAAATGTAAATCCAAATAAATTTCAAGGTTATGCTTTTGGTATCGGAATAGATAGACTTGGAATGTTGAAATATGGAATAAACGATCTTAGAGCATTTTTTGAAACTGATTATAGATGGCTTAATCATTTTGGTTTCGATCCGTTAGATGTTCCATCAAATTATAGAGGTCTTAGCAGATGAAGTTTACAATAGGATGGTTAAAGGAACATCTCGATACTAGGTTTAAAGATAATGAGATAATTGAAAAATTAACAGACATTGGACTCGAGGTTGAAAGTTTTGAAAAAGCTCGTTCAGAGTTTGACAGTTTTAAAGTAGCAAAAATTATAAATACAGAAAAACATCCCAATGCAGACAGACTTAAGGTTTGTGATGTCGATATAGGAGAGGAAAACACTATTAAGGTTGTATGTGGAGCGCCAAATGCAAAAAAAAATCTTTTTACAGTTTATGCTGGACCTGGATCAATAATCCCAAAAAGTAAAACGAAACTTACAATTAGTAAAATAAGAGGTGTTATATCTTATGGAATGCTTTGTTCTGAAAATGAGTTGAATATATCTGATGAAAGCCAGGGAATTACTGAACTATCTCCAAACAAGTACTCAAATAAAATAGGAAAAAATTATTTTAAAAATGGAAGTGGAAAAGTAATTGATTTATCGATAACTCCTAATAGACCCGATTGTTTAGGAGTGAGAGGTATCGCTAGAGATCTTGCCGCTGCAGGAGCTGGAAAATTAAAAGATATTTCGAAAAAAAATATTAAAAAGAATGGACCTCAAAATATTAATGTTTCAATCACAAAAGATAAAAATCAAGGCTGTACTATATTTGGCAGTTGTTTAATTAAAGGTGTTACGAATAAGGAAAGTCCAAAGTGGTTAAAAGACAAGATTGAATCTTTGGGTCAAAAACCGATATCAGCGATTGTAGATATAACAAATTTTGTAATGTTAAACTTAAATAGACCTCTACATGCTTATGACTCTGATAAAATTGACAAAGAAATTATAGTAAGAAATTCAAAAAAAAATGAAACTTTTAAAGCACTTGATAACAAAGAATATAAATTGGAAGACGATATGTGCGTTATCTCCGACAAGTCTGGGGTTCTTGGCCTAGGTGGAATAATTGGAGGAACACGATCTGGAACTGAATTAAATACTAAAAATATTTTATTAGAGTCTGCATTTTTTTTACCAAAATCTATTAGAAAAACTTCAAAACAATTAAATATTGATACTGATGCTAAATTTAGATTTGAGAGAGGAATAGATCCAAATTCTATTGAATTAGGACTTACAGAGGCTGCAAACTTGATAACTGAAATTTGTGGAGGAACAATTAGTAAATTTGACATTCAAAAAACTCAAAAATACAAAAATAATAAAATAAAATTTAAAATTTCGATGTTTGAGAAAGTAGCAGGTTTTAAAGTAAGTGAAAAAAATATTACTAAAATTTTAAAAGATTTAGGTTTTGAAATATCTAAGAAAAAATTAGAACTTGAATTAAAAATTCCTTCTTGGAGACCTGATATAACTCAGCCAATTGATATTGTTGAAGAAATAGTAAGAATAAAAGGCTACAATAATATTCAAACTTTAGAACCAGAAAAAAATAGAATTAAAGATACTTTAAATAAAAAACAAAAACTCTTCCATTTTCTTCAGAGATCTGTTGCATCAAAAGGATATTATGAGACTGTTACTTGGTCATTTACAGATTCAAAAATAAATGAACTATTTAAAGAGGATTATAAAGAAATAAAAATAGTCAATCCAATTAGCTCAGATTTAAATGTTTTAAGAAACTCTATATTTCCTAATTTAATGTTTTATCTAAAGAAAAATTTAGATAGAGGTTTTAAAGATATCTCATTGTTTGAAATCGGTCCAATTTTTAAAAACAACCAACCTGGCGAACAGTTAACTGTAATCGGTGCAATAAAATCAGGAAAAAACTTTAGAAATAATTGGAATGAAAAAGAGAGAAATGTTGATGTTTTTGATGCAAAAAAAGATGTTTTCCAAACCTTAGTGGAGTCTGGTTATGATAAACGCAACTTTTTTATAAGAGATAAATCGCCAAATTATTATCATCCAGGAAAATCTGGATCGTTATATTTAGATAAAGATGATATTGATCCAGTGGCATACTTTGGAGAGATACATCCTAACGTGGTTAAAAAGCTTGATATTAAAACAGAAGCTTTAGTTAGTTTTGAGATTTACCTTGATAATTTGAAAAATAACAAAACTAAACTTAAGGATCAAAAATCAAACTTTGAGTATTCAGATTATCAAAAATCCGAAAGAGACTTTGCTTTTGTTGTAGATAAAAATTTCAAAGCCCAAGATTTAATAGAAATAATTTCTTCTGTTGATAAAGAATTAATTAGATCGGTTAAAATATTTGATATTTATGAAGGTGAAAATATACCAGATAATAAAAAATCTATTGCTCTAAATGTAACTATTCAATCTTCAGATAAAACTTTAAATGAAAATGATTTAGAAAAAATAAATAATCTAATAATTTCAACTGTTGAAATAAAATCTGGGGCGAAAATCAGGTCCTAATTAAATGAGTTCAAAAATTGATAATATAAGAAATTTTGCAATAATAGCTCATATTGATCACGGAAAATCAACAATAGCTGACAGGATAATTCATAAGTGTGGAGGTCTCACAGAAAGAGAGATGAAGGCTCAAGTTCTTGACTCTATGGATATCGAAAGAGAGAGAGGAATTACAATTAAAGCACAAACTGTAAAACTTAATTACACTGCAAAAGATGGAAAAAAATATATTTTAAATATTATTGATACTCCCGGGCATGTAGACTTTAGCTATGAAGTAAGTAGATCACTTTACGCTTGCGAAGGTTCTATTTTGATCGTAGATAGTACCCAAGGAGTTGAAGCTCAAACATTAGCAAATGTTTACCAAGCTTTAGATATAAATCATGAAATTATACCAGTTTTAAATAAAATAGACTTACCAGCATCTGAAATTGAAAAAACAAAAAAACAAATCGAGGAAGTTATAGGTATCGATACTTCAGAATCTGTTCCATGTTCAGGTAAAACTGGCGAAGGAATAGACGAGATACTTGAGCAAATTATAGAAAAACTTCCTGCGCCAATAGGTCAAAAAAATGAAAATCTAAAGTGTTTATTAGTAGACAGTTGGTATGACTCTTATTTGGGAGTTGTAATTTTAGTAAGAGTAATAGATGGAAAAATAAAAAAAAATATGGAAATAAAAATGATGTCATCGAATGAAATGTATATTGTCGAAAAAGTAGGTGTCTTCACGCCGAAACCTCATGATGTTGATGAGCTTAACTCAGGAGAGATAGGCTTCATAATTACAGGAATAAAAAATTTATCAGAAACTAAAGTAGGAGACACAATTTGTGATTATCAAAATCCAGTAAAAGAGGCTTTGCCTGGCTTCAAACCCAGTAAACCAGTGGTTTTCTGCGGATTATTTCCAGTGGATAGCTCCGAGTATCAAAAATTGAAAGATGGTTTAGCAAAACTTCAATTAAATGATGCAAGCTTTTCTTATGAAGCTGAGTCTTCATCAGCACTTGGCTTAGGATTTAGATGCGGTTTTTTAGGATTACTTCATCTTGAAATTATAACAGAAAGGTTAGAAAGAGAGTTTGATATAAACCTTCTTACAACTACCCCAGGTGTAGTTTATAAGGTGCATTTAAATGATGGTAAAATTTTAGAGTTACAAAATCCATCAAATTTACCTGATCCAACTTTTATAAAATTTATCGAGGAGCCTTGGATAAAGGCTACTATTATTACACCTGACCAATATTTAGGTTCAATTATGAAAATTTGCCAAGATAAAAGAGGAATTCAAAAAAATTTAAGTTATTCTGGAAATAGAGCTGTTATAAATTATGAAATACCTCTAAACGAAGTCGTTTTTGATTTTAATGACAGATTAAAATCAATGACAAGTGGATACGCAAGTTTCGACTACGAAATAATTGGACATAAGGAAGGAGATTTAGTCAAATTAGGAATACTAGTAAATTCTGAACCAGTAGATGCTCTAGCAATGATGGTTCATAAAAATTTTGCTCAATCGATTGGTAGAGAGGTATGCGAAAAACTTAAAGATTTAATTCCAAGGCATAACTTTATGATACCTATTCAAGCAGCTATTGGAGGGAAAATAATTGCGAGAGAAACTATCAAAGGTTACAAAAAAGACGTTTTAACCAAGATACATGGAGGAGGGGCTCTTGATAGAAAAAGAAAATTATTAGAAAAACAAAAAAAAGGAAAAGCCAAAGCAAAGCAATTTGGAAAAGTTGAGATTCCACAAGAGGCATTTATAGGAGTTCTAAAGATAAATAAAAACTAGCATGAAAAAAATAAACTGGGGAATAATTGGTCTAGGTAATATTGCAAATACATTTGCAAATGCTTTTGACTACGTTGAAAATTCTCAACTTTTAGGGATTTCAAGTAAAAGTTTGAAGAACATAAAGTTATTTAAAGAAAAATATAAAGTTTTAGAGAAATATTGCTTTCAAAATTATGAGGATCTTATTAACTGTGATGAAATTGATATAATATACATTGCTCTTCCACATAGTTTCCATTTTGAATGGATTATGAAGTGCATAGAGTCTAATAAAAATATATTAGTAGAAAAACCAGCCACTATAAATCTAGATGAAATTAAAAAAGTGAATGAAAAATTGGAAAACTCTAACCTATTTTTTGCGGAAGCTTTTATGTATTTATATCATCCACAAACACTAAAAATAATCGATATTATTAAAAAAAATACAATAGGTGAGTTACAATCAATGGAGTCAAAATTTGGTTTCAATATTGTTCAAAAAAATTTTTTTGGATTCAAATGGAATAAAATTAACAAAAAAAAAAGATTATTTAATAAAAGTTTGGGAGGGGGATGTATTCTAGACATAGGATGTTATCCAAGCTCGTTAAGTGTTATCATTGCCAAATTAAAATCCGATATAGAATTAGATAAATTAAAAATTGAAAATATTAAAAAAGATTATGGTTCCTCAGATGTTGACCTTGAAGCACATGCAATACTTAAATTTGACAATAATTTTACCTCTAAGATAATGTCATCTTTTAAAAAGAACATAGGGCAATCTACAAAGATTATAGGCTCTAAAGGAGAAATATTTATAGAAAACTCATGGTCATGTAACCCTTCAAAAATAATAATTAATGGAGATAATTATGATAACTTAAATAAAGAAATAAAAAATTTATATTCTTATGAAATTGATAAAATTAGTAAGTGCATAATTGAAAATAGAAAAGATCCTATTTATCCTGCAATGAACAGATATGATACTGAACAAAATATAACAATATTAGATAGATGGATTGAGAGTTAAAATGCCAAAATTAATAGATTGCATTACCTTTTTCCAGGAAAACTTCGTTTTTGATTTAAGATACAATATATTAAAGGATCATGTTGATTTAATGGTTATCTGTGAATCTAAATACGATCATAGGGGTAATTCTAAAAAATTAAATTTCGATTTTAAAAAAAAATATAATAAAGAAAAAATAAAATATTTAGTACTTGAAGAGCCTTTTCCAATAAATAATAGTCCATGGAAAAACCAGTCAATCCAAAGAGAATTTATGTTAAGAAATTTAAATTTTTTAAATGACGATGATTATATTATGTTTTCTGATCCCGATGAGATACCAGATCCTAATGTTCTGAGTCATTTTAGACTTAATAAAAAATATGGTATTTTTAGGCAAAAATGTTTTAACTATAAATTAAATTTATATAATAAATATGAAACTCCTTGGGAAGGAACAAGAGTTTGTAAAAAAAAAGATTTGAAGTCAATTGATTATATGAGACAAAAAATCAAATCTAAAAATTTAAACTACAATCTTTTAAGGTTCGATAAAGAAAAAAATATTGAAATATTTGAGAATGCTGGTTGGCATTTCAATAATTTATTAACGCCAGAAGAAATATCATTAAAATTAAAAGCATTTGCTCATACTGAATTTAGTGATGATAAATATTCATCAATATTTACCATCAAAAATAAGATAGATCAAAAAATAGATTTATTTAACAGAGGACATAAATATCAAAAAGTCGACATAGATGATTCATACCCACAGTTTATTATAAAAAATAGAAATCAACTAAATGATTTTATTTTAAATTAGTTTTTTAAAAGTATTTCTGAATTAAATTTTTATTATTATTTATCCAAGATGTAATATCATAAACAATTTTATTTATATTTTTTTTTGGTCTCCACTTATATGCTCTACTAACTTTACGATTATCAGTAACAAAATATGGAATATCATATATAGACGTTGATTTCTTTTTATCGATTAAAATTTTGTTACCAGTTATATTTTGGCAGATTTTTGTTAAGTTTTTTAGTGAAGTATAAGATGTCTTGGAACCACCCACAGTATAAAGTTTGTTATAAATTTTATTAATTATTTTTATTTGTTTATGAATTAATTCACATAAATCATCAATATGAAGAACATCTCTGACTTGATTTCCGTGACCACCATATCCAATGTAACTTAATTTTTTTTTCATAATATGACTTATAACCCACAAGCTAACAAAACCTTGGTCTTGCTTACCAAATTGAAGAGGTCCAGCTATTACACCACATCTATTAATGATATACTTTAATCCGAAAGCATAATTAAATTCCTCAATAAGCATCTCAGATGCAAGTTTTGTAAAACCATATAAAGATTTCGGTCTAGAATTTTCAAATTTATCATCAATAAGTTTACTTATATGCAATTTTTTTTTTAAATTAGAATTATTACCTATAATTTTATTTATATTTTTAATAGAGTTTACTCGACTCGATGATAAGAATATTATTTTGGATTTATCTCTCTTTGCTTTTTTTAAAATATTAAATGTTCCTACCAAATTTGTATTGAACACCTCGTCTATTTTTTTTCTAGAAACTTCAACAGCTGCCTCTGCACAACAATCTATAATAAGATCAAATTTTCTAAGTCCTTTTAATTTTTTATAGTTTGCAATATTGATTTTAAAGTTTTTGATTTTTTTTTTTTTTAAAACTGTATAATTAAATTTTGAACCTTTTCTAGACAAGTTATCCAGTGTATAAACACTAAACTTTTTACTTTTTAAATATAAAGATAAATTTGTACCGACAAATCCACAGCCTCCTGTAATTAAAATATTCATAGTTTTATAATTTAATATAAGTTATAAAAATTTAAAAAATATGCACATATATTGTATAACTCATAAAAACTTAGATTTCATTGAAAAATTAAATTTAATACCTTCAGGTGTAGGAAGTAACTCATATCCCCAAAATTTTATAGATGAAAAAACTGGAATTAATATCAATCAAAAAAATCCCTATTATGGAGAAATTACTTTTCACTATTGGCTATGGAAAAATAAGCTGAAAGATTTTTCTAAAAATGATTGGTTTGGGGTTTGTCATTACAGAAGATTTTTTCTTAAAGATAAATTTTATAAAAAAATTCAAAATTCTAATAATCAACAAGGGTTTTTCAAAAATAAGCTTAGTCTTAATGAAATTAAGTCTATGATAATAGAAAAACCAGATAAGAGTTGGAAAGATTTAGATGTCATTCTGTGTGAGCCAATAGATCTTAGAAATCAAAAAAAAACTAAAATCATAAAAAAAGCATTTAAGTCTTTTATAAAAAAACCATCAATACTATTTAATGGAAAAAAACATAACATAAGATTACATTTTGAAATGTTTCATGGGTATAAAAATCTTGATTTAGCTATCAATTTACTTCCAGAAGATGATAAATTGGACTTTCAAAACTATATCAATCATAAAACTTCTTTAAGTCCTAATTGTATGTATATTTCAAATAATAAAGAAAAAGTTGAAAAATTTTATTTAAAACTTTTCACATGGCTTGAGAATTGTGAAAAAGTCTTTGGTCTTAAAAAAACGAATGACTATGGTACTCAAAGAATTTATACTTTTTTAACAGAAAGATATTTACCGTTTTGGTTTGAAAAATATTGTAGAGTTGGGTATTCACCATGGGTATTTTACGATTTATCGAAATAATTTTTATTAGTCTCAATTAATTCTTTTATAATTTTAAATGAATTATATTTTTGCTTCCAATTAGGAAAATCTTTTTTAAACTTTTTTAAATCTGATACATACCAAATATGATCACCTATCCGATTTTTATTATCATATTTTATTTTAATTTTTAATTTAGTAATATTTTCAATTATATTAATTGCCTCTAGTATTGAACAGTTAGAATAAGTTCCACCTCCGATATTATATATTTCACCTTTTTTTGGATTTTTATAAAATTCCCAAAAACAATTCACCAGATCAAGACTGTGTATATTATCTCTTACCTGTTTTCCTTTATATCCAATTATATTGTAAGATTTCTTTTTTAAACAAGACTTAATAAGAAAAGATAAAAAACCATGAAGCTTCGCGCCAGAATGATTTGGACCAGTTATACAACCTGCTCTGAAAATTCCAGTATTTAATTTATTATTTTTTCCGTATTCCTGTGCAATAAAGTCTGAATAAATTTTTGAAACCCCAAAAAAGCTATGGGTACAGTTATCTATTGAGAAATTCTCATTTATTCCATTTTTATATAATCTGTCATCAATATCCCATCTAGATTTTTTTTCCTTTAATTTTAATTTATTAGGATTATCACCGTAAACTTTGTTAGTAGACATATGAATGAATGGTGCATTTCTGCAATATTTTTCAGTAAGTCTTAAAAGATTCAAAGTGCCTAAAGCATTAACCTCAAAATCAATTTTTGTATTATTCTTTGCAAAGTCATGTGAGGGCTGTGCAGCGCTATGGATAATAAATTTAATATTTTTTTTATATTTTTTAAAAATTTTTTTTAAAGAATCTAAATTTCTAATATCAATATTGTAATGTTCATATTTATTTATTTCTATTTGTAGTTTTTTTCTTACCCAAATTGTAGAACCTTCTTTGCCAAAAAATCTTTTCCTTAAATTATTATCAATTCCTACTATTTTAAAACCTTTTTTAGCTAAAAAGATACAAGCTTCTGAGCCTACTAACCCACATGAACCTGTTATTATTGCTACCGACATTATTGATAATATTTATTATTCATTTATAAAATTAAATATATTTATTTGATGAAATTAAACACATTTTACAACATATATTATAGACACAGAATAGTAAAAGCAAAGTTTATACTTAAAATCTATATTTTTTTATCACTTCCTTTTTCATATTTAATAAACCTTATTTATATTCCAAAAATAATTAATTTGGATCAAATAAATAAAGATAAATTTACAGAGTTTAATCTGGATATGTTATTGGAGTATTTTGGCAGTGATAAAGCAAAAAGAGTTTTTGATCAGTACCCTAAACCAGCACAAAGAAAAAAAGAAAAAATTATTGGCCATGGTTATTCTGAGTTTTACGAAAAATATTTTAAAAAGTATATTAATGTAAAATGTACTATTTTAGAATTAGGAGCTTTTAATGGAAATGCGTTAGCTGCCTTTTATTTTTATTTAAAAAATTCGTTAATTTTCTCAGGTGATATCTTTCCAGATATATTAAGATATAAATCAGAAAGAATTAAAAATTTTTATATAGATAGTGGATCTGAGAGTTCACTAAATAAAAAAATTATTAATACTGAAATTAGATATGATATTATAATTGATGATGCATCCCATATTTTAAAAGATCAAATAATCACTTTATTTATGTGTTTTAAAAAGTTAAATTCGAAGGGAATATTTGTTATAGAAGAATTAAATTTTCCAGATACTAGAGAAGATATGAGACTAAATTTCTCAAAGCCCACTTTAAGAAATATTCTTTATGATATAAAAAATAAAAAAAATTTTAGTTCAAAATACATTAAAGAGGAGGATAAAAATTATTTTTTAAAAAACTTTCAATCCATAGAAATCTATATGGGCCAAAAGGGAAATGATATCGCATTTATAACCAAAAAATAAAAGGAGAGATGGCCGAGCGGTTTAAGGCGCACGCTTGGAAAGCGTGTTAAGGGGAAACTCTTTCGTGGGTTCGAATCCCACTCTCTCCGCCAATTCCTTGAGATATGACTTTAAAAAATACCTCAAAAGTCCAATTTTAAAAAAATAGAAAAAAATTTTTATAAAAACTTAATTTATGTTGATAATCAACGCTGATTTAATCACCCAAAAAATCTAAATTTTATTTAATAATCAAAAAATGATATAATTTAATTTTTCCAATAAAAATAAATGACAAAAAATAACAATTCTAAATACCAGGCAGACTCGATTAAGGTTCTAAAAGGACTTGAGGCAGTAAGAAAAAGACCAGGAATGTACATTGGTGATACAGACGATGGTACCGGTTTACATCATATGGTTTACGAAGTAGTAGACAATTCAATCGATGAAGCACTAGCAGGCTATTGTAATAAAATTGAAATCTTTATGAACAAAGATGGATCAATTTCAGTTAAAGATAATGGCAGAGGTATACCTACTGATTTACACAAAACAGAAAAAAAATCGGCTGCTGAAGTTATTATGACACAATTGCATGCAGGTGGTAAATTTGATCATGATTCTTACAAAGTTTCAGGAGGCCTCCATGGAGTAGGAGTTTCAGTTGTGAATGCACTATCTGAGAAATTGGAACTTGTAATAGAAAGAGATGGAAAAAAATATTTTATAGAATTCAAAGATGGCAATACCATAAAGCCTTTAAGTGTGATATCAAAATCAAAAAGCACTGGTACATCAATCAAGTTCTATCCATCAAAGCAAATTTTCTCATCTACTAATTTTAGTTTTAATGTAATTCAAAAAAGAATGAGAGAGTTAGCTTTCCTTAATAAAGGAATTTCTATTATGCTGACTGATTTTACTCAAAAAAAAGAGAAGAAATTGGAATTTAAATATGATGGTGGAATTTTAGAGTTTGTTGAATTTTTAGATGAAAAAAGAGAAAAATTAAAAAATAAAAATGATAATGATTTGTTTAAAAAGCCAATTTTTATTGAAGGTAACAAAAATAATCTTGATATAGAGTGCTCTCTAAAATGGAACGCTGGATATGGAGAAGATGTGTATCCTTATACTAATAATATCTTTCAAAAAGATGGAGGTACTCATCTTTTAGGTTTTAGAAGTGCTTTAACAAGAGTAATTAATAAATATGCTAATGAACAAAATCTGTTAAAAAAAAATAAAGTTTCTTTATCTGGTGATGATATAAAAGAGGGTTTAACTTGTGTTTTATCAATTAAAATTCCAGATCCTAAATTTTCATCTCAAACAAAAGATAAATTAGTATCATCTGAGGTTAGAAATGTAGTTGAAACTATCATAAGTGAAAAATTATCTATTTGGTTTGATCAAAATCCCTCAATATCAAAAATTATATTAACAAAAATTATTCAGGCTGCAGTTGCTAGAGATGTTGCAAGGAAGGCAAGAGAGAGTGTTAGAAGAAAAGGTGCCCTAGAATTAACTGGGTTACCAGGTAAACTTGCAGATTGCCAAAATTCAAAACAGGATGGAACAGAATTGTTTATTGTTGAGGGTGACTCTGCTGGCGGATCTGCAAAACAAGGAAGAAATAGAGAAATCCAAGCAGTATTACCACTAAGGGGTAAAATTTTAAATACTTACACAGAGCATAATGGTTCAAAAAAAAATGGAAATTCTAATGATTTGAGAACAAAAACACTTTCAAAAATGATTTCATCAAATGAAATCTTGACTTTAATTAATGCCCTGGGTCTTGATCCAAAAGATGAAAATATAGATGTAAAAGATTTAAGATATGGGAAAATTATTATCATGACAGACGCAGATGTTGATGGATCACACATAAGAGCATTACTACTTACTTTTTTTAACAATAAACCATTTAATAAATTAATAGAGGAGGGCTATGTATATTTAGCACAACCTCCATTATTTAAAATCAATAAAGGTTCAAAAAGCATCTATATAAAGGACGAAAAAGAATTAGAAAGTTATATAATCAAAAACTCAAATGAAATTAAAAAATTAAAAAAAGGAACTAAAGAATTTCAAAATAAATATAATTTTGAGAAAAGCAAATTAAGCATTCAAAGATTTAAAGGTCTTGGTGAAATGAATCCAGACGAATTATGGAATACAACGTTAAATCCAGATACAAGAAACTTATTACAAGTCAAATATTCGGAAAATATTAAAAAAGATACAGATTTAATTCAAACTTTAATGGGTAATGATGTGTCATCAAGAAAAAATTTTATAGTGGAAAATGCTATAAATGTTTTAAATCTAGATATATAAAGCATCATGGATTTTGAACAATCCTCAAAATATCATTCATTAAACAAATTAATTTATATAAATCTTCGTTGGATTGCGATAATTGGACAATTTTTAACCATTAATTCTGTAAAGTTTATTTTTAATTTTGAATTTAATTATATTTTAGCGAATTTTGTAATAGCGCTAGGAGTTTTAAGTAATTTACATTTAACTTATTTTTTTAAAAATAATTTACTTAATAGTAAACCTGCATTTATATTTTTAACAATAGATATTATACAGTTAACATTATTGCTATTTTTAACAGGGGGTGTATTAAATCCCTTTTCTGTATTTTTATTAATTCCAAGTGTATTTGGATCTTTAAGATTAAATATGAAAACTAACCTAACTTTAGTTTTTTTTACGATTGTATCGATTATAACTTTAACTTTCTTCTATCAGGATTTACCATACCCTCTGAGCCAATATGAATTTAATGATCATTATTTCTATGCTATTCCAACAGCACTTATAATTGCATTAATTTTTCTAAATTATTTTGCTCTTATTTTTGGAAAGGAGTCTAAATTAAGAAAAGAGGCTTTAGATAAAATTCAAGAAGTAATTGCAAAAGAACACGAGCTAGTTTCTCTTGGTGGTCAGGTTGCAGCTGCGGCACATTCTCTAGGAACACCTTTATCAACAATTAAAATTATTTCACAGGATTTACTGAAAGAACTTAAAAGTAGTAAAAAATTTAATAAAGATATTGAACTTTTAGTAAGCCAAGTAAATAGATGTAATGACATTTTAAAAAAATTAACTTTAAATCCCACTATTGACGATGAATTTATAGATAAAGATTTAAGTATTTACGATTATGTATATGAAATAACAAAATCATTTGAAGAAATTTCAGAAAAAGAATTTATTTTAATTGATAAACAGAATACGAATAAATTTAATTTAAGAAAGTCGATAGAATTAGTTTACGGAATTAGAAACTTTGTCGGAAATGCAAATAAATTTGCTAAAAATAAAATATTTATTACTGTAAAAAGTGACAGCGAAATGTCCGAAATAATAATAGAGGATGATGGTCCTGGTTTTCCAAAAGATATTTTAAATAAAATTGGAGAACCATATATAAGATCTTTAAAAAAAAAACAAATGTCAGAAACAGGATTAGGACTAGGTATTTTCATTGGAAAGACGTTATTAGAAAAAAATTTTGCAAAACTTACCTGCAGAAATTCTGAAACAAGAGGTGGAGCTGAAATAAATATTACTTGGAAAAATAAAGACTTATCTAAGATTTAATTAATTGTTTTTTTATTATTAAAAAGTCCACTTAACTCAGAGATCATCACATCCCCAAGTTCTTGGACGTCTGAAATTTTAATAGCTTTTTGATAATATCTGGAGACATCATGACCAATCCCAATTGCTAGAATTTCAATATCATTTTTACTTTCAATTAATTTTACAGTTTTTTTTAAATGTTTTTCAAGAAAATCACCAGAATTCACTGAGAGGGTTGAGTCATCTACTGGTGCACCATCAGATATTATCATTAGTATTTTTCTTTCTTCTTTTCTTTTTTTCAAACGACTATAAGCCCAAGTAATAGCCTCTCCATCAATATTTTCTTTAAGTATTCCTTCTTTAAGCATTAATCCTAGATTTTTTTTTGATTGTCTCCAATGTGTATCAGCTGATTTATAAATAATATGCCTAAGATCATTTAGTCTACCTGGATTTTTTATTTTACCATTTTTATTCCAGTATTCTCTACTTTCTCCTCCCTTCCAATTTTTTGTTGTAAATCCTAGAATCTCAACTTTAACTGAACATCTCTCTAAAGTTCTAGATAATATATCTGCACAAATTGCTGCAATAGTTATTGGTCTTCCCCGCATTGAACCTGAATTATCAATTAATAAAGTAACCACTGTATCCTTAAAGTCTAAATCTTTTTCTCTTTTAAAAGAAAGTGAGTTATATGGATCAATAATTATCCTTGGTAATTTTGAACTATCTAGTAATCCTTCTTCTAAATCAAATTCCCATGATCTATTTTGTTTTGCAAGTAATTGTCTTTGAAGTTTATTAGCCAGCTTGGTGATTAAATCTTGAAAACTAGTAAGCTGTTGGTCTAAGTTTTTTCTTAATTTAGAGATTTCATCTGCAGTTTCTAAAGACTCAGCTTTTGCTATCTCATCAAACTTCGAAGTAAATACTTTATAGACATTATCATTATCGCTATTGTTAAATTTTTGTATAATTTGTTCTGAGCTTTGTTGCTCGGAGTCTGTATCTACCAATTGTTCATCCATTCTGAATTCATTAACATCGTAATCAGCATCTATCTCACCTTGATCAGTTTCCTGTTTATTCATATCTTGATCATTATCTGATTGATTTGAATCATTTGAATTATTATTTTGATCATCACTTTCTTGATTTTTTTCTTCTGATTTATCATCTTCATTTTCAAAAATTTCAATTTTTTGTAACAGTTCAGAAAATTTTGAATTATAGATCTCTTGATTTGTTACATTTTTATTTAAAAAGTCTTTATGTTTTCCTAAAGTTGATTCAAATTCAGTTTCCCAAAAACTCAACATTTTTTCAGTTAGTTTATTTAGCTTAATATTAAAATAATTTTTGAGCATATATAACTCAAAAGCCTCTGAAATATTTACATCTTCTTTAGATTTTAATTGATCCTTTTTTTTTATTTTAATTTTTAAAGAATAATTTTCTAGAATATTTTTTTGGACACCTCTTAACATTTTTCCACCAATAAGTTCATATCTAATTTTTTCTGAAATTTCGTATAGATTTCTAAATGAAGCTTTTTTTGGAAGGTTTTTATTATATATCTTAACATTTGAAAACCTTCTCTTTAACGCTTCCGAGTCAGTTTCGGCTCTTAATTTAATAAAATCATCTTTAGTAGTTAAATTGTCTAATTCAATAAAATCATAATTTTTTAAACTTACATTTTTTTTATTATGATTTTTTGTCTCAAAATCTTCAGAAATTACTTTTACGGTTGATATTAGTGCTTGTTTGAATTTTTCTTTAATATTTTTTTCTTTATCCATTTACATCTGTATATTAACCATTGACTCTGGTAAGTCTTCACCAAAACATCTTTGATAATATTCTGAAATTGCATTTTTTTCAGTTTCATCACATTTATTCAAAAAAGTAACTCTAAATGCATAACCAATATCTTTGAAAATTTCGAAATTTTCAGCCCAATGTAAAACTGTACGAGGACTCATTACAGTAGATATATCTCCAGATATAAAGCCTTTTCTTGTAAGAGAAGCAACTTTAATCATATTAGAAACTGTTTCTTTACCTTTAGGACTATTTAAATTCTTATTTTTAGATAAAATAATTTCCATTTCTTTGTCTAAGGAAAGATAATTTAAAGTAGTAACTATATTCCATCTATCCATTTGAGCCTGGTTAATTTGTTGTGTACCTGTATAAAGTCCAGTGGTGTCACCTAACCCTATGGTATTAGCTGTAGCAAATAATCTAAAATATTCATTTGGTTTAATTACTTTATTTTTTTCAAGTAGTGTTAAACCTCCCTCTGCTTCTAAAACTTTAGTCATCAAGAAAGCCACATCAGGCCTCATAGCATCATATTCATCAAAAATAAGTGCTACTGGATTTTGAATAGACCATGGCAGTACACCTTCTTGGAATTCTGTAATTTGTTTTCCGTCTTTTACTATAATTGCATCCTTACCAATAAGATCTATTCTGCTTATATGTGAGTCTAGATTTACTCTCATGCAAGGCCAATTCAATCTTGCAGCAACCTGTGTAATATGAGTTGATTTTCCAGTACCATGATATCCATGAATTATAACTCTTTTATTAAAATTAAAGCCACTTAAGATTGCTAACGTTGTATCACGATCAAATTTATAATCCTTATCTATCTCTGGAACAAAATCGTTTTTTTTTGAGAAAGCACTTACTTCCATATCTGTTTCAATTCCAAATGATTGTTTTACAGATAACCTTATGTCAGGCTGAATATTTAAATTACTAATCATATTATATTTTTATATGTTTTTTTCAGTTGAGTATAAGCTAAAGTTATTACTTTAAGTTTATCTTCAAATTTTTTATTTCCTAAATTCATATCAGGGTGAAATTTTTTCACAAGTATTTTAAACTTATGTTGTATTTTCTTCCAATCTTGACCTACTTTTATACCAAGGATACTGAATGCTTTTAAATCATTTTGATCAAATTTGACTTTTTTAAAATTAAGGTCCTTAAAGTTTTTGTTTGGAGAATGATATTCGCCTTTAAGAACGTTCTTCCATAATATTTTAAAGAAATTATCTGAAGAGCTAAAACTTTGTGTAGGTTTATGCCAAGTCATATCAGATTTTAAAAAATCGTAAATTTGTGTATCATTCATATCTTTAAAATAATTCCAATTTTTATTAAACTCCTTTACATGTTCTAAACACAATAGCCTGTATTTCTTACTATTATCTCTCTCAATTGGAGCTTTGTACTCACCTGCTTTGTTACATTTCTCCCAGTCACAAATATTTTTCATGATATAATAAATTTAATTATGGATATAAACCAACTTATCGAAATTGTAAAAAAAAAAATTAATGCAAGTATACAAGTAGATGATGTAAAAATTTTAGATAAAACTTTTCTTCATTTAAAGCATGATAACCATAAACAAGGAAAATTTCATTTACAAATAATAATTAAATCTGAAAAACTTAAAATTAAAAATAGAATTGAGGTTTCAAGACAAGTACATAAAATTTTGGAATATGAAATAAAAAAATTTATTCATTCTATTCAAATTAAATTAATTTAATTCATTATATAAAAATTTCTTAACAGTATTAACATTATAATTAGAATTAATATCTGGTTTACCTATTTTTTTTAATAAAATCAGATTTATTTTATTTGATTTGTTCTTTTTATCAATTTTAATAAATTTGATTAGTGTTTCCAAATGTTTTAAATTAAAAAAATCATTTAATTTTTTTATTTTTAAACTGTCTATATGATTAATTATTCTTTTCGCATCATTTTCTGGTATATGATTAATTTTTTTACTAAATTTAACTGCACATTTAATTCCCATAAGTACTGCTTCACCATGATTTAATTTTTTTGAATATCTAAGTGATGCCTCAAAAGAGTGGGCAAACGTGTGGCCAAAGTTTAACACTTTTCTTAAATTTTTCTCTTTTTCGTCTTTTTCAATTACCTTTTTTTTTATAGTGCAGCTGTCAATAATAGTTTTTTGAATCACATCACCATTTAAGCTTAGTATTTTATTTTTATTTTTTTCAAGAAATAAAAATTTTTTTTTATCAGCAATTATTGCATGTTTAAGAATTTCAGCATATCCACAAATCAATTCTCTTTTTGGTAAAGATTTTAAAAAATTAATCTCAGATAGGACCAAATCAGGTTGATTGAAAGATCCTATTAAATTTTTTCCATATCTGTTATTTACTCCTGTTTTTCCACCAACCGATGAGTCCACTTGCGATAATAAAGTAGTTGGAAAGTTAATAAATTTAATTCCTCTTTTGAAGATGCTTGCAGCAAAACCAACTACATCACCAGTAATACCACCACCAATGGAAATAATACAATCATCACGGCTAAAATTTTCTTTGAATAGTAAATCTAAAATTTTATTTACACTATTAATATTTTTGTTTTTTTCACTAGAATTAAAAAAAATAATCTTTTTAAGTTTAGATTTAATTTTTCTGATTATTTTGTAAATAGAACTTTTTGGTACTTTTTTATCTACAATTATTAAACATTTATTAAACTTAATTTTTTCCTCTTTTAAAATTTTTGAGATATTATTAGTAATATTTTTTCCAACAAAAATTGAATAATTCTTATTTTTAGTTTTTATTAATAACTTACTTTGTCTCATATATTTCTATAATTTCATTTATAATTTCAAATTTTTCTAAATTATCACATTCTATAGAATAATCTGCTTTAGAGTATATTTTAGACCTTTGATCTATCAAATTAATTAATTTTTCATTATTCATATTTTTTAATACTGGTCTTTTACTATAGTTTTTAAGTCTTTTAATAATGCTAGCATTTTTCCATTTTAGCCAAAAAGATATATTCTTTTTTAGAACTAAATCCTGAATTTTTTTATTTAAAAATGCTCCACCTCCTAAAGATACTACACTTAAAGAGTTTTTTTTCAAAATTTCAGACGTAATTTTTTCTTCAATAATTCTAAAATGTTTCTCACCGTACTTTTTAAAAATTTTTGAAATCGACATCATTTCTATTTCTTCAATTTCTCTGTCAACATCTATGAAAGCGAGATTAAGTTTTTTTGCAATCAAGTATCCCAATGTAGATTTTCCAGATCCCATCATGCCTATTAATACAAGATTTTTATTTATTTTCATGAGTTTATACTTTGAAAAAACACAAATATGTCTTAATTTGAAATTAATAAACGATATATGCAATTTGAGAGAAAAACAAGAGGCAGTAGTTTTAGTTCTATTGGAAGATTTTTAATTAAATTAGCAATAATTTTTTTTTTATTAATTATTGCAATAATTCTTGTAGATAAAATTGATTTTCCAAAACCAGAAAAAAATATCGAAAAATTAGTTCCAAATGAAAAATTTAAAATTATTAAGTAATAAATTTTTTTTTTTTTTAATTTTGATTTCCTTATTCAGCTTCAATAAATTATATTCAACAGAGACAGTAGATATATGGAATCTAGAAAATAAAGAAAATGATAAAGGTTTTTCTCAAAATTCTCAGAATGAAAATAGCAACCTTCAAAGAAGTCTTTATGACAAAATTAAAAATAAAGATAATTTAGAATTATCTATTTTAGACAATGATCAGCTTGAAAATAAAATACTTTTAGCTGGTCTTTACGATCCTCAAGAAAATAACTTAAATATTGATATGTGGACCAATTCTGATGGAGAAAAAATAAGATTGCTTTTAAATAAAATAAATAACTTAAATTTATCAAATGATGCAAATGATATATTAGAGATTGTGTTATTAACAAATTCTTACTTTCCAAAAAAAAATATTAATACTGATGAATTTTTAAAATTTAAATTCGATTATCTTATAAAAAAAAAAAATCTTCAATTAATTAAAGAATTTATAATTAATAATGATGAACTAAATAACGATTTACTAATTACATATTATGTTAACGAATATTTATCAAATTCAGACCTGGCTTCAGCTTGCCAAATTTTTGATGAAGTCAGTAAAATTGAAAATAATTATTTATCTAAGTTTAAAATATATTGTTTAATAAATTCAAAAAAAAGAGAAGAAGCTCAGCTTTTATTTGATTTAAAAAAAGAACTTGGGTTTCAAGATAATTTTTTTGAAAAGAAGTTTAATATTTTAATGGGATATGATTTAAATAATGATAATTTATTTTCTGAAAAAAGTATATTAAATTTTCATATTTCACATGTAACAGATAAAAACTTTACTTATAAACCTAACGAAAAAACAAAGAAAATTATTTGGAAATATTTATCTTCTGCTAACCTGCTAGATGATATCGAGAATGTAAATTTAGAAGATGCAGAAAAAATTAAAATTATTGAAAAAGCAACACATGATAAAAATTATTCTGAGGAAGATTTATTTAATTTATACAAAAGATTTCAATTTAATATTAATCAATTAATAAATGCAAGAGATGTATTTAAGAACCTTCCATCTTACGAGGGAAGAGCCTTGTTGTATCAAAAACTACTTTTAACATCAAATACAAATGAAATTTTAGACTTATCTTTTAAAATAAAAAAGTCTTTATTATCAGAAAATTTGGGAAATGCATTTCAAGAGAAGCTAGCTGAGTTATTGAGTGATTTAAGTTATGAAAATGTTCCCTCTAACTACACTACATTTTATATTAATAATTTAAATTCTAAAGATGAAAAAAAAGATATTAAAATTAATAATAAATTGATTCATCAATCTAAATTGCTCAAATACTTTATGAATGAAACTAGCTCTAATAAAATAGAGAAAGAAACAAATGATTTTTTAAAAAAATTTAAGAAGAATAAAAAATATATTTTTTCTACAAAAGATATAATTTTATTAGAATCATTAAGGTCAGATGGAATAGAAATTTCAAATAAGTATAAAAATCTCTATGAGTTCACACCTAGTGTGCCTTCCGATATTATTGCAATGGTAAGCAATGATGAATCGGGTATGGCACTTTTAAGAATTGTAGAAATAATAGGTGAGGATAAACTTAACGTATTAGGTTCAGAAACTCTTAACTTTATTATCTATACATTAAATCAAATGGATATTGATACTATAAGAAATAAGATTTTGTTAGAAGTTCTTCCTTTAAAAGTTTAAAAAATATATTAAAATAATTTAAGAGAGTTTTATGACAATAAAAAATATTATTACAGAACCTGACAAAATTTTACGAAAAATCTCAAGTCCAGTTCAAGAAGTTGGAGATGCTGAGAGAAAAATAATGGATGATATGGTTGAGACAATGTACAGTGCTAATGGTATTGGTTTAGCTGCAATTCAAATTGGTATTCCAAAAAGAATAATTGTAATTGATTTAAAAATTGAAAATAAAAAAAATCCATTATTTTTTGTTAATCCAGTTATTAAAAATAAAGATAACTTAAAATCTACTTATGAGGAAGGATGTTTATCAGTTCCAAATCAATTTGCAGAAATAGATAGACCTAAAAAATGTGATGTAGAATATCTAGATTATAATGGTGAAAAAAAAATATTAAAAGCAGAAGGTTTATTAGCAACGTGCATTCAACACGAAATGGATCATTTAGAAGGAATACTTTTTATAGACTATCTATCCAAGTTAAAAAAATCTATGATTATCAAAAAACTATCTAAAAGCAAATCTACAAGGATAGTAGTTTGATAAATGGCTAAAAAAATAATTTTTATGGGTACGCCTATATTTGCTGTACCAATTTTGAAATCACTCTATCAAAATGGATATCCAATATCAGTTGTATATACCCAACCACCTCAAAAATCACAACGCGGTCAAAAAATAAATAAATCACCTGTTCAAGGTATTTCAGAAACTTTAAACATAGATTTTAGATATCCAAAAACTTTAAAAGATAATGATGAAGAATATAATTTTATAAACAACTTGAATGCAGATTTGGCAGTTGTAGTTGCGTATGGCCAAATCATACCTAAAAAATTTTTAAATTTAACTAAAAAGGGTTTTATAAATATTCATGGATCTATTCTTCCTAGATGGAGAGGAGCTGCCCCAATTCAAAGATCTATTATGGAATTGGATAATGAAACCGGGATAAGTATAATGAAAATTAACGAGGAGTTAGACAGTGGACCTGTTAGCAATACTTTTAAAATAAATATAGATTATAATAGTAATGCACAAGAAATTTCAGAAAAATTATCCTTATTAGCTGCTGAGAAAATTTTGGATATTATCGATGATGTATTGGAGGATAAAGTAAAATTTATTGATCAGGATCATTCAAATGCAACATACGCCAAAAAAATAGATAAAGCAGAGGGTAAAATTAATTGGAGTGATAAAGCTATTAATATTCTTGGAAAGATAAATGGTTTATTTCCCACACCTGGTGCCTTCTTTAATTTTAATGGAGAAAGGTACAAAATCCTTAAAGCTGAAATTGGAAGTGGTGAAGGTAAAGTTGGAGAAGTAATAACTGATAAATTAGAAATTGCTTGTAGTAATCAATCAATCAAAATTCTTGAAATACAGAGACAAGGTAAAAAACCCCAGAAAATTGCTGAGTTTTTACTTGGATCTAAAATAAAAAAAGGCTCAGTAATATCTAATGTTTAGATATCAAATATTAGTTGAGTATGATGGAACGGGTTTCAAAGGTTGGCAAATTCAAAAAAAAAGCAAAAGTGTTCAAGGACTTATACAAAAAATAATTTCAATGTTACTTAAGGAAAAAATAATATTAATAGGATCAGGTAGAACTGATACAGGAGTTCATGCAATTGAACAATCTGCCCATTTCGATTGCAAAAATAAAATTAAAGAATTAAATAGATTTCTCAAATCGGTCAATTATTTCCTGAATAAAGATGCTGTTACAATTCTTAAAATAAGAAAAAAAAATAGCAATTTTCACGCAAGATTTTCAGCTAAAATGAGAATATATAAATATATTATTATTAATAGACTAAGTGTACCAGTTTTAGAAAGAAATAGAAGTTGGCATATTATTAAAGAATTAGATCTAGTTTTAATGAAAAGAGGAGCTAAAAAGTTAATAGGAACTATGGATTTTTCTACATTTAGGAAAAAAAGCTGTAAAGCAAAAAGTCCTGTTAGAACTATAAAATTGATTAAAATTAAATCTTTAAGGAATAGAATTGAAATTGAGTTCAGATCTCAATCCTTTTTACAGCAACAAGTTCGTTCAATGGTTGGGTGCTTAAAATATCTTGGTGAGAAAAAATGGTCATTAAATAAATTTGAAAATATTTTGAAGTCAAAAAAAAGAAGTTTATGTGCACCCCCAGCACCTCCAGAAGGTCTTTTTTTATCGAGAGTTATTTATTAGATTTTTTTTATTGCTCATAGCAAATTTTTTATTTATTCTCCATCTAGACACTTCTTGCACTATATATCCACAACAGTTTATTGAATTACAATTGCATGGAAATTGTTTGTAATCTTTATCAAAGCTAAAACCGTAATCACATGTAATTTCCTCACCTTGTTTAATATCCTTTATCGCTGTAATCCAAACTTTGAAACCTTTACCTTCATATTCAGAGTTGGGGTTGCAACTATGATTAACTAAACCTGCTATATTCCATGAAAAGTCACCATCTAACGTATATCTATTATTTAAAGTAAATAAGTATATTGGCTTACCGTTGTCATATTTGTCAGAACGATCAAGTTGTTTATTAGTAATTATTTTTCCCTTATAATTTATAATTTTTGTACCAGATCTAATATTTTTTGTTGCATAAA
Organism: uncultured Pelagibacteraceae bacterium; assembly: GCA_902552035.1. Lineage (GTDB taxonomy): Bacteria > Pseudomonadota > Alphaproteobacteria > Pelagibacterales > Pelagibacteraceae > Pelagibacter. The sequence goes on along the minus strand of CACDFC010000005.1, from coordinate 3,417 downwards.
GACCACGACCTTTATTATCAATTTTTGATTTTTTTATTCTATATAATTTCATTAGTTTTATTTATAAGGAATAAAAAAACTATCAATTAAATTCTAAAAGTGCGTTAACATGTTCATTTGCACTTTCTGCTAGAGCATTCAAATCATACCCACCCTCAAGTATAGAAACAACTTTTCCATTACAAAATTTTTTTGTAGTTTCCAGGGCTCTTCTAGTTATTTCATAATAATCTCTAGATTCTAAATTTAATTGACATAACGGATCTAATTTATGAGCATCGAAACCCGCAGACATTAAAATAAATTCTGGTTTGAATTCCTTTAATCTTTTAAGTACATGTTCATAAGCATCAAAATATTCACTAGAATTTGTTCCAGCCGGTAAAGGAACATTTAAAACATTATTATAGTCACCTTTTTGGTCTTCTGTTCCACCGCCAGGATAATATGGATATTGATGAAGACTTGAAAAAAAAATATTCTTATTTGATTTTAAAATATCATAACTACCGTTGCCAAAGTGACAATCCCAGTCTAATACTGCAACTTTTTTATAATTATATTTAGAAATCAAATAATTTGCTGCAACACTAATGTTATTTATAACACAGAAACCCATAGCTTTGTCTTTTTCAGCATGATGACCAGGGGGACGTGTTACACAATGTGCAGCTCTAAATTCTTTGTTTTCAACCCCGTCAATTGCAGAAATAATTGAACCTACTGCATCAAAAGTGGCATTTTTACTACCTGGTGAAACGACTGTATCGCCATCTAAAAATTTTAGCCCTTCTAGAGGAAATGAATTTTCAATATCATCCACATAAGCTTCAGAGTGAGTATTTTTTATTATCTCTCTATTATAAGTTGTTGGATATTTCCAAATTAATTTTTTATTTCTTTTCAACTTTTCAATAATTGATGTAACCCTTGATATGCTTTCTGGGTGTCCAGATCCCGTATCATGGTTCAATGACGTTTCAGAGGTAATAATTGCAGTTTTCATTTAAAATAATTTTCTAAAATAATATTATATATTTTAGTTAAATTTTTTAGGTCATTCAAAGAAACCGCTTCGTCTACTTTATGCATAGTTTTTCCTACCAGACCAAACTCTAAGCCAGGCGATAATTTTCGTATAAATCTTAAATCCGAAGTTCCACCTGTAGTAGATAGTTTTGGTTTTATTTTTGTAACTTTCTTTACAATATTTTGTATCATAAAAGTCGTAGCGTTTGGCTTAGTTAAAAAAGCTTCTCCAGAAACTCTATATTCTATTTTGTAATTTGATTTACTTTTTTTACTTATTTTTCTAAAAATTTTATTAAGTCTTTTTTTAAGTGATATTGACGTATGTTTATTATTAAATCTTACATTAAATGTAGCTTCTGCAGATTTTGGTATAACATTATCTGCATTATTAATTATATTTATCTTGGTAACTTCCAAGTTTGTTGGCTGAAAATCTTTCGTGCCTTTATCAAACTTGATATCTTTAAGCTCTTTTAAAATTTTTATAATTGTTGTTGCTGGATTATTTGCTTTATCTGGATAAGCAACATGGCCTTGAATGCCATTTATTGTTAGCTTGCCAGTTAAACTGCCTCTTCGCCCTATTTTAATCATTTCTCCTAACTTATTGGGATTTGTGGGTTCACCAACAAGGCAGAAATTAATTTTTTCTCTTTTTTTTCTTAAATAATCCACAACTTTTTTAGTACCATTAATTGCGTCACCTTCTTCATCTCCAGTAATTAAAAAACTAATTGATCCTTTAAATTTTTTATTTTTATTTAAAAAAGTGTTTGCAGCAGAAACAAAAGCTGCAATTGAACTTTTCATATCATTAGCACCCCTACCAATTAAATGGCCTTTTTTTATAGATGGTTTAAAAGGATTACTTGTCCAATCATTTATATTTCCAGGTGGCACTACATCTAAGTGTCCGGCATAACAAAAATTTGGCTCTGTTTTTCCTAATCTAGCATATAAATTTTTAACAGGTTTAAAATTTTTCTCTTTAAATTCAATTATTTTTGTTTCGAAACCTAATTTTTTTAATTTTTTTTCCAAAAATTTCATTACACCTGCATCAACTGGTGTTACTGATGGAAATTTGATTAGCTGTTTAGCTAATTCAATTTCATTGAAAGTTTTCATTTTAATCTCTTAAAAGATCATTAATTGAAGTTTTTGATCTTGTTTTTTCATCAACTTGTTTAATAATTACAGCACAATACAAAGATGGTCCAGAGGGATTATTTTTATCAGGTAGTGTGCCTGGCACAACAACAGAATATGGGGGTATTTTTCCATAATATATTTCACCAGTTTTTCTATCAACAATTTTTGTTGATTGCCCTATGTACATTCCCATACTTAATACTGATCCTTCTCCAACAATCACACCTTCCACAACCTCAGACATTGCTCCTAAAAATACATTATCTTCTATAATTGTTGGAAGTGCCTGGGCTGGTTCTAAAACTCCCCCAACACCTGATCCTGCGGAGATATGACAATTTTTTCCTATCTGACTACAACTTCCTGCTCTAGCAAATGTATCTATCATGGTACCCTCATCAATATATGCACCAATATTTACATAACATGGCATTAAAACTGCGTTTTTTCCTACATATGATCCTTTTCTCACAGGAGAATTAGGCACCATTCTAAATCCAGCTTTTTCGTGATCGGATTTTGTCCAATTAGCAGTTTTACCTTTAAGTAAATGAGATTTATCATACCAACTACTATAGGGACCACTTAGATTTTCCATTGGATAAATCCTAAAACTTAACATTATTGCCTTTTTAATGTGTTGGTGAGTTATCCATTGACCTTTAATTTTTTCAGCTACTCTAACTTTACCACTATCTAAATCATTTATAACTTGATTAATCGTATCTTTTAAGCTTTGTTCTGAATTAGGACTAACTTGATCCTTTTTTTCCCACGCATCATTTATAATTTTTTCTAAAGACATAATTTATTTACTTTTTAATAACCTTATTTCTTTTAGAAATAAAGCCAGATTTTCAATTTTATGTGAAATATAATCTTTATCAGAGTCCATCTTACCAAAATGTTCATCATTAATTAACCAAACAGTTGTACATCCTCTCTCATGACCAATACTTAAGTTTTTGGCGATATCTTCAATATAGATTGTCTCTTTCGGATTAATACCAAATTTTTTAGTCATTAAGTCAAAAGTTGCTGCTTCAGGTTTAGGTACATACCCAGCATCTTGAATATCAAAAACTTTATCTCTTCCAAATAAATCATATATTCCTAGATGGGTTAAAATATTTTTAGCATGCTCTGCGCTACCATTAGTAAAAATAAATTTTTCCATATCTAATTGTTCAATTTCATTTCTCATTATTTTATCCTCTTTCATAAAAGAAATAT
>CACDFC010000004.1 GCA_902552035.1 uncultured Pelagibacteraceae bacterium | reverse complement strand
ATTTATAGTTGAAATAAAACTAACAACGGTTTGTTTAGATTTAAATTTTAAGCTAGGTAATATTTTTTCACCAATTTGTGGTAAAACACCTAAAAATATCCAGTCTGACTTATCAATTACTTCTTGATTGCTTTTAGCAACTACAACTTTTTTAAATTTTTTTTTTAGCTTTAATGCTTTATTTTTATTACGAGGGGATAATATTATCTTTTTAAATGAGATTTTAGAATTGCATATTCCATGAACAACATCAGACGATATATTTCCAGTTCCTATAAAACCCAATTTCATAGTTTTAATTTGTATACCTAATTGCTAAAAAAGGAACTATTAATCTGCTAAATTATTTACGTGATTTTTTTGGATAGTCCCAAAAAAACCGGGAGCTAAAGATGGCTTATCAGGACTATCTAAAGTTATATTATCATACTAGAAGAATTTAAGCTATATCTGTTTCTTAAAATATTATGAAAAAAAGTCACAGACCACAGACTAAAGTTATAAAAACTCAGCCAAACATGAATAGCCCTGATTGGATAATCTGGGCAGCTTGGGCTGACAGAATTACATTTGAGGAAATAAAAGAGAAAACAGGTAAGTCAGAAAATCAAGTTATAAAAATAATGAGAAATACATTAAAGCCATCCTCATTCAAACTTTGGAGGAAAAGAGTACATTCCAAAAGTATCAAACACAGAAAAAAATTCGAATACTCTAGAAAATTATTAAGAAAAAAAGTTAACAAAAATAAATATCAATTTTGATATAAATTCTATTTTAAAATACTAAATGGATCTTTATAACAAGAAATTTCGTCTAAAGTTTCAAAAAAAATTTCATTTAAATTAGACGAATGGTAAGTTTCACACATTCTCTGGTCTTGCGCGTGTAAATTAAAAGTATCGTAAGTATTATTAGAAACCGTTTTTTTCAACATATGAGAAGTTGCTACTGAATTGCCTGCTTGTAAAATACTACCGGATTTCGCAAAAGTATATGACGGACCAACTAGTGAACTATATTGTGCACATCCGTTTAATATTAAAAAAAATATTATATAAAAAATTCCTCTTTTCATGTTCCCTTATCACGAGAACTTAATATATTTCTTTACAAACTAAAAGAAAAATAATTTTAATTTATGTTTATATTTTCAAGCCAATCGGTAAATTTTTTATCAGTAAAATTAAATTCACCAAGAATTCTTGCTACTTCGTCTCTTTTTTTATTAAAAATAATAGTAGTTGGTATACCTCTTAATTTAAATAAATTTGCTAAATTATTTTCATCATCAAAATAAATTGATAAATTATTTATGTTAAGGTCTTTAAAAAATTTCTGTGATTTTTTTTTGTTTTGAATTTCAACGTTTATCGGTATTACTTCCAATTTTTTTTTTCTTTGTAGACTATTTAATGAAGGCATTTCTTCTTTACATGGTAAGCACCAAGTTGCCCAAAAATTTAGTATATAGATATCACTTTCAAAATCATTCAAACTTAAATTCTTTCCATTGATATCTTTAAATATTATCTCTTTATATTCTTTTGGATCTGTTAGTATTACTAGGTTTTTAAAAGGTGAATTATTTGAACTATAAGCAGAGCTTTTAAATGCTATTAATAAAATAGTAAAAAAAATTGCTCTAATTTTCACTTTTTTTTTCCTCTTTCTTTTTTTTTTTAACTTGAAGTAATTCTATATTTTTCAAATCCAAGGCTAAACATGTAATATCGTCTCTTAATTTATCTGCTCCCCAGTTTAGTTCTTTTGCGATTGCATCTACAAGCAATTTTGGAGTTATATCACTTAGATCTTTTACTATTCTTTGGACTCCGTCAGCACCCAATTCCTGACCATTTTGCAAATACCCTTCGGTTACACCATCTGTATAAACTACAAATGTTTTGTCTTTCAAATTAATTGTCTTGGATTTGACCATAGACTCTGCAAAATATTTAATAATACCTATCGGTGGAAGTTCAGATTTTATAAATTCAAAATTTTTATTTCTATCAAAAACCATTATACTTTCATGACCAGCGTTTACAAAAGTTACCTCTTTAGTTTCTGTATTAAATTTACCAAAAACAGCTGTTACAAACATTCCCTTAAATTTTGCTGCAACTAACTCGTTGTTAACACCGTAGACTACTTTCTCAAGAGGATATGAGAGATTTGACAGAGTCCTAAAAATTGAGGATGCCTTAGCCATGTACATACCAGCCTTAATTCCTTTTCCTGAAACATCAGCTAATGTAAAAAAATACTCTGTTTTACTAACGCTTACTACATCAAAATAGTCACCTGAAACATCTCTAGCAGGAACATTAGTTGCATAAATAAAATTTTCAAATCTTGAAATATCTGGAAATAAGCTTTTTTGAACTTCTCCTGCAAGTTCTCTTTCCTTTAATAGTTTAGCTTCCTTTTGCAAATTGGATAATGCAATTTTATTTTCTTCAACAAACCTAAAGTAAAGTCCTGTTAGAAATGTTAAAGTAAGCATAAAAATTGGGTAACTAATATCTACCAACTCAGACCTAAATATAAAAATGCAATAACCTATGATTACTACCGTTAAGAAACTTCCAAAAAAAATAGATAAACTGTATTTTGGTTTAATTTTTTGAGAAAATGCAAAAGTAACACATGCAACAATTATAGAAAATAATAGTTCAAAAATATATGTATTAGGATTTCTAATAAGATAATTTTGATCTAAAATATTTTCAATTACATTTGCATGTACTTCAACTCCTGGGATAGTTACACCCAAAGGCGTTTTTACTAAATCAAATAATCCTTGAGCAGATGCTCCAATTAAAACATACTTGTTCCTAAAAAAAGAATCTTCAAACTTCCCATCATAAACTGAACTTGCTGATATATACTGACTTTTTAATGATTTTTTATATTTTATCCAAATTATTCCATTTGGATCTGAAACAATTTTATGAGGTCTAGAACTTATTCTTTTTATCCCTACCTCATTTAACTCAATATATAAATTTTTTTGATTATTCCCTACACGAACCATTTCTAACCCCATCGTAGGGTACATTTTTTTATCAAAACGAACTATTAACGGTAATGAACGAATTATTCCGTCTGTTTGATCTAAAAATGATATTGAACCAAGTCCCTTTGCGCTTTTCTCAAGTTTTTCTAGAGAACCTATTGAATATGGATAAGCGTAAGTAAAATTATTTGGATCTCCACCTTTAGAAAGAAATCTTGCTTTTGCTTTTCTTTCGTAAGTTCCGAGTGAAGAAACATTGCTTCCAAGAACTGCAATTACTGAATTAGAATTTTGTAGTGCTTCACTAAATATTTCATCATGACCTTTAATTTTTTGTAAATTTGAAACATCTTGAGGTATCAAACCGTAAGCTTTTATAATTTCTTCAGGAGATTGTTTATCTTTTTCAGTGAAAAAAACATCAAAGCCAATTGCCTTTGGTTCACTTTCATTTACCTTTTCTATTATTCTAGCAAATACTGATCTACTCCATGGAAATTGTCCAAATTTACCTAAACTTTTTTCATCAATATCTATAATGACAACATTAGAGTCTTGTTTTACCAAAGGAAATGTTTTTTGGTATAAGTCAAAACTTATAAAAGAAATTGATTTTACGAAACTTGGATTAATTATTTTGAGTACTATTAATAAAATCAAAAGAACTAAAAAGATTAAATAATTTTGGTATTTTAATAAAATTGCTTTCACATTTCTGAATTTAACCACAATAAAATTAAAGTAAATAAAACTTGATTAAGTTTTTAGGCTTATTTCTTACGGATTCTCTTTTTTCTCTTCTTTTGTTTCTTCTTGACTACTTTTCTCTTAACTATTTTTTTCTTTTTAACAACTTTTCTTTTTTTAACAATTTTTTTCTTTTTAACTTTTTTCTTTTTAACCACTTTTTTCTTTTTAGGCTTTTTCTTAACCACTTTTTTCTTTTTAGCTTTTTTCTTAACTACTTTTTTCTTTTTAGCTTTTTTCTTAACTACTTTTTTCTTTTTAGTAGATTTTTTCTTAACTGCTTTTTTCTTTTTAGTAGATTTTTTCTTAACTGCTTTTTTCTTTTTCTCTTTCTTTTTCTTTACTGCTTTTTTCTTTTTGCCTTTTTTCTTTTCTTTAACAGCTTTTTTCTTTTTGCCTTTTTTCTTTTTGTTTACTTTCTTTTTCTTTTTCTTCTTTTTATCTTCTTTAATTGCTTTCTTATCTTTTTTCTTATCTTTTTTCTCTATCGCAGGAGTTGGTTCTGGACTTTCTATTTCATTAATTTCAGTAATTTCATTTTGTATAATTGCGTCTTCATCAATTACATTATTATCCGTTACATCTATATTGTTATCTACTTCTTGTTGAAGAAGAACTATTCTTTTTTCATTGTCCTTCTTTAAGTTTTCTTTAATTATTGCTTTTATTTCTTCTTTTTCAAAACCTTGAGCTTTTAAATCTTGTCTAATTTTTTTTCTAAGTGCTTTTCTTTCTTCTTTCGAAGTTCCGTCAGCTTTTGCAACTCTTAAAGCTTTCATTTTCTTTTTAAATTTCTTCAATTGGTTTTTTGTAATTTGTTTTGCTTTATCTGGAGCTTGTCCAGTTTTCATGCTTGAAATACTGTATGGATTGTTCAACATAGTACTTCCAAACTTATTACCGACTAAAACTGCACCTGGTCTTAAACCTAATGTATTATTTTTACCAGGACCAATTAATAAAGTGTCTGTTCTTTTCTTTGATACTATTGTTTGAAATTCTGTTCCTCTTGATCCAAGTGTTCCCTCAGGAACTTCAACTGTCAAACTGTCAGGATTTTTTTTACTTATTAAACCAGAAATAACCTTTAAACTTCCTTGTTTGACACTTGCAACTATTTTTCCATCATTTGTTGCTGGATCGTATATAAATGTATCCATTACAACTTCAGAGTCTGATCCAATTGTAAATGTAGATTGGTCAAGTAATAATAGCTGAGTACCTGCTCCCTCAGCTGCATAAATCGTTTCGTTTAAATATATTTTATCACCAGCTTTAAGTGTTCTAGTTTCAGTTTTTACTGTACCAGATATTGCACCAACTATACCGACTAATTGTTTATCAATGCTCAACTCTTGAGCTTGAGCTATATTAGCAAAAAGTACAAAACCAGCTATTAGTGATATTATTTTTTTCATTAATTTAAATATATACATTAGTTCATATCTTCAAAGACATTTTTACACCATTTTAGGGTTTTTCTTGGAAAGGTTGAAATAAATAACCCTTTAAAATAGTCATTTTTTGATAACATTCAAATTTCATAGGAATTTAATAGTGAATTAATCTTTAAATAGCTGAAATGACTTTGAGATATTAAATGATATGGAATCGCTGATATAATCATAATTCATCATATTACCCTCCGAAAATACTCTATCCATTGACAATGTCATAAGTAAATTTTTATTGGGATCAATTGAAGGTAAAAAATCACCAACAGCTTTAATTAACATAAAGTCAATAGTGTTTGTAACATCGGATCTCTTTTTTTCTGAAGTAGTACTAGAGTCAGCATGTACATAATCATTAAAACTCAAACCATTACCAATGGAAATATACGACCATGGAAGTGCAAGGTTTATTCTAGCTGAATAGTCATATGTAACGAAATCATTTGTTCCAACTTTCGCCTCTGAAATACTTAAAGTTGAACCAAGACTTGTTGAGATAATGTCACTTAACATAAAGCCATGTTCTAAGGAAACTGAATGACCAACTGCATTAGTTTCGTTTGCAGTAGAGCCACTTGAATTTTCATTGCCTTTACTTTCGGAGTAAGTGTAACCGTAACCAATTGTTGAACGCTCTCCTGCCATAAAGGATCCGCTTAAACCTGCCATCAACGAAAAGCTATCAGCATCATATTGATAGTCAGTTTTACCTAACATTAAATATGGGCTTAAACTTTGATTGCCAATTGTAGTATCATAGCCTAACATTAAGCCATATCCATCAGCTGTATCCGAAGTTCCTACATTTTGCCTTGCATCAGAGAAACTTGCATTAATGGTAAATGATGAAGCTTCTCCTATAGATCTTATTGCAGTTAAGCTCATTGCATTTGTATAAGTTCTATCAAACATCGCAGTATTAAAGCTGCTAATTTCTCCTGAACTATATTGTCTTCTAGTTTTAGAAACGCTATTTACATTATTGCTTTGAACTCCCCCACTTGAAACCTCTGCCATTACATACCAAAGTTTAGGAGCTCTTCTATCTTTCATTTCCTGTTCTATCTCACTTACTGTTTCTAAATCTTCAGTTGTTGCATCTGGATTAGCTTTTATATCTTCAATTACACCTAAAGCTTTATTGGGAGAGTCTGCTTGTACAAGAACTGATAGTAAATATAATTTAATTTCAATATTATCTGGGTAAATCATATTTAGTCTCTCAAGTGTTGCTATTGTTTGTTTGTAATTACCCATTTTCCCTTGTTGCTGAGCGTATTTAAGGTTTAATTCTAAATCATTAGGCTTTTGAAGAATTTGCATATACGTAATATTTTTGTCCATTGTTCCTGGAATTACTTTTTCCTCACCATTAACTGTAATAGTAGTTGCGCTTGTTTCTGCTAGTTTTATAGTTTTTTCAATTTTTGGAACATCTAAAACTTTATTTTTAATTTTATTTTCGATAGTAAACGACTCCTCAGTGTTTTTTATTGTAATCTTTGGAGTTTTAGCAATAGTTATTGTTTTATTATTTTCTAAATTTTTGGGTTCATCAAAAAAATTTATTTGATTAGTTTTAATAATTTCGTCTTTTTTAATTTTATATTCAATTTTGCTAGATTTGATATATGAAGCATTTAAAACTTTTTGCTCAATAAGTTGAGAATTTAAATTCTCTATTTTTAAATTACTATCTAAAGGTAGTTCGCTAAACGCTCCAGCCGGAACAGTTCTTACACTTTCAGAAAAAAGTCCAAGAAATAGAAAAAAAGCCAATATTCCGTAAATTCCAAATTTAGATGAAGATTTTTTTAAAACCTTCCTTTTTTTTCCAAAACGTTTTTTCTGACTTCCCCTTTTCATTTAATTTTTTTATTAAGTTAACACCCTTCAGTTGTTGTTGCTCCTGTTTCATCTGTTGTTATAGTGCATGTGCCATTTGAAGCAATTGCTGTAAATCCTGTTGCTGAAATATAAGTACAAAAATTATAATCAATATCTTCAGTGTCAATATATTCTGCTTTTCCGAATAATTCCGATCCAATATTTCCTGAAGTAGCTTCACTTGGTGTACAATCAGTTCCTACTGTTTCTGATCCGTCTGATGAATAATAACTTCCATAATTAGACATCTCTTCGGTTTGTGCTAAACCAATTGTCATTAACATGCTTTCTGCAGATTTTTGTTGTGTACCTGCTACGTAACCTGAATAGGCAACTGTTCCAACCGCTGATAAAATTCCAATTATTGCGACTACAACTAGAAGCTCTATTAATGTAAAACCAGAGCTTCTAGTCATAAAAAAATTTTTACTCTAAAGTAATTTCTTGCGATAACGTATCTTCTCCATCTGCCGGTGTCATTGTAAGAGTAAGACTATCTTCCGTTGGTGGAGTTTCATCAGGATTTCCATCTACCGCTGTTACATATAATGTACCTTCAGTAGTACCAGCTGCAGCAACTGAAACTGCTGCTTCAGATGAATTATGAGGATTCTTATCCGTTGATTTTGTCTCAAAAGCTGATGCCCATTCCGAAGGCGAAGGGTCAGCATTGCAAGTAATATTTCCCTCAATTGCAGTACCTGATGGATTTAAAATACACTTTTGTATTTCTGCAGTTAAATATTTAACTGATTGTGAATATAAAGTTTTTGATGCATTCTTTTGTGCAGAAGCAGTATAACCTGTATATGCAACAGTTCCTACAGCTGCTAAAATACCTATAATTGCAACAACAACTAGCAATTCAATAAGTGTGAAACCTTTGTTGTTTTTCATTTTATTCCTTTTTTTTTTTATTTTTATCTAATTTTTAATAATTATTTATAATAAGTAAACACTTTATAAATATGAATTATACTATATAAATTTAAGCAATTTTCCCCAGAATGGGTAAAATTTAGTTATTTATATAGAACGTATATATGCTATCACTTTAAATTGTAAAATTATATGACATACAAAGTTACAGAGGAAGGAAACGTTAGTACAGTATTTCTCAATGGTGAGATTGATATGGACGTGACTGAAAAGGCAAAAGAGGTAATTTTACCATTAGTAGAGTCTGGAAAGGAAGTTCATTTAAACTTAAAAGATGTATCTTATATGGATTCTTCAGGAATATCCGTTCTTATAGAAAGTCACCAAAAAGCATTAGAAAGTAATACAAAAGTAATAGTTAAAGAAGTAAGTAAATCTGTTTTAAAAGTAATAATGATGGCAAAATTAGAACAGATATTAAATCTAGAGTAATGAATATTTCAGAGTCAAAAGATTTTCTTGTAAGCAGTGCTAGCTTAAAAGAGGTAAGAACTTTCTCAAGAGATGTTTTTAATAAAATAGAGCTACCTCAAGACCAAAAAGATGAACTTGTATTAGCAATCGCTGAAGCTGCCCAAAATATTGTAAAACATGGTTATAAAGATGTTGCTGAGACTACAGATAGAATGGAAATAAAAATATCTTTAAAAGATAACGAATTGGAAATAGGATTTTTTGACAAAGGAAAGCCTGTAGTTCCAGGAAATGTACAACATAGAAAACTTGACGATATTAAGCCTGGTGGCTTAGGAACTTATTTTATTAAACAAATTATGGATGATGCTGTTTTTAAAAAAAATGAACAACAGTGGGTTAATCATCTTGTTCTTACAAAAAAAATTTAGCCGATTAGTGCACCAACATTAAATATTGGTGAATACATTGCAATCATCAATCCACCGATCATTGTTCCCATAAAAACAATCATTATTGGTTCAATTAAACTAGACATATTGTCAACGGCGCCGTCAAATTCTTCCTCATAATACATCGCAACTGAATTAAACATCTCATCTAACTGTCCAGTCTGTTCACCTACTGAAATTAATTGACTGAAAGTTGGAGGAAACAAAGGTTCCTTTAAAAAAAGTTTTGTTAATGTGTCACCAGAAAAAACACCTTTTTTAACATTTTCTAAAGCTTCAGTGACAACAACATTATTACTAACTGATTTAGCAATTTCTAAACTTTCTAATAAATTTACACCTGCAGCGCTTAGATTTCCCATAATTAAAGAAATTCTTGCTAATAATGATTTTAAAATTAAATCACCGAATACTGGAAGTTTTAAAATTTGTTTATGCCATTTATATTTTATTGCTTCGTTTTTAGTTGTTAAATATTTAAATGCTACAAAAAAGCCTATAGATCCAAATAGTAAAACCAGTCCACCAGTTCCCCGTAAAAAATCACTCATCGACATTATTGCTGCTGTAGTACCTGGAAGTTCAACTCCCATTCCTGCGTACATCTTAGCAAAAACAGGTACTACTTTTATTAACATAAAAGCACTTACAACTACTGCCACAGTGAACATTATTGAAGGATACATCAATGCAGATTTAATTTTCTTTTTAATCTTTTCTTTTTTTTCAAGCGAGTCTACAATTTTAAGTAAAAATACATCTAATTTACCACTTGCCTCACCTGCTTTAACTAGATTGCAATAAACGTTATCAAAGTATTGCGGATATTTTTCAAAGCATTTTGATAAAGTTACACCACCTTCAAGACTTTTTCTGATGTCTTCTATTAATTCTTTAATTGAAGGGTTTTCAAGTTGATCTCTTAACATTCCAAGAACCTCTAGGATAGGCAGTCCTGCTTTAACCATTGTAGCAAATTGCTTAGAAAATATGAGTATATCTTCTACTTTGACTTTCTTTTTTCCAAAAGAAAATCCTCCACCTTTAGATTTGGCTTTAGTTTCACCTTTTTTTTTCTTTGATCTTATAAGATTGGTGATTATTACTTTTTGTTCTTTAAGTTTGTGAGATGCTTCTTCTTGATTAATGGCTTCTATCTCGCCTTCAACATATTTACCGTCTGCGATACCTTTATATGTAAATGCTTCCATAATTTTCTATGAAGCCGATAAAACTCTTTCGTACTCTCTGAAGTTTAGCTCTCCATTTGCAATTAATCTTCTGCCCATATCCTGCATTGTTTGAAATCCCTCTTTAATTGCTATTTCTCTCAATTCAGGTGTTGTTGCTTTTCTTAAGATTGCTTCTTTAACTGGCTTTGAAACAACCAAAATTTCATAGATACCTTGTCTACCTTTGTACCCACTGTCTTTACATTTAGGACAACCTTTTCCTTTCAGCGCTTTAACTCTCGATGCTTGCTCTGGGCTAAAACCTAAATCCTGTAAAACCTTTGGAGTAACATCGTCGTCAGGAACTCTACAATCTTTACACGATCTTCTAGCTAACCTTTGTGCCAAAACCATTTGGCAAGCAGCACTTATTAAATAATCAGGCGTTCCCATGTTCTGTAATCTAGTTATTGTGCTTGGAGCATCATTAGTGTGAAGTGTGCTAAATACCAAGTGTCCTGTAAGCGCAGCTTTTAGTCCAATATCAACTGTCTCTTTATCTCTCATCTCCCCAACTAATATTATTTCTGGGTCTTGTCTTAAAAATGATCTCAATGCAGCAGCAAAACTTAATCCTATATCATCCTTAATTTGAACTTGACCTACTCCATCTAATTCATATTCAACTGGATCCTCTGCTGTTAATATATTTAAGTGAGGTTTGCTGACTTCTTTAAGAATACTATAAAGAGTTGTTGATTTTCCCGAACCAGTTGGTCCAGTTACAAGTATCAACCCTTGAGTGCCATGTATTGCTTTTCTTAAATTTTTTAAATCAACATCGTCAAAGTTTAATTGCTCTAAAGTAATATCGCCCGCATCTTTGTTTAAAACCCTCATTACTATTCTTTCATTATTTGCGGTCGGTAAAATAGATAAACGTAAATCGACTACTTTCCCGTCAATTTTAAAATTAATAGCTCCATCTTGAGGCAGTCTTCTCTCTGCTATATCAAGCTTACCCATAATTTTAAAACGGGTTACAACTGCACCATAATTATCGTGAAGAAATTTCCTATACTGTTCTTGTTCAGTTAACATACCATCTAATCTGTAACGCACTCTTGAGCTAAACCTATAGGGCTCTATATGAATATCACTAACACCTGACTTTATTGCATCTGCTACTACAGCAGTACTAAATTTTATAACTTCAGACTCGTTTTCTATGGCTTCGATATCTTCTTCTGGTTTTTTTTCTAAAACCTCCCCTGCTTCACCTAAATCAGAGTCAAAAGTTTTTGTTTTTTCTTTATTCTCTTTTCTAATTGTATCTGTAGTTACATCTCCACTCTCTGATAAAAGTTTTTCAATAAATTCTGAAATTTGCGATACTTTAGCTGCATGAAGTTCAATATTTTTTTTGGTAATAGCTTTTAAATTTCTCATCAAACCAAGTTTAGAACTATCAGAAATTGCAATATGAAGAGTTTTTCCGTCAACTTTAAATGGTGCAACAAAATTTACGTTAATATAATTTGAAGGTAGAACACTTTTGACTTCCTCGACAATTTGAATTTTAGAGAGATCTACAACCTCGAGATTTTGCTCTTTAACTAATACGTCAAGAATTTTTTCCTCATCAGTTAGTTTAAGTTCGAAAACAGCATCGATCTGAGATTTATTCCCTTCGGTACTTACCTTTTTAATGTTAATTAAATCTTTTCCTGAAATTATGTCATTATCAATTAAGACATTAATTAAATTAATTTCACTTTCTCTACTAATTTTAAGCATTCTATAAAACCCTTGGTGCAATAAATACTAATAATTCATCCATGTTATCAGTATTTGACTTACCTTTAAATAAATTTCCTAATACAGGGACATCTCCAGCGCCTGGCGTTTGTGATTTACTGTTAGTAACAGCGTTCTTTTTAATTCCACCAATTACAACAATGTCACCATCAGCAACTAAAAGTTTAGTGCTTATTTCCATTTTGTTAATTGCTGGATCTCCTGGGTTAGACCTATTTGGAGTATCATTATTAACCTGAATATCCAAAAGAACATTGCCGTCACCAATAATACTTGGGGTAACTGTCATTTTTAAAGCTGCCTCTTTAAAGGATGTATCGGCTCCCTCTGAAGAACTTGACTGATATGGTATTTCCTCACCCTGAGTAATTGTTGCAACTTGATTATCTAAAGTGAAAATTTTTGGATTTGATATTGTTTTTCCTAAGCCTTGGATTTCTAGTGCAGTAATTTCAGTTTTTAATACAGCAGAGCCAGTACTTCTTAATATTCCTATTCCACTTGTAGCTCCAGCTGCAGTAAAATCAGTTAAACTATCAGTGGTAGAAGCTAAACCAGCTGTTGCTGACCCAATTCCTGCTGCTCCAGTACTTGTTGATTGAACACCACCTGCCACATTTCCTTTTCTTTTATAGTAGCCTCCCAGTCTAGTTCCAAGAGCTCTTTCAAAATCTGAGTTTGCCTCGACAATAAATGCTTCAATTAAAACTTGTTTAGTTCTAACATCTATCTCTCTAATTATTTTATCTACAACATCTAAATCTTTTTCTTTACCTCTTACTATTATTGATCTTGTAGTTTTTTCTTCTGTAATTTGGACTAATGCAGAAGCTTCATCGACTGCTTTAAATAATTCATCTAATGTTGCTTTTGCTTCTGCTGGACTTATGTAATAAAGCCTAAATATTTCTGAAACAACTGGCTCGACTGAGTCCTCTAGTTCTACTTTCTTTTTAACAGCTTGTGCTCTTGCAGATTTTGTAGACTCTTGTTGTGTTAAATTAGATGGTGAATGCACTCTTATTAGATTGCTAGATACATCAAAATCAGCTGCATAATTTTTTAAATCTAATAATGCATTAAATGCTGTGTCCCATGGAACATTGAGTAACTGAGCAGTCACCGAACCAGCAACCTCATCACCTATCAAAATATTTATTTCACCTGCTTTAGCCATTAATTCCATAGCAGATTTATAGTCTAGGTTTTGAAATTTAAATGATACGTTTTGTTTTAAAAGCTTGTAATCATCTGAAATCAAAAGATAATTTCTTTGTTTTTGTGACGAAATTTGTTTTCTTTTTCCTAACTTAATAACATCTCCAGTTGCAGGCTGAGGTCCCATTTTTGCAGTCTTGTCAACTTCAATTGACCCCTTCTTTTTTATATCGTCCTTAATTAATGGAGTTTCATGTTTAAATTTTTTTATTCCAAACTTGCCGTCAGAGGTACAACCACTTAATAGCATTGAAGCAAACAAAACAAATATTACAAAAATTTTTGAAAATTTAATATTCATCTACTTCCTTTATCTGATTTTTAAAATTAATAACTAAAAACTTGCTATCCTCATCTTTTTCAAAAACCGCATGTTTCAAATTTACATCAACGAGTTTCAATCCATTTGATAATTCTTCGTCTAATTCTAAAGTTAAAAACTCACCTGAATCATCAACCAATGTTGCAAAACTTTGGTCAGTACCATTAAATGAAGCTACTAATTTATAAGATCTTAATTTAGCGGAAGCACTTGTTGGTTCACTAGTTATTAATGTACTGGCAGTAGATGCATCACCTGCGAAAGGATCATTTAAAGGCAAAGGTTCTTCTTCAACTAATTCTTGATTTAAACTTTGTTGTGTTTGAGTTTGTTTTTCTTTAATTTGCTTATTTATTTCTTTTGCTTTTTCAACGATGTTAGCATCATGACTATCACTAAAAACTTTCTGTGAAGAAATAAATATAAACAGAGTTATAATTATAAGTCTAAAAAAATTCATCTGGCAAACCTACTATTGTTAATGTTCCACTCACAACTACCGTACTGGTTGTATTACCTTTTACCACTTTTATGGATTCTTTGTCAAAATTTAACATTTTTCTAGACATAGCAACTTCCCTTTTAAATTTGATATATCCTAAGAAATTCCCTTTTATCTGAAAATTTACTGGTATTTTATAATACGCAATATTCTTTTTGGCTTTTACATCAGTTTTCTTCTTTTTGCTCTTTTTCTTCTTTTTCTTTTTTATACTTTCTAGTGCAGCCTTTTTAGTAATAGGAGAAGGAGTACCTTTTTTAATTTTTGAAATAACTAGATTATTTTGACCAGCATATACACTTAGAGTTTGATACAATCCTTCTACCTCAGCTTTACTATGAAATAATGTTGAATATTTTTCATACTCAGGTGTTAATTTTTTAATACTTTTTTTTGCTTTTTTTATTTCATTATTAAATTGAGTTATTTCATCTTGCTTTGATAGCATGTCATCAATTTGGATTTTTTTCTTGTTAACTATTGGATTTAAAATTGCATAATAAATTATTAAAAATAAAACCACTGAACCAAATCCAATACCAAATTTGATTAAAGTTTTTTTATCTATAGCCTGAATTTTTGACTTTATAGTTTGTAGATCAATATTTTTTAAATCTAAATTAATATTTTTTAAATCCATAAAGTTATCCTTTTAATTTTACAAAAACCACAAACTTTTTTTTTGTATCCGCAGATGCACTGGTTGAGCCACTGTAATTCATTTGCCCTAAAGAAGCTTGATCTATTAATTCTTGTGAACCCAAATTCGCTATTAATTTTAAAATATCTTGGTCACTTTGTGCTTGTCCTTTAATTACAATTTGATTACTTCCATTATAATCTACTGAAGCAAATTTTACTCTTTTAGGTACGCTCATAGCAACTTGTGCTAAAATTCTATAACTAATTTTTTTATTAGATTTTAAAGTTTTACTTAATCTTAAAGTTTTTGTAATTTTTGACATCTCTTTAGCAATTTTTTCTTTTTCCAGCTTTTTAGATTTATGAGTTTTAAGAACGTTATCGTAGTCAGCTAATTTAACGTTATAAGAATAAATGTTCCAAAAAGATAAACCAAAGAGAATTGTATAAATTACTAGTACTGTTGCTCCTATTCCTTTAAAAGCAAAATTAGAAAAAGCTTTCATCTTTTTCTCTTTAATCATTCCTTTTCTATCAGGTAATAAATTTATATTTTTAACAGCAGTAACAAATTTATAATATCCAAATACATCTAATTTTCTAAATGCAAGACCAACGACTGTTGATAAATAAGATCTATTAGGTAAATTTACTTTTTCTTTATTTTGCTGAGGAATTAACAATCCATCCATTGGGTCAAACAAATTAAAACCTACGTTAATAAGATTTTTTCTAAAACTAGATAAAAAATCTTCTACATTATTTAAATCCGAAACAACTTTTATATTTCTTATTCTTCTTTCATATTTTGTTTCAAAATCCTGAACTGCTTGTTTTACTTGTGTAATAAACCTTCTAACTAGAGCCTCTTTTTCTTCTATATCTTGTGACTCTAAAAGTATTTTTCTATCCTGACCTCTTAAAAATATATCAGTAATAATAGGGTTATTATCATATAAAATCATAAGGTAATTTTCGTCTAAACCAAACTCTAATACAGCAGTTAGATTTGCGTCCTCAGACTTATTTGAAATTTGATTTATTTGGTCAACCGCAGATTTAAGTGCAAAACATTTTACATCAATAATTACTGGATTAAGATTGCTTTGTTTTATAATTGATGTGTAATTATTAATGTCAGCTAATTTTGATGCAACAAATAATATATCCATTGTGTTAGCTTTTTCATTTCTATTTATAACTTGGTGGAAAATTGAGTAATCATCAAGATTATCTGTTAATTGAACTAAATTTTCCCAAAGTGAATTAGTTTCAATAGCTTTTTGTAATTCTTCATCCTTCATTAAAGGAGCTGTTACTACTCTAATGATCGCACTAGTAACAGGAATTGCAATCGCAGCATTCATTGTAGTAATTTTAGATTTCTGTAACGCAATTGTAAGTTCAGCTCCTAATTTTTCACCGTTATCTAAAATATTTGCATCATCTGGCAAATTTACTGGGTGAACATAAAATTTATCAAGCACCCATTGATTTGATTTATTGCTTGAAAGTTGAGCTAATCTTATTTCTTTATTAGATAATTCTACTCCTACAATTTCTTCACCTTTAACTGAAGATTTTCCAATTTTAGATTTAAAAAAACTTCCTATCTTTTTAGAAAATTCTCCGGCAGGCAAAGAGCTTTTTGATACTGAACTATTTTTAATAAAATCTGGTTTTTTAAATTTAATATTTTTTAAATTATCTAAGAATGCAAATTTAGATTTTTTATTTTCAGTTCCTTCATCATCAACTTGATTTAAATTGGTTGTATCATTTTTAGTTTCTGTTGTTGTAGTTGATTGGTTTGTTGCTTGAATATTTTCAATTTGATTAGAATTATCAGACTGTATAGAAGTTTGCTCAGTTGCAACACTTTGTGCTTGAACTTCTTTTTCTTTTTCTTTACCAGAAACAACATCGTCGAACCATTTTTCTAAAATTGGAATTGCTTCTTCTAAATTAGGTGTGCCAGAGGATGAAATTTTTTGTTTTCCATCGTGATAAAGTCTACCGACCCAATTTTTTGATTTTAATTCACCCTTGTACTTATCTTGTCTTACATAAATATGTAATCTTCCATCTTTCTTGTGAATTACTTCGTGTTCTTTTTTTTTATTTTCTTCACTTTCACTCTCTGAAGTTATTTGTGCTGTATTTTCAACATCTAAACTTTTATTTTCTGGCGTTATTTCTTTTTCAGAAGCACTTGGTTCGTTATCTGGTTGTAAATTCTGGTTGTTATCTGAAATTTGCTCTGTTTTTTGTTCAGTGCTGTCATCAGTAGAAGAATTTTCTACTTCAGATTGATTTTCATCAATCTTCGACTCGTTATCAGAAATATTTTTTTTATCTTCGTCTTCACTCATAAGTTTATTTTTTTTTGTTACTTAAACATAATTACGAATCTCTAACACAATTTTAGTAAAAGTCTAACACAAAAAAAATATCAATATACCTATTTTGGGCAATTATTTAATAATAAGTTAAATAAACCACGTAAATCAACACTTTTTGTAATTTGAGATAAAAATTATATTTTTTATTTTTTTTTAAATTTACATAATTCTCTAACACAATTTACAAAAACTCTAACACAACATAAAATTTTGCAAAATTCTTCATTTGTGTTAGAGAAAAATAATTTTAATAATTTTTAAAAAAGTCAATAAAATCAACAAATTTTAATTTTACAACTTAAAATTTTATTTTTGTGTTAGAGCAATTTTTTTTTGTGTTAGACCTAAACATTTTTTTTTCCAAATTCATTTTTATACTAAAAAAAATAAAATTTTTTTGGATTCACCTTAAATTAGAAGAAGAATAGTCTAAATTTTGCTTTTCAAATGATAAATTTTACAATTTTAAGTAGTATTTATTTTTTTTTATACATTTTTAGTTGAAAGCATAAGAATAAAACCCAAAATAAAAAAAATTGAGACAGATAAGAAACCAATTCTTTGAGAATACAAATAAGTTATAGTGCCAACTGTTAAAGGACCTGCGAAAGCTGTAATTCTTCCAGAAAAACTAAATAATCCAAAACCTTTTCCTAAATCATTAGTGCTAAGTAATTTCGTCATCATAACTCTGCTTGCACTTTGTATAGAACCAATAAAAAAAGATATAAACATAACGTTATAAAAAAATTGACTCTTTGTCTGAGCAATCAAAGATCCGTAGATTACTGTACAAGTTAACACTGCAATACAAATTAAAATAATTATTTTAGAAGATATCTTGTCATTTAAATAACCACCAAACAAAACACCGATGAACGCAACAATGTTTCCATAGATTGCAAGCTTAAGTAATTCACCTTGTGAAAAACCAAATACTCCTGAAGCATAAACTCCACCACCTGCAATTAAAACTATAAGTGCATCGGAATAAATCATTCTTGCTAAAAGAAATTTGCCAACAGAAGTAAATTTATTATTCCATATCAATTCAAATATTTTTTTATAAGTAGAATTTTTATCATTATCTTTTTCATAAACTAATTTTTTTTTAAAATAATAAATCATTGGCAAAGAAAATATTAAAAACCAACATGATACAACAATTGGAATAAATCTTATGTGTTCAAATTTATTTTTGTCTAAACCAAATAAAGTTTTTTCAGGAAGCACAAACAAATAAAGTGAAATTAAAATTATTGGAACCGATCCTAGGTATCCAAGAGCAAAACCAAATCCAGATGTTCTTCCAATATCTTTTTCGCTAGAACATTTTTTTAAAAGTGAATTATAAAAAATAGATCCAACTTCATAACAATAATTAGAAATAAAAAAAATTATTAATGTAAAAAAAATATAATTTTCATTTGGCTTAGCAAACCAGAACAAACCTGTTATCAAAATACAAAGTAGTGTAGATAATTGTAAAAAATTTATTTTTCCTTCAGGTTTCTTATCCGCAAACGCTCCTAGTAGTGGACCGGTTAGTGCGATTAAAATTCCACAAAGACCTGCTGTCCATTGCCAATACGCTGCACCAATCTGTGGATTACCAACTATTTGGTTTGCAAAGTATGCTGAAGTAACAAACGTAATTATAATCATGGTATAAGCTGAATTTGCTAAATCATAAAGTGCGTAAAAGAATTTGCTCATTTATTTTTCATTTCCAATAATAATTTAAGTGCACCACTTTTGTCCCATTTATTAATTAATGAACTTAAATCATTTGTTGTTTGAGAAACAAAACTACCATAAATTTTTTTATATCCTTTAGAAAGCTTGATGCCAGTTTGACTTTCAAAGATTAGAATATCTTTTTTGCAAAGCTCAAGTACTTTTCTTCTAACTGTTTCTCTTGGAAGCTGAAGAACTTCTGAAATACTTGCAAACGTGAGTTTTGTTGTTTTATTTTGTTTTTTATGAAGTATATCAACCATCTCATCTTCAAGTTCAGAAAACGTCTTAATTCCTAACTTATTTACTTCATACAATGAATGACTAACGACTACTTGAAGTATAATAAAAGACTCAAAGTCAATTTTTAAATTCTCTCTTACCCTTGTATATAAAGAGATAACAAACATGACCCATTGATAAAGTCCTTTAGAAAATACTGGTTCGGTCTTATTTTTTTCTGTGGCTTCTTTTATTGAAACAACATTTAAATTACCTAGATTGGTTTTTTCAACACTCATGTTAGTTTTATAACTCCCTATAGTGAGTACTTTACTACCTAATATGAGCTCAATCAATCTTTAAAGTGGTTCTCCTCTAATATCAGTCGTAAGTTCTTGATAAATTATTACACTAATTGCTTCTAAATTTTTAATTACTCGATCTATGTCCCAATCTAGTTCTACATCAGCACAATTTAGTTCTTTGTAATAATATATTTTAGCTTTTGGTATAGTTGGATCAATCTCCTCTGTAATAACATTAAGTATATTTGTTCTTTTTTCTACGGCAAAATTATATTTACATACATTTGAGGTTGCCCAAAATAATATTGTGGAAATTATTACTGCTACAAATACCATTGCGCTTTTCATTTTACAGAGTCAATTACAACAATTGTTATATCGTCTTTCTGAATTTTTCCTGACTTTACAATATCTTCTACTATAACTTTTAGTCTTTCACTGTTAGGTGTAGATTGGTACTTTGTTATATAGTTTTGAAAGCCTTCTGCACCAAGCATCTCTCCATTTGGATCTTTAATTTCTGTAATACCGTCTGTAAATATGTACATGGAACTATCTGAAAATTTTATTATTGTTTCTTTATATTTAATCTTAGGCATTATTCCAAGTGGTGGTCCAGCTTCTGTATAATTAGAAAACTTACCATCCTTAGTATGTATAAGTGGAGGCTCATGACCTGCATTTGAAAGTAACAACTCTTTTTTGTTAGCATCGTAAATTCCAATAAGCATTGTAACAAACATACCACGTGCTGCTGTTTCACAAATTTCTGAATTAAGTAAATTTAATAGTTCAGCGGCTGAAAACATTGTTTTACTCAAGCATCTGTATAGACTAGAAGCTTTAGACATAAGTAAAGAAGATTTTATTCCTTTGCCTGAGACATCGGCAACACCAAAACCATATTTACCATTACCAAGATCAGAAAAATTATAAAAATCTCCTGAGACTATTTTCGCAGGAATATTAATTCCTGAAATAGGAAAAGGGTCTTTTCTATTTTTAGACAATAATGTTTTTTGAATTTCACCAACTATTTCTATTTCTTTTTGCATTCTATTTTTATCAATAAGTTCTTTAGCCATTCGTGCATTTCTAATTGCAAGTGCAGCTGGCATTGAAAGAGTTTCTAAAAGTTTTCTATCACTTTCTTCGAAAAGTTTATTATTTGTTTTTTTATTCAAGCAGTGGATGACTCCAATACATTCGTTTGCAGCAATTAGTGGAGCACACAGAACTGAATAAGTTGTAAAATTTGTTTTATTATCTAAATCAAAGTAAAATTCAGCTATTTCTCTTACATCCTTTCTTACATCACCTACTCTAATGCATTTTTTTTGTAATATTGCTTTTCCCATTACTCCTTGTGTTAATGGTATCTCATATTCATCTAGGTAAGCTTGATGCTTAGATGCAATACACTGAAATACTTGTTTTTTTTCCTCAATTAAGAATATGTTTGCTGCTTGGGCATTAATTCTTTTAATTATAACTTCTAATGCGTTTTGGAGTGTTTCATTTAAATCAAGTGTAGTGGCTAGTTCTTGATTTAAATTAGAAATTATATTTAAATCTTGAATTCTAGAGTCTTCCTTTGGTATCTCTGGCTTTTTTGATTTAAAGAACATCTTTTATATTTGTTATTTAGTTAAATTTTTGGTAATTTTACCAAAAATGGAAATCATTATCAATTCACCTAACTTCTATCTTCATATACAAGACGCTGTCATAATAATACAGGCATGTATTGATGGAATTGTTCATTTCGCTTCGCAAATTAAAATTTAAATAGTGTTTTTTTTACTATCAATTATCTTAGGGGGCATCTGGGGTAGTTTCGCTAATGTGTGTATTCATAGAATTCCTTTAAATCAAAGTGTTGCAGTAAAAAGATCATATTGTCCAAATTGTGGGAAAACAATCAAATGGTTTGATAATATTCCTTTAATATCCTTTATATTATTAAGAGGAAAATGTAGAGATTGTAATAAAAAAATTAGCTCACAATATTTTTTAGTGGAGCTCTTAAGTGTTTTAAGTTTTTTGTTAATTTACTATTTATTTGGAATATCAATTACTTCTTTACTGTTTGCGATATTAAGCATTTTTTTTATAATTATTTTTTTTATAGATTTAAAACATTTTATAATTCCAAATACTTTAACTTTTCCATTAATGGCTATAGGATTTATTAAATCATTTGATCCAAATCTTAATACAAATATTTTTCCAAATTATTTAAATTCTTTATTGGGAGGTATTATTGGTTATTTAATTATTTGGACAATAATTTATTTATATAAAAAATTTAGAAATATCGAGGGAATGGGTCTTGGTGATGCAAAACTATTATCAGCAATTGGTTTTTGGTTTGGATGGATTAGTTTGCCTTTTATAATTTTTATATCTTCATTAGTAGCTTTATTAGTTGTTGCACCCTCTCTAGTAAATAAATCTAAAAAAATGTCATCAGAAATTCCTTTCGGTCCTTATATCGTTATTGGATGTATACTATTTATTTCTTTTTCTAATCAAATAAAATATTTTATAATATAAAAAAATATGAAACAAAATGGATTTACTTTAATTGAGCTTCTTGTTGTGGTAGCTATCATAGGAATCTTAGCTGCTGTTGGAACTGTAGCTTATAACGGTTACACTAAATCGGCAAATAGAAACGCAACTTTACAAAATCATAAACAAGCAATTAAATTTATTCAAAGCAAACTTACTATGTGCGAAGTAGATGGTGGTGGCACTGTTGCTTTAAGTTCTTCGAAATCAATAGACTGTAATATTGAAAACGATGCAAGTGGAATAAATTCTTTAAATGATATTTTTATAAGTCATTTTCTAGAGCAAGGTTGGAAAAATCCATACGGTGACGATGAAGATGTAGTTTACACAGCAAAAAATGGAACAGCGGATACAGATGGAAGAATGAGATTCGATGAAACAGAATGTTCAAGTGGTTCTGAAAAAAAACAAATTGCACTCTGGGTTAAAACACATAAAGAATATTATCCAACTTTAATTGCAGGGGAAGGTTGGTGTGATGAAGGAGATGGTTCAGGTGACGACGATCCTCCTCTCGTAGGTATGCCAGGATAGTTTTAAATGGAGAAATTTCTATTTTTTAACATTGTAGTTTCGGCTTTAAATATTTTTTTATTTGCTTATGCATATTCTTTAGATTTCTTTCCAAAAAAATGGCGTAAGAAAGTAAATCAAGATTCAATTGTCGGTCTAGCGATTATTTTCTATACAATGTTTACTATGTTTTCTTGGATTATATTTTTTTATTTAAAATTTTAAATATTAAAAATTAAAAGTTAAAAATATAATTAATATTGCCTTTAATACCACTTGTGTTCTGTGAAGATGCAAAGCCGTCTATATTAAAAGCCAAAATCCCAAACCTAAAAAATTTTTTACTTAGTCCTAAATTTGCAGAAAAACTTAACTCCTCTGTTAAATCATTTTTCTGGGTGTATGTAGCATTAGTTCCATTTACCTTATACTTTTGATCTTTTCCAATAAGTAAACTTCTATAATCTAAAACCCAGCTTAAATTTAAATTACTTTTTTCATTATTAAAACTATGAATAAATTCATCTTCTATATATGCAGAAAAGTTAACTACTTCTCTGGTTTCCCATTTATATATTTTGCTTTCACTATGGCTGGGTGTTAACATTAATCCAGAGGTAAAACCTATATCAGGCTTTAAGTTTTTGTTGTTAAGTTTTGTTCCAGCTATCGCCTTAAATGAAAGATATTGATCATCAATGTCTAATTTACCAGATGGTGTGGTATTAGTTAGTATAGTTCTTTCACTATCATGAAATGTTATACCTCCCAATAAAAAAGTATCACTATTTAAATTATTAAAAAATTGAAAATTATTTAAATTTATACCTGATAAAAATCCGTAATAGTTAATATTATGATCGTTAGAAAATTTTTGAGTTGCTGTATCTATTGAAAATATAAAATCTGATTCTTCTAAGGGACTCATTAAATTAATACTTAAATTTTTTAAATCAAAACCAAGTCCTAAATTTTCTGTATCCTTTTTTCTATCTAATACTGAGATATAAGTTTCACCCCAAGTTTTATTGTTGTCTAAATTGTTTTTGTCTTTTTTATATCGCTTTAATGAACCTCTAATGTCTTGTGATTTATATCCTAATAATTCATCTTGTGTTTCATTTCCACCTTGGCCAACTGAGCCTGCCGATCCTTTTACAACTTGATTACCATTTAAATCCTCAAGTGTCATATCGTTGCCAGCTGTTTCATAATAATATGATTGACCCATACCATGTTGAAATTTTAATGTATTATTTGATCCAGTAGATCTAATGACACCAATAACTAATCCTTTATCTTTAAAGGTTACTGTATTACTATTTCCTTTCATGTCTATAGCATCAGACGTAGGGCTTCCTGTGTTCTCAATAGTACCACTGTTTATTAAAGTTGATGAAGCTCCAAGTCTAATAGTCTCATCAGAACTTCCATTATATATTCTAGCACCAGAATTATTGGTCAGTGTAGTTCCGCTTGAAGTTGAGCCAAATGTGATTGCTGTACCACTAGTAGCATATATTAGTCCCGAATTTGTTACAGTTGCTCCTGAGATTGTACCACTACTAGCGGCAATCGTATTACCGGTTTCAGAAGATATTATACCAGATGTATTATTTATTATTTCTGCATTTGTTGAACCCAATAAATTTATAGCTCTAGTTTGTGAAGTAGAAATTGAACCATCATTAGAAATATATAAACCAGTAGAATTGCTTCCTCTAATACCATTAAAAGTTCCTCGAATTAAAGCATCTTCATCTATTATAATACTTGAATTTGTTGATGCCGTATCAATTTGAGAATTTCCACTTGCGGTTCCAAATGTAACTCCACCATTAATTGTTAATGTTACATCTGATGCGGCAAATGTATGTTGTGCTGTACTATCTTCTTCCAAAGTCGTATCTTCTAGCAACATTGCCATAGGAACAAAAGCTAATACAGAATTTATTGTTAAAACGTAAAAAACTATAGAATAGAGAATTGCTCTGAATTTGAAATTTTTCATTTTTATAGTCTAGTATTATGAAAATTTTTAGTAATTTTCTCGCCAGCCACTTCTAAATACAGAGACATCTCCCTCATTAGAAAGTAAACTTATTAAAGTATCGGCTTGATCCTCACTATCTGTAGTAATGTTTGCAAACAATTTATTTGCGAAAACAACTAGTTTAGATAATACACCTGGTTGTAAATAGTAACATCCTGAGTTTTGATCAAATTTGCTATCTTCACCAGTAGTTTGTTGTGAGTATTGAATGTTCTCTGAAGTATTTGTTCCACATTCATCATCTGCAGAACATATAAATGCATTTCCTACTCCACAAGATGCAAATCCTTCAGGTGGTTCGTAAACTGGATAATATACTGTGCCTTTAAATACCGTGGGGGAAGCAGACGCTTTTCTATATCGATTTTCTACATTATCGGCTCTTACACCCGCATCAAATATCTTATTATATGGTTTGTCTAATTTGAAAACCCATGCATCTTTTCCACTAGCTGCACATTCTCCAGAATCTTCTGCTGTGTTAACGCAATTGGCACTTATTTCATATCCTACATCTACTTTTTTGGCGTTAAATGCTTCACTATAAGACCCAGCTTCTCCCATGTTAATCATTCTAAAGTTAGGGAAGTTTTTATCTTTAACACCATATAATAGATTATCTTGACCTTTTGATTTTGCACCAATATCACCAAAGTCACCTGTTCCGCCAAATAGATATAAATGTCTTGTGGATGAACCATAAGCTGCATCCATACCAAAGTAATTATACCTTCTATTTTCTTGGTTTGCATTTATGTTAAACAAAGTGGTGTGGTCAAATAAATTTATTGATTGTGGATTAATTCTTTCTCCACTTGTTAAAGCACTAGTTAAATTTATTTTTGAAATTTTACCTTCAAAATCGTTCACATAAACAATCGCTCCTCTCCACTGAGCACCTGGGAAAGTATCAGGTGTGATAACAACGGGATCAGCAGTAATAGAATTTGGTATATCAGGATAATTCACGCCATCACGTTCAAAAGTATTGTCTAAATCAGCTATCTTAATAAGTCCGTCTCCTCCACTAACTATTTTACCTGGGTAACTTACTCCGTCTTGATCCATCATGTTTTCTAGATCAATAACAAACACACTAGAACCCAGCCCTGAAGATTTTCCAAACCCTCCCGGTAGTACTGCAACGTATTGGTCGCTTTCTAAACCACCAGCTCTATCTAAAGGCATTCTAAAAATTCTTGGTGTTGACCATGTTTCACCCAATGTACTATAATCATATTCAGGATTACTTGTTCCTGCATTTGGTATTGTTATATCGAAAGCATTTGTTTCATTATCTTCTCTCTCATCACCAGTTGCTACGTTAAAGTATTTATCCGCACCAAATGTAATTTTAGCAAGTGCACCCTCTTGTACTACATCTGTAACTGTAAGCACTTTACGTTCCATATCAACTATTTCGAATACTTCGAGCGAAGATGGGTCATCTAATACAGATTGTGGAACTGAATAATTGAAAGTAAAAGTTGAGCCTTTATAACATGCTGTTTCTCCACTTACATAAAAATTGGAAATTGCTGAACATGGAGCTACTAAATCTCTTTCTGTAAATGTGTCTCCCGTTTCGTCTGTAGCTATATCTTTGTCGTATGCAACCGTCTGGTTAAAAGTTGCTCTTTGAGCTTCAAGAGACTCGGATATTGACATTGTTCCACCAGTATATGTTAAAGCATCGACTGGTCTATCTGGGTTTCCATTTATAATTTCTCCATTTTGTTTGGCTATCATTACTTTTTTATTAATCCAATCATTGTAAACTGAAAATATATGATGTGGTTTTTCTGGATCTGTAACATCTAAAACTGAATAGCCTCTACCACCTCTACCATATGGTATCATTAATATTGTGTGCCATGCTTTTGCAGTGTTAGGTTCCCCAGTGTCAGCATTTATTCCTTTTATATACATATCGTGTACCACTGGTGATCCATCGACGGCAAAAATTGCATTAGTTCCACCTTTCTTTGACAAACCACCTCCCAGTCCATCAAGAGATGCGTTAACTAATTCTGGTAACCTGCCAGCAATAAATGGAGGTACAAAACCCCAACGTTCTTGTCCTGTATCTGCATCGAATGCATGTAGCATTCCATCATTTGCTCCAACGTATAGTGTTTTTTTTCTATTTGCTTTAGATGCAGCCCATATATTGTATCCATTTTTTGCCCTGTAATATGCTTCTTGTTTTGTATTTGTATAAAGAGTATTTGCACTTGGTTCCCCAACTTCAACTACTTGAGAGTGATAAATGTCACCAAGAACAGAAAATCTAGGTTCATTTTTAGTAGCACAATCTCCACTATAAATAAAATAATCTTTTCCTCTAACAAAATTGATAAGGCCTTTTATGTCGTCCCCATTACCATTTTCGATACCTCTTTCATCAAGAATGGTATCGCTTAATCTCACACCATTATCATCTGAAGCACATGCTGAATCTTTGTTATGATAATCTGCAACTGACATCCCAGATAATTGAAACAAGCCGTTTATTTTAGATGTGGTTGAAGCGTGCACTCTAAAATTATTATATTTTTCATCACCTTCCCAGTAATTCACACCATCTAAGGCAGTCCAAATTTTTCTTCTGTCATCCAAACTCTGTGCTTTAACCTCGTCTGCTGCATCCCAAACAGGAGTATGGTTAACATTTCCTTGTGCATCTATTCTTTTTCTGACTAAATGACCTATCCACTCACCATGTTTTTTGTATTCAAACTGAGCTTGATAAAGATTGCCACCCTCTTGTATTGAAGCTGTAATTGACGGAGCAGTAAATGATAATCTGCTTGCTATTATTCTTTCTACCTCACTCTTAAGTTTTGTAACAAGGTCTGCTGGACTTTCAGCTATAATCCTTTGACGGCATTCGTCACTAGCTTGAGGTGTTCCAAAATTATCGTCATCACAACTCCCAGCTTTTGCCATAGCTTTAAAATTATCATCAGCGTATCCTTTTATTCCTCCACCGTAAGCAAATACAATAGTTTTAACTTTTTTTGGTCCCGTTCTTAGATTTCTAATCATTGTCACCGCATTATCATGGTGACTCCATTGTCCATCACCTATTAAAATTACGTAATTTAATTGACAATCACTGTCCTCATCAACGATGTCTACTTTAGGGTCATTATAATATTCCGATGCCAATTGAGAAAACGCACCTGCATCTGTACCAAACTGTAATCTATCTGTAGAAGCTCTTACCCATCGTATTATATCGTCTGAGGTATCAGGACCTACTCCCACAGGAATACAAGAGTGCCAATTACACATTTTAGATTGACCGCTTGGATGAACTCCATCCCAACCTCTATAATAATTACAGTTAGGATTAAAGTCCCACCACCTTTTCCAACCTGGTCTTCTCGGTCCTTCTCTATGGCACGTATATTCGCATTCCCTACACCATCTTCCTCTTGCTCCTCTCCCTTCTCTTGATTTAATTCCACCATTCCAAAAACCATAACCAAAATATGCACCACTAGTTAAAGCACTATCACTAACCACTGCAGTAATTGCATTTCGAGCTCCGATTGCCCTACTTACTCTAGAGGTTCCCATTTCATCTACCCATGTAAAACTATTACCTGTTGTAATATCAAATTCTTGAATTGAAACTTTATTGCCACCTATCCAAGCTCTATTATTGGACACAAAAAGTGCACTTGGTGAAGTCATATTTATTGTGTCATTAGATGTTGTAGCTTCAGTACTACGGGTTCCAACAGTTGCAACCTCTTTTATAAATGTTTCGTTTATATCGAGCAGTTGAATTGTATGATCATTAGCACTTGTAGCATACATTTTGGTGGCATCTTGAGGGTCAATATCAATTTGACTTGGAGGATTAAATTCATTGCTACCTGTACGGTCACTAAAAGTACTAATATTTTGTCTATCAGCGGGACAATAAACTCCATCAGCATCTTTTGTAATTGGATATTTATAAATTCTTGAATTATAAGAAAAATAAAGATTGCTACCGTTATCTAAAGCTATAGATGGACTGTCCTTTATTAAGGTAGATAAAAGGTTGTCATCATTTGACCTTATTGTACATTTTTTTTCAACACCAGTTGTTAAATTTCTTGAAAACCAAAACGGTTCATAATTATGAGATGCACAAAATGTTCTTCTTCTCCATCTTCTTTCTCTAGTACAAATTTCATCTGTACCTGTGACTATTAAATGGTCTTCATCTAGAATTGTTCTTATATCTAAAGAATGAGGATGAATGTAACCAAAATTACCCATATCTGATCTTCCTAATTGAACATGGTCAATAATTTCAACGCAGTTTCCATCAGCATCAATAGCAACTACTCTTTGTAAAGCATTTGCTACAGCATAAATTACTTCATCAGTACCCATACCGTTGACATCTTTTGAAATATCCATTGAACCAACTGTTCTTATTCTTGTATCTTGTTTTGGAGTTTCGAGTGTACAACGCATAGAATTGGTACCCATATACAATCTATCTCCCCCAGCAAATTCCTGATCAAAATCTTCAGTATCGTATGTAAATTTTACAATTCCAGCACCACCTGTTTGCCCTACCAGCACATCTCCACTATCAAGCAAAACTACATCTCCAGGATAAAAAATAGCTGCTCCACCAAAAGGTTTATTTGTCATACTTAAAGAGGTATCTAGGAGAATTAAAATATTTGCTTTAACATCCCCTGCGCCTGATCCAGGAGGTAAAGTTTTAGAATTTGCATTATGACTGAATAATGTAAGTACTAAAAAAAACTTAATTACTAAAATTTTAATAACACCTTTAATCATAATTTAAAAATACTTCCTAAAATCATTAGTTGTAATTAAAAGATCCTCGACTATTAATTTTTTAAATTTTAAAATTCTATTATAGTAAAATTTTTTGTTATTAGCTTCCCAGCTTATACCACCTAACCACTCTGGATCTTTGATTATTTCAATTTTATCTTCATAATTTTTTAAAATATAAGTAGAAATAAACTGCGTTTCATCTTTCATTTCTGAAATATGACTATTCGATAGTACCTCAATTGCACCAACCTGATCATTTCCTAATGAATAAATTCTTACTTTTGCTAAATCTAAACCCATATCAGGACATAATATTTTAAAATCAATTTCTTTAAACGACAAATGCTTTATCTCTTGACTTAAGTTCTCTTCAATTATCTTTTCGATGTGGTCACTATCGATTTCTCCAAATACGTCAGTAACTTCAGTGAAACTTTCACCAAAGTTATATCCAAAATCACATTCCTCTGAATATGCAAAACTTGTAAGTAAAAAACTTAAAGAGACAAAAAAAGTTATTATAATTTTTCTCATATTTTAATTTGGCATCACTATAAGATTTTCCAATGGTATTATCAATTGTACATTTCCATCATTAGGATTATCATCATCGCCTTTTCCATAAAAAATTCCACAAGCATATATTTTATAAGCTGTCCCTTGAGCGTCAACATTACTAGTATTTGTAGCAATGCTTGAACCTTCAGCTCTATAAGCTGCATTACCAACGTTCATTACAAAAAATTCATATTCAAAACGTCTTAGGTGTTTTACCTCTTTTTCTGCGATTTCCTCGTCCTCTGTATCACTCAAGTGGGTAGTAATAAAATTTTCACTACTCGTATAAGGACCGTCAGATAATAAAATTGGTCCAACTATATTTATGAAATTATCTGATTTTGGTAATGTACCTCCACCTGCAATTTGAATTGTATCAGCTGTACTTAAATTTCTAAAACTTTTCATGCATACACTTTTATTATCTTCAGTAATTTCAGTATCGTTTCTTGCTGGTCCTCTATTAAACGAGTGTCTGTACATGCTGTTTGAGTATCTATGATAAGTAGCACTTGCCTCTGTGTATTGTTCTTTTCTTGCATTGAATTCGTCATCAGTTTCATCTTCACCTTGGGTCAACGCTGCATCTGCTGATGGGATTGTGTTTATCCAGTGTCCAAGATAATTGTCTATTACCCATTTTTCACCTTGCATCAATCCAGTTTCTGCAACATAAAAGGCTTGCTGATATTGATCGCTGCTATTATTATTTTGATGATCACCTGAGGATATAACTATCAAGGATCCTCCCATCAATGACATTGTAATTAAAAGAATTAATGAGAGCACTAATGCAAAGCCTTTTTCTTCGTTTCTATTCATAGCTTATAAAAATCCTCCAATATTTCGAGTATGAACTGTAACGAAAACAGTATCTCTAAAAAATTTATCAGTATAAGTAGAAACTTTTCTACCCAAAGATTTTATAATTCTATTTCCACCTGTTTTAGTAAAGAAACCTTTTTTACTTGGTGACCTAAAAGTCATACTTACATCAACAGATCGTATATCAAAAATTTTTTCTGGATTGGCTTCAGGATCAGCGTTAATTACCTCTCCATATTTTCCAAAAGCAACAAAAGACATATCAGTTAGATATTCCCTAACCAATTCACCTGTATAGCAATCTCCACTGCATTCATTTGCTTTGGATGTCCATTTTCCATAATCAGGACCATCATCAGGATCATGTATCCAAGATTCTTGTGATCTAAAGACACCATAATATTTATCACCATTCCTTGAAAGAGGTTTGGCATAATAAGTAATCCTATACTTTTTATAAGGTTGGTCGTCTTCCGCATTAAAATCACCGTAGACAATATGGATACGGTCACAACATACGTCCTCTTCACTTCCTCGAATATTCCATTTTGCGTCTTCATCAGTAGTACTGTCATAACCTGAAGGTGGGGACCCAACATCGCCAGCAGCATAATTTAATTTGTTTCTATAAATAACAATAGGTGCATGACTTTTTTCCTTTGTTGAATCAGTATCACCTGCAATAAAATTGAGGTTATCTTGTCTTGGAATTCTTTGATCAAAAGGTAATGCTTCATTTTCTGCATTGTATCCATAATAATACTTAAACCCAGCCATCCTGATATCTCTCATCATCATTGAAACAATATCATGGCCAGAACGGCTTATTGCTGCTACATCCGTCACTCTCGAGTAAGAATTATTTATAACTGTATAACTCGTATACATTGCTGCTATCATTATGGAAGACACAACAACTCCAATCAGCATCTCAACAAGTGTTATTCCAGAAATTTTACTTAATTTATTCAATTATCCTCCACCATCA
The DNA here is from genome assembly GCA_902552035.1 of uncultured Pelagibacteraceae bacterium. Classification (GTDB taxonomy): domain Bacteria; phylum Pseudomonadota; class Alphaproteobacteria; order Pelagibacterales; family Pelagibacteraceae; genus Pelagibacter. The sequence goes on along the minus strand of CACDFC010000004.1, from coordinate 26,308 downwards.
TTCATTTTAGGCCTGAAATCTGCTTGAAAATAAAGATATTTTCTTTTTTTACCGCCGTTTAAGTTTATTTGTATTCGACCTAAATACATCGCAGAATCCAAAACATTTGAATTTTTTAAGTCACATGCATAGCCTGTACCACTCCAAGCACATTGCTCGAACATTTTTATAGTTTTAAAGTCTTTTGTATTTCTCTGAACATCAGCGCTCTTACACTTAAGAACTTGATCTTCGTCTAGAATAATTTTCCATTTATTTATTTTGTTTCCCGCAGCGTGTCCAAGTCCTGAATTATAAGGATCGTCCTCATTGTAAAACTCTTGATACCCAGCTCGTTCTATCTCGTCTTTATCAGCACATTTGCTTATATTGATTTTTTCTATTTCAGTATCAGGCCCACCACCACAACCATCGTCACCTGTTCCAAGGTCCTTATAATATTCAGCAAACTTTTTACATTTATCCGGATCTGAACCTATTTTTTTTAAATGTGGTTGGCCATCTATATATATTACGTTTCCTTCATCTTCCTTTGAAATACCTCCAACAGAGTCTCTATAACCTACCATGCCTTCTGCAATCATGCTGACTAAATAAGTAGCTTTTGTTCTTTCTCCAGAAACATTTATAGAATTGACTGAATAATTAACCATTTGAAATATCGCAACAAAGCCAATACCAACTATTACGCTTGATACTAAGGCTTCAATGATACTCAAACCTTTTTGATTTTGATTTCTATCTAGAAATCCATTTATCTTTGTTTCCATCATATTTTTCTAAATTAATATTTCCAAATCTAGTCCAATTAACCTCGTACAAATACTGAACATTTTCTTTAATTTCTCCACTATCGTCAGTACATGACATTGCTGATTGTTCACATATAAACATACCATAAACTGGATCAGTACCAGATATAAAATTTTCATCTGCACTAAACCATCTTCCGTCTTTGGAAAAGCAAACGGCAGCTTCTCCCGAAAAACTTGTTACTACATTATCTAGTGTTAATTTCGATACCTCTGGTTTTCGATCAACTAAACCATCGTCATCCCAATAGTCTCCGCTAATTTTACATCTTTTGTCTATTTTACCAAATTCTGAATCAGTATTAATTTTCTGTGCAAGAGTACTTGTATTCATCCCTCTTGAAGCAATAAGCAAACTATCTTTATTTTTTTTAACATAGATTTGCACAAAACCATAAAGACCTCTTTGAACTTGTGCATTTATATTTGTAAATAAAGTCTTAACTTTTATAGCAGAATTGTCTACCTCTCTTTGCTTATTCCAGTCTGTAATTGGTTTGTAAGCTAAGGCAGATACTATCCCTACAAGACAAAGGGTCACCAGAATTTCCAGAAGGGAAAATCCTTTAATTTTCTTTTCCTGAACCAGCATCTATTTTACCTGACTTAACAAGTTCCTCTAATGATTTTGCCATTGTAATCATTCCTTCTTTAACGGCGGTCTGCATGATGCTTGGTATTTGGTGAATTTTAGACTCTCTGATTAAGTTTTGAATTGGAGCAGTACATTTCATTACTTCAAAAGCACCACAACGACCTTGGCCATCTTTTGTTTTAAGAAGTCTTTGAGTTACAACCATTTTCAATGATGTAGAAATTTGTGCACGAATTTGTGCTTGTTGTTCTGGAGGAAATACGTCTATAATTCTATTAATTGTGCTTGGTGCACCACTAGTATGCAACGTTCCAAAAACCAAATGTCCTGTTTCAGCAGCAGTTAAAGCTAGTGAAACTGTTTCTAAATCTCGCATCTCACCTACTAATATAACATCTGGATCTTCTCTCAATGCGGCTTTTAATGCACTAGCAAAAGATTGAGTTTGTTTTCCTACTTCCCTGTGAGACACAATGCTCTTTAGGTCTTTATGAATAAATTCAACTGGGTCTTCAACTGTAATTATATTTGCAGTTCTTGTTTTATTAATTTCGTTTACTATAGCAGCAAGTGTAGTTGACTTTCCTGAACCAGTTGGACCTGTGACTAAAACTAAACCTTTGTGCATATCAATTATATCGTAAAGAACTGGTGGTAAATCAAATTGGTCCATGGTCGGGATAACACTTTCAACTCTTCTTAATACAGCTGCAGGTCCATGAATGGTTTTATAGAAATTTGCTCTAAATCTAAGGCCGCTTAATGTGACGGATGAGTCTAATTCATGAGTATCCTGAAATCTTTTCATTTCTACTTCATTACAATTTGTAGATATAAGATCTTGTAAATCTTGTGCTTTAACTTGAACTTCAGGTATTTTATGAATTTCTCCCGTTTGTCTATAAGCGAGAGGCCATCCACTTCGAATATGAAAATCCGATATTTTTTTGTTATTTTTTGCTAATTCTTCTAATTTTTCAAACATTTTAATATTTATATAATAGACATTAAATTTAATGAATAAACCAAAGAATTTGCCCAAAATAGTTTAAAAAATATTGAATTTATCTCTATTTTTGAAGTTTTATTGCTGGAACATAAGAAATTAGTATTTATATATAAAGAATGAAAAAAGTTACCGTATATATGGGTCCGATGTGTGCATATTGCGATGCCGCAAAAAGATTGTTGGTTAGAAACAACATACCTTATGAGGAAGTCAACATAGCATTGGACACAGAGCAAAGAGATATAATGCTTAAAAAATCAAATGGTAAAAGGACAATTCCACAAATTTTCTTTGACGAACATCACGTAGGTGGATACGTAGAATTAAGAGCTTTAGAAAAAGAAAAAAAACTTCAAGATTTGGTAAAGTAAATTAATTACTCAAGTGTGAGAACTACATCAGGTCGGTTTGCATAAAAACCTCGATCTGCAGCAGCGGCTCCAGTACAGTCGGTTGCTAATCCAGCTTTTTCTAAATATCCCAATGCTGTTGATGTTCCAAAAGCAATTTTAACTGTTGGAATTTTTCCAGCCTCCATAGTAAATGGTTCCGATAATGCTTCTCTATACTCAAAAAAAGCATCACCAGCATCAACTGTTCCTGTTGCTGAGTCTGTTCCTGTTCCATCACCAGCTGTAGTGCTATTCATCACATCTCCATGAGATGTACCAGCTGGAATACCTGCATAATAAGTTCCAGCAACTGCAGCTCCTGAAGTTTTGCTTCCTATTCCATTTTTACTGGTGGTTCCAGTTGAACTTGCAATAGTATGGCAAGTTGTTGCTCCACTTGTAACACTGCCAGCAACTGTAAAAGCTCTATCCAAAGTAATCTGAAAATAAGTATAAGTTTTTCCAAATTCAACTTTTGATAAATCTCCTAAACCTGCTGCTGTTGCTCCAGCCGTAGTAGATGCAATATCAATAGGCCCAGAATTACCAGAATATAAAAGTATAGGATTATTACATGAGGCATCAGTACTGGTGCTGTCACAAATTTCAATTCTTGTTATTGTAATTTTATAAGTTGTTGCCTCAGCTTCAATTGCAAAAGATTTTGTGTTAAAAAAAGTTAAGATAAATAAAATTATAAAAAAAATATTTCTCATATTATTGACTTGTAATAATTACTGCACCTTGGATTTCTATAGTTAAATCGTTATTTCTTCGAACTTTTTCATTTAATTTTGCTTGCATGTCTTCTTTTTCAAAAGCTACATCAGATAATCCTTCATCCATCGTTCTTATATTTTCTCTAGGTGGATAAACAAATAATAGTTCAGCTTCCAAAACATCATCTACACCAGGAAGAGAAGAGTCATCCATTGATAAGTTCAATTGTAATGAAGGGTTTATATTTAATTCTGAAATATATTTATTTCCTTTTGAGTCTTGTGAAGCTTTTTCACCCTCCCATTTATAACCTTTGAAACTAAATTTTGCCCAAGGTGTATAAGGAACTTGGGTAGTTAAATAGTAATCCCAGCCACTAAGAATTTGTTCAGCTGTTCCATCAATATTTTTCATATTTGTTATCTTTTGGTATCGATTTAAAGATAGATCTAATAGCGATGCTTTTGCTTCAAGTCCATATCCCAATCTCCGGTGTCCCTCGAATATGTCTGCATCAATAAAAGTATTTGCACCATACATCAGTGAATTATCATCACTTAATTTTCTATAACCAATACCTAAATTACCATGAATTCTTCCATCACTATTTACCTCTTTGGTTCTTAAGCTAAATTGCGTGAATAAGTTTGAATTATCCTCCTCAAGGATATTTCTAAGGCCTAAAATTGAAAATTTTATCTGATCTTCATCTTTATCATTTAATTTAATAGATGTTTCAGTTAATCCCTCGCCAGGAATTAGATTTGAAATGTACTCACTTATTTTGGTATCTAAACTCTCTGCGTTTGAGTTTGAAACTAAGCCTAAGCTTAGAACAAAAAATATAGCTATTATTTTTTTTAACATTTTTTTTATGATTATATGTAACTTTTTAATAATTTCTATTATTATATTATTTTTTTGATTTAAACACTAAACATTTGCCATTATTACAGTATCTTTTCCCTGTTGGATCTGGCCCATCATCAAATATATGACCATGGTGACCTCCACAATTTTTACAATGATATTCAACTCTAGGGTATCCTATAATATGATCCGTCTTTGTTTCAAATACATCAGGCAAAGATTCGTAAAAAGATGGCCAACCTGAACCACTTTCATATTTTGTCCCTGACTCAAAAAGTTTGACACCACAATTTGCACAATGATAGCTGCCTTCTCGTTTTTCATTATTTAGTTCACTAGATCCAGGTCTTTCAGTTCCTTCTTCAAATAAAATTAGTTTTTGTTCTGACGTTAAATTTGGGTTTGATTTTTTCATAAATTATTTATTTTTTTAAAACTTTTTTGTTTGATAATGTTATTCCTGAAATAATAAAAATTGCTCCAAGAATATGATAAAACATAAACTTTTCCTTAAAAATTACCATTGCCATTATCGCACCAAAAATTGGCATCAAATGTAAAAAAGCTCCAGCTCTATTAGCGCCAATTAAAGCTATTCCTTTTATCCAAAAAAAAAATGAGGCTAATCCTGGAAATAATACTACATAAGTTAATGTTAAAAGAAATGGTTTATCTAATTTAATAGCATTACCAAGGCTCATTTCTATTATATAGATTGGTATTAAAAAAATAAGACCAGTAATAATTACTACCTGAAGTAAAGTTATTTGTGAAATTTCATAAGTTTTTTTTTTAAGAAGTGCAGAGTAAATAGCCCAAGAAAACATTGCTACTACCATTGTTAGATCACCTTTATTAAAATCTAAGTTTTTAATTAAATTTAAATCAGCTTTTGTAATAATAAAAATAACTCCTAGCAAAGATAATCCAACTCCAATTATTTGAAATATATTTGTTTTTTCAATTTTAAGAATGGATGAAATGAATATTATCCATACAGGTATAGTGGATATCATTAAAACACCGCTTATGACCTGCGTATAATGCAAAGAGTAATAAACTATAGAATTAAAAATTGTTATGCTTGTAATACCTAAAATTATAAAGAAACCTAAATTTTTAAAAATATAATTTTTTTTCAAAATTAATTCTTTAAAAGTAAATGGTAATAATATTAGACCAGCAAATAACCAACGATAAAAGTTTAAGGAAAAAGGAGGTATTTCAAATATGCTTGCAGCTTTACCAACTATAAAATTTCCAGACCAAAAAATTGTTGCTAATATTAGAAATAAGTAAGCTAGATTATTTTGTTTTTGCACAATTAACTAAATCTAAGAGAGCTATAAGGTTTTAAATCTAAGTTTGAATTTTCCTCTGCAATCATTTTAGTAATTATCTTCCCAGATATAGCACCTAATGTCCATCCCAAATGATGGTGCCCAAATGAATAAAAAACGTTTTCGTAATGTTTTGACGGACCAATTATAGGTAAGAAATCTGGTAGCGTTGGTCTAAAACCTAACCATTCATCTTCGTGATCTGGTAGACCATCTACCATATCTTTTGCGTTTAAAATTAAATTTTTAACTCTTGATTTTGTTAAAGGATTATTTAATCCGCCAAATTCTACCGTTCCTACGACTCTTAGCCCTTGCTCCATTGGCGTCATTCCAAAACCTCTATTTGCATAAACAACTGGTCTAGAAATAAGGTGATCAAAACCTTTGAAATGGACATGATAACCTCTCTCGGTATCTAAAGGGATATTTTCAAAAAGTTTATCTGTTAATTTTTTTGAGAATGCTCCACACGCAATTACAATTTTATCGAAAATAAATCTTTGCGTATCTGACTTTATAACAGGAGTCTTTCCATCAAATTCTAAATCTTTAATATCTAATTTTAAAAATTTACCTCCTTTTTTTAAAAATAAATCAAATAATTTAATTAATATTTTTTTTGGATTCCTAGTATGTCTCGCATAATCATAAAAAACTCCTCCATCATAAAATGGTTTAAGATTTGGTTCTAAATCATGTATTTCTTTTGGAGAAAGTAACTTTTGCTTAACTCCAAGTTCTTCTCTCATTTTAATTTCGAGTTCCCTGCTTTTTAAATTTTCGTTTGTCCAGACATACATTATACCTTTGCTCTCCACTAAATTATCAAGTTGAATCTCATCAAATAATTCATCATAAGCTGGAAGAGATAGGTCTAAAATTTGATGCATATATTTTGCAGTATGCTTCATGTTCTTATTACTGCAGTTAATTAGAAATTTTGAAAACCAAGGAATCATTTTAAAAATATAGTTCCATTTTAAAGCTAGTGGTCCTCTTGAACTTAAAAGCATTGAAGGTATATCTGTTAGAATATCTGTTCGATTTAAAGGGACAGATGCATATGGAGAAAAATGTCCAGCGTTTCCATATGATGCTGCGTTTCCTGGCTCATCTCTGTCAAATAAAGTTACTTGAAAACCTTTTTTTTGTAAAAATAATGCATTACAAACTCCTTGAATACCAGCTCCAATAATACCTATTTTTAGCTTTTTCATTAACTGATAATACAAAAATTATTCACAAACTTTTAGCGACATATTATACTTAATTTGGTTATTTCTTTAAAAATCTAAGAAATTAATTGCTTACTGTATATCTTGGTGCTCATTACTACACCAAATCCAATCATAGTTGCTAACATTGATGATCCTCCATATGACATAATAGGTAAAGGAGAACCAACAACTGGTAACAAGCCAAGAACCATACTCATATTCACCAAAATATAAATAAATATTGCAGATCCAAACCCAAAACAAAATAATCTTCCAAAAAAACTTCTTGAGAACGTCCCTATTCGAATAATTCTAAAAATAATTATAGAATATAATATTAATAAAACTAAAGAACCAATAAATCCAAACTCCTCTGAAAATAATGTGAAAATAAAATCAGTATGTTTTTCAGGTAAGAATTCTAAATAACCTTGAGTGCCTTTAAGAAATCCTTTGCCGTAAAGTCCTCCTGATCCAACAGCTATTTTAGACTGTATTATTTGATAACCTGCTCCAAGTGGATCTTTGCCTGGATCAAAAAAAGTTAATAATCTTAGCTTTTGGTATGGTTTTAAAAATGAAATTACAAAAGGAGCCGAAATTAAAAGTAAAAGTGAAGAATATACAAAATATTTAAGATTTAATCCTGCTAACCATAATACCATTATACCACTAAGTGCAATTAAAACTGAGGTTCCTAGGTCAGGCTGAGAAATTACTAAAAAAATAGGAATAATTAAAATTATACAAGATACTAAAATATTTTTAAAATTGTTTACATTGTGAATTTGAACTCTGTGATAGTATTTTGAAAAACAAAGTATTATTGCAATTTTCATTAATTCTGAAGGCTGCAAATTAATAAAATATAAATTTATCCATCTTTGAGATCCAGATGCAGTTACACCATAAAACGAAGCCCAAAAAAGTAAACCTAATGATATTAAATAAAAAATATAACCAGTTGCATGCCATACTTTAATATTTACAAAAGAAATAATTAGCATCAATATAAAAAAAACTGAAAATCTTATTAAATGATTTTGAGTATAATATTCAAACGAACCTCCATCTATAGAATACATTGAAAATCCGCTAATTAGACCTACTGATAAGATTGCAAATAATAATATATAGTCCATTGATCTAACTTTTTGAAAAAAAGTTTGCTGAGTACTATATGAAAATCTTTGGTACATTATATATTAGTTTTTCTAGATTTTTTTTTATCTCTTAATTCTTTTCTATCTATTAATAACTTAAACAATTTTTTTGCAATCGGGGCAGCTGCTTTACTTCCAGATCCTCCATGCTCTACTAGAATTGACATTGCATACCTTGGATTTTTATAAGGACCAAAAGCAATGAACCATGCATGGTCTCTATCTTTGTAAGGAATTTGAAGAAGATCTAAATCTAGTTCACGATCCCTTTCAGTAATTCTTTTTACTTGGGCAGTACCTGTTTTACCTGCATATTGATATTTTGGATCGTCTATTCTAGATGCATATGAAGTTCCATATATTTCATTTGTTGATTTAAACATTGCATCTAATACAAATTTCACATTTTCTTGATTTCTAAATAGAGGTGTATGCTCTTTAACACCAGTTTTTAAAAATTCCTCAGTTGCTCTAATCAAATAGTTTTCCTCAGTATTATCACCTTTTTGTTCTTGAATTTTCTTTTTTATTTCCTCATAACTTTCTAATTTTTCGTCTGCAACTATTGTTGGATATATTTTATATCCTCCATTTGCTAATTGAGCCGTCATAATACATAATTGCAAAGGGTTTACTTGTATATATCCTTGACCAATTCCTGTAATTAATGTTTCGCCTAAATACCAACTTTGATCTAAAGCCTTTTTTTTCCAACTAGTTGATGGTACTAATCCCTTTTTTTCATTTGGAAAAAAATCGCCTAGAACTTTTTTACCTAAACCAAATTTTTCTGCAGTTAAATTCAATCTATCAACACCAAGTAATCTTGAGACCTCATAAAAGTAAATATCACAAGATTGTTTAATCGCATTTTTTAGAGACATATATCCATGGCCCTTTTCTTTCCAACAATGGTAAGTCTGTCCATACATCTCAATTTTTCCACTACATTTAACTTGCATGTTTGGTGATATCACATCATTTTCCAAAGCTGATAAAGCGACTATGGGTTTTATAGTCGACCCAGGTGAATAAAGGCCTGAAAGGGTTTTGTTTACAAGAGGTTTTAACGGATCCTTTTTAATTTGACTCCATGTATTTTGATCTATCCCGTACAAAAATAAATTTGGATCAAATGAAGGTGAGGAGTTCATCGCTATAATTTCTCCTGTATATATATCCATTATACTTATAGACCCCGCCTTATCTTTTAATAATTCTGAAGTATAGTTTTGAATTTCTGTATCAATAGTTAAACGAATAGTTTTACCTTGTTTTCCTTCTTCATGATCTATTTGATTTATTCTTTTTCCATAAGCATTTACTTCATATCTTTGAACACTATTTGTGCCAATTAATTGTTCTTCAAAAGTTTTTTCTAAACCTGACTTTCCTACCCTTAAGCCAGGAACATTTCTATCTTTAATTGTTTTATTATTTAAAATGTCATTTGTGCTCACTTGAGAAACGTAGCCTAAAACGTGAGTATAGCTATTTTTGTAAGGATAGTTTCTACCAACAGTGATAACAGGTTTGGCGCCAGTTAATTCATGTAAATAAAAATTGATTTTTGAAAATTCATCCCAAGTTAAATTTTCTGATATAACCAATGTCTCCCATGGCTTTTGTTTATTTTTTTTCTTAATTAAGTTTTCAAAAGTTTTTGTATCTAAATTCAATATATCTTTTAGTCTTACCATTAGATATTTAAAATCTTCAACCTGCTCAGGTATTACATGTAATTGATATACTTTAAGGTTACCTGCAACCGTGTTGCCAAAATAATCTTTGAACTCGCCTCTTACAGGTGGAAGACGAGACTCTCTTAACCTATTTTTATCAGACAATGTTAAATATTTTTTATTTTCGCTTATTTGAAGAGAAAAGAGCCTTCCAACTATGCCAAAAAAAACAACTGCCTTAGCTGCAGAAAAAATAAACATTCTCCTATTAATAGTAGTTAATTTTCTTAAATTTGTATCACTACTTCCACTAATCATTTTTTTTACCTTTAAAAATATTTTTTCTAAAAATATCAAAAATATATGCAAACAAATAATATAAAATAAAAGTGAAAAAAATATTTCCCATTAATTCATAATAATTAAGCTCAATTGAAAAAAGTGATATTAGTAAAAAATAATTTATTGAATTAGCAACTAAAATTGTAAATAAAAAGAAAAACAAATCATTAATTAAACTTGGTCTCAACGTTATGTTTCTTAAATAAGCGGCAAATCCACAAATAATTAAATATGTTAAACTGCTAATCCCAATTGGATAACCTATAACAACATCATTAAAAAGGCCTGCTGCAAATATAAGACCATATCCTAAACTTTGACTTCTCTTTAAACTCCAATAGAAAATTAATATAAAGGGGAAATTGAAAGAAAAATATTTAAAATTTAGGTAGTTTAAATCATATTCATTTAATACTGCTACAAATAACAATATACTTGGGGTAAAAGATAAAAGTTTATTGAAAGTTGTACTTTTGGCTAGGACACTCATTTAATTTTTACTTTCCTTTTCATATGAAACTAATTTTACAAAGGTTAATTGATCTAAATTTGATAAAAATCTTGTAACATAATTCTTGTTTATTCTAACATTTTCAATTTTTCCAACAGGGATACCAGCTTTAAAGATCCCTCCTGATCCAGATGTAAAAACTACATTTTCACTAGATATTTCGCTTGAAGATTTAAAATATTGTATTTCTCCATGATTTTTTCCACTTCCAGATAATATTGATTGAACATTACCGGGTTCAATAATAACTGGTATTTTGCTATTTAAATCTGAAATTAATAATACTCTCGAAGTTGAATAATTAACCTCTACTATTTTACCAACTAAATAATTTTCATCTAAAACTGCCATTCCTAATGAAACTTTGTCTTTACTGCCCTTATTAACTATTATTGATTTTAAAAACGGACTATCTTTATCTAAAAGAACCTTTGCAACAAGTTCATCCGACTCTGTTATATATTCATCTATCAATCTCTTTAATCTAGAATTTTCAGCTTGTAGAAAATTAGAGTTAAGATTATTATTTTCTAATTGTCTTATTTTGTTTTCCATGACTTTATATTCGCTATACATTGAAACATGTTCATTTATTATAGTAATAGATTTTTGTAATTGTTTTTCTGGAATAGATACAATGAATGAAATTCTATAAACTATTTCGTTTAATCCTGACTTAATATAATTAATGGCGACAAAGTTTAAATTTGATAAAATTATTAATACAACAGAAAAAAATATTAAACCAACAAGTGAAAATCTTTGTTTATTCTCTTTTTTTAAAAATGCAGAGCGAATAGCTATAATAAAGTCGTCTCTACTCGCTGACATAAGATTTTAATATTCTGACAATACTGTAGAAAAAGTCTCCTCTTGATCCAATGCTTTACCAGTGCCGACAGCAACGCAGGCCAATGGGTCATCAGCTATATGAACAGGTAATCCAGTTTCTTTTGAAAATCTTTTATCAATGTTTTTTAATAAAGCTCCACCTCCAGTCAAAGTTAATCCCATATCAACTAAATCAGCAGATAACTCTGGTGGTGTATTTTCTAGTGCGTCTTTGATTCCATTTACCATTTCTTTTATAATTGGATTTAAAGCTTCAGAAGTATCTTCTTCAGTTATATTTACTTCTTTTGGGGTACCCGATCTAATATCTCTCCCTTTAACAGGATATTTATTGTTATTTGTTGGAATGGCAGTACCAATCTCTTTTTTTATTTTCTCTGCTGTGCTATCCCCAATCATTAAATTATATTCTTTTCTCATAAAGTTTGCTAGTGAATGATCCATTGCATCACCTGCTACTCTTAATGAATTTGAATATACAACTCCACCTAAAGACATTACTGCAATCTCTGTAGTTCCACCTCCAATATCAACAACCATTGAACCAGTTGCTTCAGAAATTGGAAGTCCGGCACCAATTGCTGCAGCAATAGGTTCTTCAATTAATTGAACTCTTCTTGCTCCTGCTGCTAAAGCGCTGTCTTGTATTGCTTTTCTTTCAACGGGAGTAGAACCTGTTGGAACACAAATCAAAATTCTTGGATTAGCAAACGTGCTTCTTTTATGGACTTTTTTTATAAAGTGCTTAATCATTTCCTCGGTAACTATAAAGTCTGCTATTACCCCATCTCTCAAAGGTCTTATTGCGCTTATATTGCCTGGAGTTCTACCTAACATTGTTTTTGCTTCATCACCTACTGCAAGGACTGATTTTTTTCCCTTATTGTCTACAACGGCTACAACTGAAGGTTCATTAAGAACAACTCCTTGCCCTTTCAAAACTACTAAAGTATTTGCTGTTCCAAGGTCTATTGCCATATCCTGAGACCAAATTTTTGTTATTCTATCAAAGACTCCCATTTAAACTCCTCCTTTAATTTTTCTAGGTTCTAAATTTTTATAAAGAGATTTTTTTTCTCTTTTAATCATCATTTTGTTTAAAGCATTAAGATAAGCGTTTGCTGATGCAACTAAAGTGTCTGTATCTGCTGACTGTCCAACAGTAGTTCTATCATTCTCTTCTATTTTTACACTAACTGTAGCCTGTGCATCAGTTCCCTCTGTTACAGCATGAACCTGATAAAGAGACAATTTTACATCATGAGGATAAAGTTCTTTGATGCATTTAAAAATAGCATCTACTGGACCATCGCCTGTTTGTGAAGTTTTCTTTATTTCTCCAAAAACATCTAAAGTCATATCTGCTCTTTGAGGTTCTCCTGTGCCAGCAAACACTTTCAAAGATTTGAGATTAATTGCATTTATTTTATTGTCAATTATTAAACTATCATCTACTAGAGCGACAATATCTTCATCGTAAATATGTTTTTTCTTATCAGCTAAAATTTTAAATTTTCCAAAGGCAGCCTGAACAACATCATCTGTAACATCTGCATATCCAAGGTCACTTAATTTATCTTTAAATGCGTGTCTTCCAGAATGTTTTCCCATTACTAGAGATGTTTTTTTAACACCAACACTTTCTGGTGTCATGATTTCATAAGTTTCTCTATTTTTAAGCATACCATCTTGATGAATGCCTGATTCATGTGCAAAAGCATTTTTTCCAACTATTGCTTTATTAAATTGAACAGGAAAACCAGTGGCATTTGATACAATTTTAGAAGCTTTACTTATTAATTCTGTTTTGATCCCAGTTTCATAAGGAAGTAGGTCGTCTCTTGTCTTAATTGCCATTACTATTTCTTCTAAAGCTGCATTACCTGCTCTTTCGCCTATGCCATTAATTGTACACTCAATTTGTCTTACTCCAGCTGAAAGACCTGATAAAGCATTTGCAACAGCTAATCCAAGATCATTATGGCAGTGTGCGGAAATTATAGCTTTATCAATATTTGGTACGTTATTTTTTATAGATGTAATAGTTTTTGCAAACTCTTCTGGAATAGAATACCCAACTGTATCTGGAATATTAATTGTTTTTGCTCCACAATTAATTGCAAGTTCAATTGTTTTATACATAAAATCTAAATTTGTCCTAGTACCATCTTCACATGACCACTCAACATCGTCTGTAAATTTTCTAGCGTAGGTCACACTATCTTTAATGGCTGCTAAAACTTGTTCATCAGTCATATTCAATTTGTGTTTCATATGTACTGGGCTTGTTGAAATAAATGTATGGATACGAAATCTTTTGGCAAATTTAAGCGACTCGTAACAAGCATCAATATCTTTCCTAGTTGCTCTTGCTAATCCACAAGGAATTGATTTTTTAATACCTTTGCTAATAGCGCTTACTGCTTCAAAGTCTCCTGGTGATGATATTGGAAATCCAGCTTCGATAATATCAATTCCCATTTCATCAAATACCCTAGATATTTGGATTTTTTCCTCAACACTCATTGATGCACCCGGTGATTGTTCACCATCACGCATTGTAGTGTCAAAAATATAAACTTTTTCTTTATCAATCATTTTGTAATAAATTCAGCTCGGGCATAATACATTCTCCCGTAAAGATTGCAAAATAAAATAGGTAAAATATTAAAAATATAACAATTTTTTACTTCTTATCGCTATCTACTAATTTCTTCTTACTTATCCATGGCATCATTGCTCTTAATGAAGCCCCTACTTTTTCAACTGGATGGTCCGCAAGCTTTTCTCTTGTTTTAAGGAAGTTTTTTTGACCATTTTTACACTCATCCATCCATTGTTTGGTAAATTTACCAGATTGAATATTTTCCAAAACTTCCTTCATTCTTCTCTTTGTTTCCTCTTTATTAATAATTTTTGGTCCAGTAACATATTCACCATATTCAGCAGTATTTGAGATAGAATAGTTCATATTAGCAATTCCACCTTCATAAATTAAATCAACTATCAATTTTACTTCATGAACAGTTTCAAAATATGCCATCTCAGGCTCATATCCAGCTTCAACTAATGTTTCGTAACCATTTTTAATTAATTCAACTAATCCACCACAAAGTACTGTTTGTTCTCCAAATAAATCTGTCTCGACTTCATCTTTAAAAGTTGTCTCTATAATTCCAGATCTGCCTCCACCAATAGCTGATGCATAAGACATTGCAATATCTCTTGCTTTACCAGATCCATTTTGATGCACAGCAAATAAACAAGGCACACCACCACCTTTCTCAAACTCGCTTCTAACTAAATGCCCAGGTCCTTTTGGAGCAACCATAAAAACGTCAAGGTCTTTTCTTGCTTTGATTAAATCATAATGAATATTTAATCCATGAGCAAAAGCTATTGATGTGCCTTCTTTAACTCTTTGCTCAATATGATTTTTATATATTGAAGCTTGTAATTCATCCGGAGTTAAAATCATAATAACATCAGCCCATTCAGCTGCATCTGAAAGATTCATAACTTTTAATCCTTTTGATTCTGCTTTCTGTCTGCTAGAGGATCCATCTCTTAGTGCAACTACAACTTCTTTAACACCACTATCTTTAAGGTTTAATGCATGAGCGTGACCTTGGCTACCATATCCAAATATAGCAATTTTTTTATCTTTTATTAAATTTACATTGGTATCTTTTTCATAAAACATTTTCATATTTTTCTCCTTATAATTATTTAAATACTTCAGAACCTCTGGTCATTGCCACTGCGCCTGTTCTTGAGATACTTATTAATCCAAATTTTTTCAAATTAATTGACATTTTATCGATTTCTCTTCTTAAAGCCGTAATTTGTATAACGCAAGATTTGTTTGTGTTATCTAATATTACTGCATCATACTTTTTACAAGCATTTAAAGCTTTTTGTCTTCTGTTGTTATTTCCAACAAATTTAAAAAGTGCCATTTCCTTGAAAATAACTTTTTTATCCTCTCTTTTGAAATCAGCAACTTTATGAACTGGAACTAATTTTTTTAATTGTAGTTTTATTTGTTCAATTACCTGGGGTGTACCAGTAGTAACAATTGTAATTCGAGAAATACTTAGTTTTGAATCAACTTCAGCAACAGCTAAAGACTCAATGTTATATCCCCTTCCAGAAAAAAGACCAACAACACGTGCAAGAACCCCAGACTCGTTATCTACCCAGACAACAATAATGTGGGTGTCTAATTTTCCTTTTTTTCCGGGAACGCTATAAGCTGATTTTGACTTTGCCATTAAACTAAGATTTTTCCTTTTCGAGTAATTTTATTTTCCTTTTGGTCTTTTGGGCCTAAAAGCATTTGATTATGAGGTTTCCCAGAAGGTATCATTGGAAAACAGTTTTCTTGTTTATCTACTAAACAGTCAAATATTACAGGTCTATCTGTATTTACCATTTCAATGATCTTATCATCTAGTTCTTCAGGAGTTGTAGCCCTTATTCCAACACATCCATAAGCTTCCGCTAATTTAACAAAATCCGGTAAAGCTGCAGTATAACTCTCAGAATAATTTTTATCGTGAAGAAGTTCTTGCCATTGTCTAACCATACCCATGTATTCATTATTTAATATAAAGATTTTTATTGGCAGACTATATTGAACAGCTGTAGACATTTCTTGCATAGTCATTAACACAGAGGCCTCTCCAGCAATATCAATTACTAACTTATTAGGATGAGCAACTTGAACTCCTACAGCAGCAGGCAATCCATAACCCATAGTCCCAAGACCTCCTGATGTCATCCATCTATTCGGTTTATCAAATTTATAGTGTTGTGCAGCCCACATTTGATGTTGTCCGACTTCGGTTGTGATATAAGTATCTTTATTTTTAGTTAATTCATAAAGTCTTTGAACAGCATATTGAGGCTTTATAGTCTCTGTACTATTAATATAGTTAAGTGACTTTTTTTGTCTCCATTTTTGTATTT
Organism: uncultured Pelagibacteraceae bacterium; assembly: GCA_902552035.1. GTDB lineage: Bacteria > Pseudomonadota > Alphaproteobacteria > Pelagibacterales > Pelagibacteraceae > Pelagibacter. The sequence continues at coordinate 9,829 of CACDFC010000004.1, read as the reverse complement.
TTTCCCACCATTTAGAAATTTTTTGCCTGTTAGATTTTGCAAAATTAGGCTTGGTCTTTTTAATTTTTTTAATTATTGATGAAATTACATCTTGAACATCCCCTACAATTGGTAATTCAACTTTAACATTTTTGTTTATTGATGATGGATCAATATCAATATGAACTTTTTTTGATTTAGGCGAAAATTCATCTATCTTTCCAGTAATTCTATCATCAAATCTTGCTCCTATATTGATCATTAAATCACAATCATGCATTGCATTGTTTGCCTCATATGTTCCATGCATACCAAGCATTCCCAAAAATTGAGCATCATCTCCTGGAAAAGATCCTAATCCTTGAAGAGTTGAGGTTATAGGAAAACCAGTCAGGTAAACCAATTCTCTTAATAGATCACTTGCTTTTGGTCCAGAATTAATTACGCCTCCACCAGTATAAAAAATTGGTTTGTTTGCATTTGACATTAATTTAATTAATTCATCAATGTCAGATTTATTAAATGAATTAGATTTTTTTCCATTTAATTTTTTCTTTTTAATATATTTTGAATAAGTTGTCTTTTGAAATTGGATATCTTTAGGGATATCTACTAAGACAGGTCCTGGGCGACCTGTAGTTGCAACCTCAAAAGCTTTATGAATTATTTTTGATAGATCTTTAATGTCTTTAACTAACCAATTATGTTTTGTGCATGGTCTAGTTATCCCAGTTGTATCACATTCTTGAAAAGCGTCTGTACCAATTAGGTGTGTTGGTACTTGTCCCGATATACAAACCAATGGAATAGAGTCCATATAAGCATCGGTTAAAGCTGTCACAACGTTTGTTGCACCAGGTCCAGACGTAACTAAAACTACTCCTGGTTTACCAGATGATCTTGCATAACCCTCAGCTGCATGGCCAGCACCTTGTTCGTGTCTTACTAAAATGTGTTTTAATGAGGAGTGATTTTTTAATTCGTCATATATTGGTAATACAGCACCACCAGGATAACCAAAAATATATTCAACTTTTTGGTCCTCTAGACACTTAAAAACAATCTCAGCTCCTGTAGATAATTTTGGCATATATCCAATCTAGCTGAAGTTGTGCTAATAGGTCAAGTTTAAGAGTTGAAAATTTAAATTTTTTTGAGCAATGAATTCAGATCTTTGTAGTCTATTTTTTGCCAGTTAGACATCTGACCTCTGGCCCAAGTAGTTTGTCTTTTTGCATATTGTCTTGTTTTTATGGAAATTAACTCTTTTGTTTGACTTAAATTAAGCTCTTTTTTCAAATATTTCTCAATTTCATTAAGTCCTATGACTTTTGCTACACTTTTATGTTTATTGACTTTGTACTTCAAAAAACTTTTCACCTCATTAGTGACACCATCTTTGAATATTTTATCAACTCTTTTATTAATTCTTTTTATAAGTTCAGATCTTGGAAATTCTATATAAATTTTAAAGAAATCTTTGTCAAAAAAGCTGTTGTTAGTTTCTTTAAAAAATTTAAAAATTGATTTTTTTGAGTATTTCTTTATTTCATAGGCCCTGATAGATCTTTGAGCATCATTTGGATTAATTTTGTTTTTTGCTAAAGGGTCTAATTTAATTAATTCTTTATGAAATATACTTTGACCTTTTTTCTTGTGCAATTTTCTTATATTATTTCTAAATCTTAAAGGAATTTTTGGCATCTTAACAAGCCCATGGGTTAATGCTTTAAAATATAGTCCTGTTCCGCCAACTAAAATTGGAGTCATTTTTTTTTTTTTAATTTGTTTGATTTTTGTTTTTACAAGTTTGAGCCAATTCCCAGTTGAAAAATTTCTTTTAACTGTTTGAAACCCATATAAATGATGTTTTATTTTTTTTAAATCCTCTTTTTTTGGTCTTGCGGTTAAAATACTTAGTTCTTTATAAACTTGCATACTATCTGCATTTATAATTTCCCCATTTATTTTTTTGGCAAATTTTATTGCAAATTTTGATTTTCCAGAAGCGGTTGGTCCTGCAATTAAAATTATCTTGGACTTAAGGTCCATTTATTAATCTAGTTTTACACCAATATAACGTCTTTGGTTTTGATTATTATAAATAGCTATTAACATTGTCTTGTCATTACTTCTTAAAGCAATTTTAACAAGATTTTCTAATTCACCAATTGTTTTTATTTTTTTTCTTTGAGCTTCAACTATTATATTATTAAGTTTTAAATCTTTAACAGGACTCTCTGGGTCAATTTTTGTAACAACTACTCCAGTAGTATTTAAAGGTAATTTTCTTGCCTCAATATCTTCTTTGGTTAAAAGTCTGACTGTTAATTTTAAACCTTCAATTGAAACTTGTTTTTTTGGTTTTTCTGGTTTTGCTTCAGCTTTAAAGTCCTCTGAGGTTTCAAGTCTTCCTAATTTTATAGTTTTAGTAATTTCTCTTTGATTTCTCCACACTTTGACTTTCACCATTTTACCAACTTCTGTTTCGGCAACTATTTTTGGTAACTCTTTCATCTCGTTAATTAAAACTCCATTAAATTCTAAAATTATATCCCCTGCTTTAATTCCTGCATCATCTGAGGGACTGTCTTCTGCAACGCTTGCAACTAATGCACCTCTTGCTCTATCTAATTTTTCAACGTTAGCTATTTCATCAGTTACGACTTGAATTCTTACACCTAACCATCCTCTTTTTGTTTCTCCGTATTTAATAAGTTGTTTTATTACTTTTTGCGCACTATTTGACGGAATTGCAAAACCAATTCCTATTGATCCTGATTGACCTAAGATAGCTGTATTAATTCCTATAACATTGCCATTTAAATCAAATAAAGGTCCTCCTGAATTTCCTTGATTGATTGAAGCGTCTGTTTGTATAAAATCCTCATATCTTGCTAATCCAATGCTTCTATTTCTTGCTGAAATAATCCCTGAAGTGACAGTACCTCCTAATCCAAAAGGATTTCCTATGGCAATTACCCAATCTCCAATCCTAGCTTTATCTGAATCTCCAAATTGAACTGGTATGAATTTTTCATCTGACTCTATTTGTAATACAGCAACATCTGATAGAGGATCAGCACCAACTATCTTTGCTTTATATTCTTCTTCACCGTTAACTCTTACTACAATATCATCTGCACCTTGTATTACATGATTATTTGTAATGACTATGCCTTTTTCGTCAATTATAAAGCCTGAACCAAGTGCACTTGCCTGCCTTTGTTGGGGAGTTCCAAATTCTTTAAACATATCTTCAAAAGGTGATCCAGGAGGGAATTCAAATGGAAATGGATTAGATCTTGTTGTTGTAATTGTTTGTGTTGTTGAGATATTGACGACAGATGGCATTAACTTTTCAGCAAGGTCTGCAAATGAACTTGGAATGCTTTGCGCAGAACTTTTAATGCCTATAAAAAAGCATAAAAAAATGATGTAGATGTTGAATTTTATTAATTTCATTTTTTAACTCTTGAAATACCAAACTATTATAAATCCGAGAATAGCAAAAATTAGTCCTCCTGTTCTTAGCTGACTATCATTTATATCATTTAATTTTTTTAACATACTTTTCATTTTTGATGGAAATATGGCGTATAAAATTCCTTCTATAAATAAGAAAAGACCAAATGCAATGATCAATTCTTTCATGAAATTTACTGTGTTTGAGGTTTTATATTTCCAAAGAATTTAAAAAACTCACTATCAGGAGATAAAATTAGTGAGGTCTCTCCACCAATTAAAGCTTTTTCATATGCTTGCATTGATCTATAAAAAGCAAAAAATTCTGGATCCTGACCAAAGGCTCCAGCAAAAATTTTGTTTCTTTGCCCGTCCCCTTCACCTTTCATAATCTCGGATTTTTTTTCTGCCTCTGCTAAAATAACTGTTACTTCTTTATCGGCTGTTGATGTAATTGTAATTGCCATTTCAGCACCTTTTGCTCTAAATTCTTTTGCTTCTCTCTCTCTTTCAGTTTGCATTCTTCTAAAAATTGCTTCGCTGTTAGCCGGTGGTAAATCAGCTCTCTTAATTCTGACATCTACAATATTTATTCCAAAATTTTCTGCCTCTACATTTACACCATCTTGAATTAATGACATTTGTTTAGTTCTGTCCTCGGATAAAAGTGTTTGCAATCTTTGCCTACCTAGAACGTTCCTTATTCTTGAGTTAATAATTGTTGATAATCTAGATCTTGCAACTCTTTCGTTTCCAACCGAAATATAAAACTTTAAAGGGTCAACAATTTGAAATCTTGCAAAAGCATCAACAATTAATCTCTTTTGATCTGATGCAATTACCTCTTCTGGAGGTGTATCTAAATTTAAAATTCTTTTATCTAAAAAAACAACATTTTGAATAAACGGTATTTTAAAGTTTAGTCCTGGTTTTTCTATAATTCTTTTTGGATCACCAAATTGAAGAACTATCGCCTGGTTTATTTCTTTAACAATAAATATTGAGAAATATAATGTAGCGAATATTAGAATTATTATTGGTATTAAAATTTTTTTAGCATTCATTAGTTTGTAGCTTTCTTTTGAAGTTCATTTAATGGTAAGTATGGAACCACTCCAGAACCTGCATTTTGTTCTATTATTACTTTATTAATATCGGCAAGTACTTTTTCCATGGTTTCTAAATACATTCTATCCTTAGTTACAGTTTTTGCTTTTTTATATTCGTCAAATATTGATACAAATCTACTTGCTTCACCTTCTGCTTTTGCAACTACCTCTTTTTTATAAGCTTCAGCAGCTTGTAGTATCTTTGCTGCTTCTCCTCGTGCTCTTGGTATAACGTCATTAGCATAAGCTTCAGCCTCATTTTTAGATCTTTCCATGTCTGCTCTTGCAGCCTGTACATCTCTAAATGCATCAATCACCTGGTCGGGTGGATCTGCTTTTTGAGTTTGTACTTGCGTAACTTGAATTCCTGAATTGTACTCATCTAATATTTTTTGAATAATTGTTTCTGTATCAGTTTCTATTACTGACCTTCCTTCTGTTAAAATTGATTGAATATTTGACCTTGCAATTACCTCTCTCATCGCAGTTTCTGCAGCTGCTTTCACTGTTCCTTGAGGATCTTGAATTTTGAATAAAAAATTTCCTGCATCTTTAATTACCCAAAAAACTGAAAAATCTATATTAACTATATTTTCATCACCTGTAAGCATCAAGCTTTCCTCTGGAACATCAGCAACAGCACTAGAACTAAAACCTGTATCTCTTTCAGATCTAAATCCAATATCCATCCTGTTAACCTTAGTTACCTTGGGTGTTAAAACACTTTCAATAGGATAAGGAAAATGATAATTTAAACCTGGTTGAGTTGTTTTTACGAATTTTCCAAATCTTAAAACCACTCCTTGTTCATCAGGTAGCACTCTATATAATCCACTCGCAACCCATATTAAAGAAAGCACGACTAAACCTAAAATTATAGATTTTGCTCCACCTTTACCACCACCTGGCAAAATTTTGTTTATAGAATTTTGAATTTTTTTTATTACTTCTTCAATGTCTGGGGGGGTTGGGCCTCTTCTAAAACCTCCGTTACCTCCACCTCCACCTCCTGGTGGTGGTGTTCCCCACGGACTTTGATTTTTAAAAATGCTCATATGACACTCTATATAGTGTCTTTATTGTTAAAAACAAGGTAACTTAAATTTATGAATAATAAAAACCCAGGTATAAATGAAGAATTAAAGGTAAAAGCTCAAACAAAAAATATTAAAAAAAACCCTATAAATGGAACAAAATTCACTATTGCAATTTCGAGCGCTAAAGGAGGAGTAGGAAAATCGACGTTTGCGACAAATATATCGTTAGCTCTAAAAAAAATAGGATGCAAGGTTGGTTTACTTGACGCAGATATATATGGACCTTCTCTTCCAAAACTATTTTCTATAAATGAAAAGCCTACTAATGAAGGAAGTATACTTAATCCAATTCTTAAATATGACATTCAATGTATGTCTATTGGTTTCTTAACAGAAGAACAAACTCCAATGATATGGAGAGGACCAATGGTAACAAGTGCAATAAGGACTTTTACTCAAAAAGTAGCATGGAAAGATCTTGATTTTATAATTGTGGATATGCCTCCAGGAACAGGTGATACACAATTAACATTTTCTCAAGAAATTAATATGGATGGGGTTATAATAATATCAACTCCTCAAGAAATTGCTCTTCAAGACGTTAAAAGAGGAATAAATATGTTTGATAAGCTGGGAGTAAAAATAATTGGTTTAGTAGATAATATGAGTCATTTTTTAGGGGACGATGGAAAAAAATATCCAATTTTTGGTGAGGGAGGAGTTAAAAGAACAGCTAATGAATTTAAAAAGAATTTTCTTGGTGAAATACCAATTAACTCTGAAGTCGGAAAATATGGTGATCAAGGGACACCGATAGTAGAGGCATCACCTGATCACAAAATTTCTAAAATCTATTTGGATTTAGCAGAGAAAATTAAATCTATATATAATTAATCAAGTTCAAATTCTTTTTTATAATCTTTTTTTAAATCAAGGTCTTGTTTATTTTTTTCTAAAATAAAATTTTCAATGACAAGGTAATCTAATTCAGTTCCCATAAAACAATTAAAAGCATCGGTTGGTGAATTCACTATTGGTTCTCCCCTGACGTTAAATGAAGTGTTAACTAATACTGGACATCCAGTTTTTTCCTTAAATTTTAAAATTAAATTATAATACCTTTGATTAGTCACTTTTATAACTGTTTGAATTCTAGCTGAAAAGTCTACATGAGTAACTGCGGGAATTTCTGATTTTTTAATATTCAATTTTTCAATTCCAAAAAGTTTTTTTTGTTTTTCAGTCATTTCAATTTTTTTATTTGAAATAATATCTGCAACCAATAACATATACGGACTATCAACATTCATATCAAACCAAGTGTTCAAATCCTCTCTCAAAACTGAAGGTGCAAAAGGTCTAAAGCTTTCTCTATATTTTACTTTAAGGTTAAGATTTTTTTGCATTTTGTCAGATCTAGGGTCTCCTAATATAGATCTACAACCCAATGCTCTCGGACCAAACTCCATTCTCCCTTGAAACCAACCTATTGCTTTCCCATTAATCAAAAAGTCAGAAGTTTTTTCAATTATTTCTTTGTCACTAAATTTTTCAAATTTTGCACCTATTTTGATTAATTCTTTTTCAATTGTGTCTTGAGAATATGAAGGTCCTAGATATGATCCTTTCATAGAGTCATTAATATTTACTTCTCTGGAATTGTTAAGCTCTAAATGCCAAACAGCTAATGCAGCGCCTAAAGAGCCACCGGCATCTCCTGATGCTGGTTGTACCCATATATTTTTAAATAAATTACTTTTTAATAATTTGCCATTAGCAACACAATTTAAAGCTACTCCTCCTGCTAAACAAAGATTCTCAATTTTAAATTCATCCTTAAGTGATTTTGCTAGCTTTAAGATAATTTCCTCAGTAACTTTTTGAATAGATGCAGCAATATCCATATGAAATTTTGTAATTTTATCTGTTTTTGGATTTCTAGATTTTTTCCCAAATAAATTATTAAATTTATTATTAATCATGGTCAGTCCAGTAGCATAATCAAAGTAATTTTGATTCAATTTAAAAGAACCATCTTCTTTAACATCAATTAAATTATTTAAAATCTTTTCTGTATAAATGGGATCACCATAAGGTGCTAAGCCCATTAGTTTATACTCTCCACTATTTACTTTAAAACCAGTATAGTAAGTAAAAGCTGAGTACAATAAACCCAATGAATGTGGAAAATGTATTTCCTTTTTAATACTAAGATCTTTTCCTTTTCCAATTGCAACAGTTGTAGTAGCCCACTCTCCTACACCATCAGCAGTTAAAATTATTGCTTCCTTAAATGGCGATGGATAAAAAGCACTTGCAGCGTGACTTAAATGATGCTCAGAAAATAATATTTTATTTTCGTTTTTAAAGTTATTATCAATTTCTCTCAAATTATTAAAAATGATTTTCTTTTGAAATAATTTATCTCTTAACCAAATAGGCATGGATTTATAAAAAGATTTTATTCCTCTGGGTGCAAAAGCAACATATGTTTCTAATAATCTCTCAAATTTCAAGAAAGGTTTTTCATAAAAGACGATAAAGTCTATATCGCTCAATTTTAAACCTGAGAAATTTAAAACAAAATTAATTGCATTCGTTGGAAAACTTGAGTCGTGTTTTTTTCGAGAAAATCTTTCTTCTTGAGCAGCTGAAATAATTTCACCGTCAATAATCATCGAAGCAGCACTGTCATGATAGAAAGCAGATATACCTAAAATAGAAGTCACTAAAAGATTGTATAAATGAATGGCGCTACAGCTGACCCTTGACTAAGAATTATTAAACCACCAAATATTACTAATACTAATATAATTGGGAATAGCCAATATTTTTTCCTAGATAACAAAAAAATTATAAACTCTTTTAGAAAACTCATTTTTAATTTATATTCTATTTTTTACTAATATTATTATATATCTTAAAAGATATATCTTCTACAGCATTTTTATTATAATGAGAATGCATTTCAAAATGAAAAAAAGATAAAGGATTTTTGTGATCTCTAAATATTTCCTCATAAATATCAATTAAATTAATATTTAGTTCTTTAACTATTTTTAATACTTCCTCTCTATAATAATTTTTTTTTTTTAGGTTATCATTATAATTTTCTAAGTATCTAGACGAGCTTGGAAGATAAACAAAATAAAAAGTTGCATTTTTTTCATCAGAAATTCTTTTTGCTTCTTTTAGAACTTCTCTTAAATGAGATGTTGTATTTTTATGGCTAATATTTTTAATTTTTTCAGTGAATAAACCAAATAAAAATTCTCTTAGTCTCTGTAATTTCATTATTGAAATAATAGCATTATTATTAAAATCCCTTAATGATAAAATTTCTCTATGGGTTGTGTTGTTGCCTAAACCATATTTCTCAATTTTTTTTGAAACATATATTCCATATGAATTTTCTATTTTTTTTTGCTTGAATATAAGATTTTGACTAAAATTATTTGATAAATATTTAATAAGTATTTTAGATTTTTTTTCCTCTATAAATTCAATTAAATCATTTCCTTCGTAATACATCCAAATTATAGTTTGAGTATTAAGATTTTTTCCATACTCCTTTAAAGTCGCTAATTCTAATAAAGGTCCATTATTTGGCTGTGCTAAACTTAAAACTCCTTTTTTAAAAAGTCTCCTTAAATTCCCAGTAAAATTTTCCTCAAAATTTAAATAAGCTCCGTGTGCAAAGGAGTCTCCTATCATTAAAATAACATTATCTCTATCCCAGTCATTATCTAGATTATTGAATCCATATCTATCAGATTTATAAAATTTATAATTTCCACTTTCTGACCCTCCAACATAAAGTTTATTGGATATGCCCGATAATGGTAAGATTTTTTCTTTAGAAATTAAATTATCTTTTTCATAATAAGGAATACCTTCATCAGGTAGCATTCTAAAAGGGGTGACTAATATAGAAGCATCTATACCTTTTTTTTTCAAATCTTTTTGAATTTCGATTTGGGACCTAGTATCTATTTTTTGATTAAATTTTTTTAATATTAATTTTGCTCTGTTTTCTCTTATATTCTGGTTTAATTCTACAATATCTACTTTTTTAAAAAAAATACTTATTAATATCTCAGAAAAAAATGAAAGAAATAAAAGAGTGTATGTGAGAAGAATAATATTTTTTCTTAATTCAATATTTTTTAAAAATAAAATAAATAAAAAAAAAAAAATACTAAAACCTAAAATAATATAGTAAATAATGTAAGCATGAAG
>CACDFC010000003.1 GCA_902552035.1 uncultured Pelagibacteraceae bacterium | reverse complement strand
AGTAAAAAAAATTAAAAGACTTTGTGAAATTTTAAATACATTATAAAATTATAATGAAAATAAAAAAAATACTTATAACTGGAGGTGCGGGGTATATTGGATCCGTTCTTGTATCAGATCTAGTTCAAAAAGGTTACTTTGTAACAGTAATTGATAACTTAAAATTTGAAAAAAATTCGCTTTCTCACCTTTTAGGTTTCAAAAATTTTAAATTTATTAAAGCAGATGTTAGAAATAAAAATATTCTCATAAATGAATTAAAAGGAAAAGATCTTATTATTCCACTTGCTGCCTTAGTAGGTGCACCACTATGTAAAAAATTTCCAAAAATCGCAAAGGAAATTAATTATAATAATATAAAATTTATTTTATCTAAAATTTCAAATAATCAAAAAATAATTTATCCCAATACTAATTCGGGCTATGGAATAGGAAAAAAAAATAGTTATTGTGATGAAAAATCTACTCTAAATCCAATATCTTTATACGGAAAAACAAAAGTGCAAGCGGAAAAAATTATACTTAATCATAAAAATTCAATTGTTTTCAGATTGGCTACAGTTTTTGGATACTCTTATAGAATGAGAACTGATTTACTTGTTAATTTTTTAGTAAGAGAGGCTGTATTAAAAAATAAGTTAGAAATATTTGAACCTAACTTTAGAAGAAATTATATACATGTAAAAGATATATCTAATGCCTTCTTATTCTCAATTAAAAATTTTCAAAAAATGAAGGGGAATATTTATAACCTTGGACTTTCAAATGCTAATTTAACAAAAATAGAGCTAGCTAAATCAATAAAAAAAATAATTAAAAACCTTAAAATTAATATAAAAAAAAATAAATCTGATCCAGATAAAAGAGATTATTTTGTAAGCAATAAAAAGATTGAAAGAATTGGATTTAGAACCAAAGTCAGTCTTAATGATGGTATCGAAGAATTATACAAAGTATTTAAAATTAACAATTTTAATCAAAATAAAAATAATTATTAAATTAAATGACAATTAAACAAGCGGTTATATTGTGTGGAGGACTTGGTACAAGGTTGGGTAGAATCACAAAGAGAATACCTAAGCCCTTGGTTGTTGTAAATAATCTTACAGTATTAGAGCATATTATTAAAAACCTTAGTAGATATGGAATTACTGAGGTTCTTTTACTCTGCCATTATAAAAGTGATTTATTTAAAAAAAAATTTCATAATAAATTTTATTTTAATATTAAAATAAAGTGTATTATCGAAAAATCCTTATTGGGATCCTCCGGAGCATTGCTGAATGCAAAAAAGTACTTAAAAAACAATTTTTTTTTTTGTAATGGTGATACTTTGTTTGACATTAATCTTTGTGATTTTTTTTTAAATTTTGGAAGTAGAAGACAAATAGCTTTATTGGCATTAAAAAAAGTTAAAAATAATAAAAGATATGACACTTTTTTAATTAATAAAGGGAATAAATTAAAAATAGATGTCAGCAAAAAATCTAAATTTATACATTCTGGAATGTGTATTTTTTCAAAAAAAATAATTAAACTTCTGGACAAAAGAGGTTCTTTAGAAAAAAAAATATTCACAAAACTAATTTATAAGAAACAATTGTTTGGAAAAGTATATTCAAATGATTTTATTGATATGGGTACATTAAAAGATTTAAAAAAACTTCCACAATTTTTAAGAAAAATAGGTTATAAGCCTGCTCTTTTTTTGGACAGAGATGGGGTTATAAATAAAGATAGTGGATACGTATTTAAAAAAAATGAAATTATTTGGAGAAACAATATATTCAAATATGTAAAAAAATTTAATGACAAAAATTTTTATGTATTCGTAATTACAAATCAGTCTGGCATTGGAAGAGGTTATTATAGTGAAAATGATGTAAAAAAATTACATATATACATGAATGAAAAATTTATTGAAAATGGAGCACATATTGATGAATTTTTTTATGCACCATACTTTAAAGACTCTAAGAAAAAAATTTATACTAAAAATAAAAATTTAAGAAAACCTAATATTGGGATGATAAAATTGGCTCAAAAAAATTGGAACATAAATTTAAGTAAATCAATCTTAATTGGAGACAAATATTCTGATAAACAAACAGCTATTTTAGCTAAGATTCCATATAAAATACTTAAATTTAGTCAAAAATTGCATTAATATTTAACTAATAATGAAAAAAAAAATTAACCAACACATAATAAATCATTTAAATCTATTGGAAAAACATAAAAATTTAATTTTAAATGTAACACTTTTTATTGCTAAAGAGATTAGAAAAACATACAGAAGAAATGGTAAAGTTTTTTTAGCTGGAAATGGAGGATCAGCAGCAGATTGTGAGCATATAGCTGGGGAACTAGTAGGCAGATATAAAAAAAATAGAAAACCACTTAGTGCAATTTCATTAACAACTGATACATCTGTTATAACATGTATAGCGAATGACTTTGGCTATGATAAAATTTTTGAAAGACAATTTGAAGGTAATGCTAACAGAAATGATTTGTTAATAGTAATGTCTACATCAGGAAATAGCAAAAATATTATAAATGTTTTAAAAAAAGCGAAACAAAAAAAAATAATGTCAATAGCTATGCTTGGAAATAAAGGTGGGAAATGCCGTAAAGTTGCAAAACACTCGTTTATAGTACCATCAAACAATACTGCAAATATTCAAGAAACCCATCATTTGATTGGTCACTTAGTTTGTAGTGTGTTTGGTTGAATTATTAATCAATACTTTTAAAAGATTATTTAAGTCTTTCTTATCCTTTTTTAATGTAATATTTTTTATTGAATTTTCATAATCTTCAAATATTTTCTCTTTATCATTATAATAATCAATTTTTTCATTTATTAATTTTAAAAAATAATTTTTGCCGAAAAAGTCAATGCTTAGAGACTTTAAACAATACACATTAATATAATTACATGAATTTTTTAGATAAAATAAAGCTCCGCTTAAACCTCCTATCACACTATGATAATTGCATGCTATATCATTTAAAGATTCTGAACTATTTACTAATTTTATGATTTTTATATTTTTTTCATTAATAATTTTATTTACAAGTTTAATCACTTTGCCATCTTGCATTGGATGAAACCTAAAATCAATTTTGTCAAGATGCAAATTTTCGGTTTTCAACTTATTAAAAAACGATACTAAATTATCGATTATATTTGATATAATTGTGCCATTTAAAGTGTATTTTAAAATTGGTGAAATAAATAAAACTTTATTTTTTACTATTTTTTTTTTACAATTACATTTATTCTTAAATTCTATTAAAAAATTATTTTTTTTAGTATAAATTTTACTCCAAAAATAATATGAACTAAAAAAAAAACTTATTTTATAATCAAATGATCCTGTATCCAATAAATTCAAATTTAAAGGCTTATAATTGAATTTTTTTTGATAGAAAATTAGCGATAAGATTTTTCTATCAATAATGTTGTCTTTTATTCTGTCAAATACATCGCTGAAGCTTTTAATAATATTTTTTTTTTTTCTAATAGAGATTAGTTCTCTTCTTTTATGCAGTTTTTTGACAATTTGCCATATGTTCTCCCCTTCTATAAGATCTCTGAAAGTATCGAGTGGTAAAGTTACACCATCAAGGTCTATTCCAACTTGTAAACATTTTTTTGATATTAATTTTTCTAGTATAATTCTCTGCCAAATATAAAAATCGTTTTCAATAATGCACGCAGAAAATTTTTCAAAATTTATGGTTTTATTTAGTTTTGAAATAAATAAATGCGTAGCAAACATAGATTTAATATCTCTTTTTAATTTTGACACATAAAAAGGAATAAAAAAAATATTTTTTAAATTAATAGAGTTCATAAATTCTATATATTTTTTTTTTTTATTCTCGTCTAAGAGATAGTTTGTAGTAATAATCGTAATATCATAATTTTTATTTAAAACCTCTAACTGATTAAATAAATTATCAATAGCAAAAGGATTTTGAATACAAAAAAGAATTTTTTGTTTTACGTTATACATATTTTTTTTTTGCTCTGTTTTTTTAATAATTTGATTATATTTAAAGATAGTAATGTGATTATATTAAAATTGTTAAAATATTTTTTAATTTTTGTAAAAAAAAATTTTCAGTTACTAAGTATGAAAATGGAAATTGTTTTTCTAAGATTTTTTTATTATTCAAAAAATATTCGCATTTACCACTATAATTAATTTTAATTTTATATGAGTCTTTTTTTAAATCTATTTTAAACATGTGATAATTGATCAGGCTTTTATTTTTTATTGAAATATGTGGTTTTTTTGTTGAATAAAGATCAGAAACTCCTTCTAGATATCCTTTTCTTCTCGATTTAATAAATTTAATTTTATTCTTGGAACTAAGAACAAAATTTTTTCCTAATAAACAACAAATGAAATCATAAAAATGAATTAAATTTGTTAATAATTCTCCTTTTTTAACGATTATTTTAATTTTAAGGATATCTTTTCTGTTTAATTTTTCTAATATTGGTTCTAAAATTAATCTTCCCCAAACATTAACTAATACTTTTATTTTATGATTTTGAATAATTTTTTTTACTTTTTCATAATAGTTTGTCTCGTTAAACAAAAATTTTTCCAATATTAAATATTTTAATTTATTGTTATCTGTTATTTTTTTTATTATTTCATATCTTTCATTTGAATTGGTAGCTATTATTGTTAAATGGAAAAATTTTTTTTTTGGTAAATATGGTAAATATTGTATTTTTTTATTTTTATAAATTTTTTTAGATTCCTTAATAAATTTTTTATCAACAATATAAATTTGATAATTTTTCTTGGATGCCAAAAAAGACTTAAAATGGGAGTTTCCCATCTTGCCAAATCCAACTATTAAAATTTTCATTAAATATTATTACTAGTATAAATTATATTATATAAATATTTATCAATTGTATTATATAAATATGATAATGAAAAATTTGTCAATTATTGGATCTTCCAATATCATATACCATCATTTGGATGCTGCAAAAAGATGTGGTTTTGTTTTAAGAGACATATGCACTACAAATAAAAAATCTAAAAATATTATTGCCCTTAATAAAAAATATAGATTTAAAAAAGTATATTTTGATTGGAGAAAAATGCTAAATGACCACAAAAATTTTAAAAATATGCATTACTTAATTGCACCTAGGATAGAAGATACTGACAAAATACTTAATGAATTTCTAAAATTAGATAAAAAAATTTTAGTCGAAAAACCTATATCTTTTAATTCCAAAAATATTAAAAAATTTTATCAAAAAAGAAAAAATATTTTTGTTGCATATAATAGAATATTTTATCAATCGATTTCTTTTCTAAAAAAAAAAAAAATAAAAAATTCATTCATTAAAGTATTTATACCTGAGACTAATAAAGAAAATTTTAAAAAAAATAGCTGTCATATAATTTCGATCTTATTATTTCTATTTGATAATTTAAAAATTACTTATAAAATTAAAAATAAAAAGTTGATTACAGTCCTTTTTAATGCAAAAAATCGTAATATAGTTTCTCTTGATATATGCTTTGGATCTTCTCAGAACTTTTCTATTGATATTTACAACAAAAAGAAGACTTATATTTTAAAACCTATAGAATTTATGTCTGAGCTAGAAGGTATGACAAAAAAAACTATTAATTATGAAAATTTTTACCTACCAAAAAAGATTGGTCATATTGATGAATATAAACAAAATAAATATAAGCCAGGATTTCTAAAAATGTGGAAACTTTTTTATAAATCTGGTAATACGAGACATTATAATAGTATATTTTTTTCCTACAAAATAATGAAGCTTTGCGAAGATATATTAAAATGAAAGATTTTTTATTTACTAATAAATGTGACCTAAATATTTTGTCATTTAAAAAAAGAATTGAAAATTATAATCTATTTACTAATTATAAAGTTAATATTTTAAAACATAATAAGAGCTATAACTTTATATTTGGCAAAATATATGAAATAAGCCATAGTAAAAATATTAATATCAAAAAAAATTATGATGGTCGATTTTGTTACTTGAATATCAATAAAAACAAGATCAAAATTGCAGTAGATCAATTTTCTAGAATTGATATTTTTTACTTTCAGGAAAGAAATAACTTTTATATTTCATCAAATTTTAAATTATTGGTTAAAATAATAGAATTTAAAACACTAAATCAATTAGCCATTGGACATTCCCTAAATGTAATTGGTATTAGGCCTGCAAAAAAACAAACTTTATTTAATGAAATATCAAGGATAGGAGTGAATGAAGAATTAATTATCATAAAGAATAAAATTCATGTTAACAGAAAAAAATTAATTCTTACTCAAACAAAAAAATATGATGACAGTAAAATAAATGAGTACTTTAAAATAAATCAGGAATATTTACGAAAACTAGGAAAAACAAGTAAAAAAAATATATATATGTCATCTGGTTTTGATAGTTCATACCTCGCGGCAAATCAAAAGAAAATATATGGTTCTAAGAATATCTTAGGTCATACTGTTGTTCAGAAGTTATCTAAAAGAAGTAAAATTTATAATATTTTTGAACTAAAAAGAATTTTAAAATTAAAAAAACATTTTAATTTCAACGTAAAACTTACAGAGGTTAACTTAATAAAAAATTTTGAAAAATATTCAGAGGAAATATCTGAAATAAGCGGAAAAAGAATGATGGCAAATACTCTTGCTGCATTTATGCATTATAAATTGGCTAAATCATCAAGTAATTCCAATTTTTCTAATGAAACATATGCGGGTGAGGTAAGTGATGGTGTTCATAATTTTGGTTTTTCCCAATTTTTCTCTTTGATTGATCATGAGTCAAATGGTTTTAGAGAATACTCAGACAAAAAAATTTGCTATTTGTATTCACCAAATTTTTTGAAAAAAATCTTAAATAAAAGTTATAAATCTGATTATATATTTAAAGAAGTGTCTTCAAAAAAATTTAATAAAATTAAAAATTTAAATAATTATAATATAAAAAATATTTTTTATGAATTATGTAATAATTTATTTAATTCTAATGCAAGACTTCCTTTAAATGTAGAAAATAATTTAATATTAAAAGAAAAACTTAAGCTAGAATTGTTTGAAAATTTAAAAAAAAACTACTTTTCAAATATTAATATAGAAAAACCAGAGCAAATCTACTCAGGTTTTATTAATTTATATAATTCATTTCACTGGCAAGCATCAACAATATGTACAATGTATAATTTTGCAGACTACTATAATCTTGAAATGTATTTGCCATACTGGAATCCAAAATTGCACGATTACTTATCAAAAATGCCTCAAGACTGGGGTAGAAGTTTAGAAATGAAAAACATTAAATATCCTCTTAAGGAAAGCTTCAGAAGATATCTAGATTATCCAAGTATTCTTGAAGAAGGCTACCACTCATATTTATACGATGTTAAAAAATATTCTGATCCAATTTTAGAGATTATTTCAAATCCAAAAACTAGAAAATATATTTTAAAAATTTTTAATAAATATCATCCATGTGATTATCTAAGTGCAGGTTATTTTGATAAAAACCGTATAAATTTAATCCTAAAGAGTTATAAAAAAGATAAGAAGTTTGAAGAATACTCAAATCAGATTTTTAGGTTATATAACATTTCAAAAATGCTCTATGATTTAAATTAAGTTTAAAATATATTTTTTAAAGTTTTTAAAAATTTTTTTTTTCGTTTTTGCAATTTTTACATCTTCTTTGGTATCAATATCTAAATTTTCTTTAGTTTTAAGTCCATAAATTTTTTTGCCTGAAATCATATTTTTTTTAATCAGTTTGGTCCTAAAAACATCGTAAACACCATTTAAATAATAAGAATTTGGAAGAATTTGTCTTGGTAAATTAAAAAATTCCTTATTGTCAATAAATTTTTTTGTAACCGACTCTAAAATATTTTTATTATTTAAGTAAAAACATTTATAAATATTTTTTGGTAATTTTGATATAGATCTTACGGAACTTATGTTTTTCTTATTTACTAAAGTATTTAATGCTTTTTTCATAATTTTTACTTTTCTAATAGGATTAGTCGGTCTTAGATGAATGATAATGTCTGGATAATACTTCTCTTTATTTTTTAAAAAATTTATCATATGCTTAAAAAATTCTATATCTAACGAACTGTCTTTCGATATTTTTTTTGGCCTCAAAACTGGAACCTCTGCTCCAAGTTTTTTTGCAATTATTGCGTATTTTTTACTATCTGTGGAAACGATTACTCTATCTATAAAATTACATGATTTCGCAAATAAAATTGAATAATATATTAAAGGTTTTCCAAATAATTTTAATATATTTTTATCCTTTACACCTTTTGAGCCTGAGCGACATGGAATTATTGCTATAATTCTTAATTTTTTTTTTAATGATGACATTTTTTATTTGTACCTACTTTTCTTAGAATTTTTTTTAAATTTTTTAAAGCAACATTAAAACCTTTACCATTATTAAGATGACCCTGCCAAATCTCAGGTATGAAACCTAAATCCATATCTGATATCTCTTTTAAAAATCTTGAAAATTTTATATTGCCTGATCCTATTTGGACTCCTTCTCCATCAACACCTATTGCGTCTGAAAAATGAAAATAAGCTACATGTTTCTTAATTTTTCTTAAGAAATTCACTAGATCTAAATTTTCTTTATTACAGTATAGTTGAGCATGAGATGTATCGAAGCAAATCTTAAAGTTTTTTTCAGTACAAAAATTATGAATTTCTTTCGGATCAGTAAATATGTAATTATAATATTTACCTCCAAAGTACCAAGGGTAAGGAGGCATATTTTCAATAAGTAATCTTATACCAGTTAAATTTAATTTATTTAAATTTTTACTAAGATTAATATATTTTTCCTTTAAATTAACTTTGTTTCTAAAGTTTTCAAAATGACCTCCTGGGTGAACTACAACTCTTGGCCCATTATTGTCACTAATATTAAAATTACTTGAAATATTTTTTGAAAAGTTTATCACATTTTCAAGCATTTCTAGACTGTTTGATGTTATTTTTCTATCATTTGTTGTAAAATCAACTAATTTGTCATTAAAATATTCAGGAGCGTGAACAACAAGGTCTTTATTAATAAAATTTTTTATTATTTTTCCTCTAACTAATTCTCTCCAAGTCAGATGAATCTCGATAAGGTCTGCTTTGTTATCAATATAATCCTCTAAATCTCCTAACCTTGAAACTAATCCCCATTTTTTTTTTAAATTAAAATTTTTGAATAAATTATTTTTTTTACTATTTATAGAATTTGTCAAAACATACTCATGTTTTAGTACATTTTTTTTAAGTTTTTTTCCTAAAAACTTGTCGATCTCCAAATAACTTATTCCATTTGCTGGAGACTTTAATTCAAGATGTTCTTTTCTTAAAATTGTTTCTTTTTTTATATTTTTTTTAAATACTAAAGATTTAGAAAGTATAGATTTATTCAACATTACATTTTGATTGATGTCTTTTTTTCCTGAACCAACAAAGATACTTTTTTTGTGGATCTTGAAATTTTTAAATAAATACTTGAGAATATTGATTTTTGATATTTTATCAATTTTTCTAATTTCATTTACCATTTTTTTAAATTCAACAAAACTTAAAGATGAAGTGTGATCAGGGCCTGTCATACTTTTATCTAATGTTATATGTCTCTCAACTATTTTTGCTCCAAAATAAATAGACATTAATGTTGGAAAAAATCCTTTCTCATGGCCAGAATATCCAACAGTACAATTAGTAATTTTTTTTAGTTTATTTAAAAATTTTAAATTTATTTCACTTTCGCTTGCGGGATATGAACTACAACAATGAAGAAAAGCTGTTATATTTTTATTAAATTTAATTATATTTAAAATTTTTTTTATTTCGTTTTCATTGTTCATGCCAGTAGACAAAATGATATATTTTTTTTGTTTTACTGCCTCATATACAAGTGGAATATTATCAAAGTCGGGAGAACCAATTTTAATAAAATCAATTTTATCAATATATTTTTTTAGAAATTTTAAAGACTTTAAATCAAAAGGAGTAGCACCAACAAAGAGGCCTTTTTTTTTTGAATACTCAAATAATTTCAAAATATTTTGTTTGGAAAATTCGGACTTTACTAGCTGATTAAATATATATTGAGAGCCAGTTTGAGTATTATTTGGATCTCTTATAATTTTTTCATTGTAAATTTCTTTTAAATTTCTAATTTGAAACTTTACTGCATTGGCTCCTGCGGCTAGGGAATGATCTATAAGTTTTTTTGCTAAATTAAAGCTTCCATTGTGATTAATTCCTATCTCAGCTATAACAAGGGTTTCAGATTTTAAACTTTGCATTTTTAAAGTTCCAAATTTTTTCTTCCTTAATCATAATTGCAATCATTTTTTTAAAATTTGAGATAGGTTTCCATTTGGTTTTATGAAGTATTTTTTTATTTTTGGACATAATTTTATTTTTTACATAACTTTTAATTTTTTTATTAATAATAAATTTTTTATTTAGTCCTAAGTATTGAAAAGCACTTTCTGCATAGTCTTTTACTGAGACTGAATTTCCTGATGAAATTATGAAATCCTCTGCTTTTCTCAGCTTCATAATTTTATACATTCCTTCAACATAATTTTTAGCATAACCAAAATCTCTAATTACTGATGTATTTTGGATATACAGTTTTTTTTTTAATTTAAGTTTAATTTTTATTGCATCATTTATAATTTTTTTTCCAATAAAGTTAATCGATCTTCTTGTGGAATCATGATTAAATAAAATTCCGTTAACAAGAAATAATTTATATCTTTGTCTATAACTTCTAATTAAAAAATGTGAACATGCTTTAGCACAACCATAAGGATTATCAGGACTAATTGGTGATTGTTCGTCTATTCTAGTTTTACTTTCACTGAAAATATCACTTGATGAAGCATTAAAATATCTAGTTTTTTTAGAAAAATTTAAAATGCTTTTTATAAAATTAATATTAATATTTACAATAGAAAATATAGTCTTTTCTGGAATTGACCAAGATATAATTGGCACTGATTGACCTGTTAAATTAAAAATAATGTACGGTTTAAATTTTTTTATTATTTTTGACAAACTGTTATAATTATAGTTTGTACTAACAATTGTAATTTTTTTTTCGTCTGTTCCAAAGTATTTGAAATATTTTTTTTTTTTTCTTGTTAAACCTATAATTTGATAGTTTCTTTTCTTTAAAAGATATTGAGCTAGATAAGATCCATCTTGACCATAAATTCCAGCTATTAATATTTTATTTTTTTTCATTTAATAATAAGAATATTATTTTAATTTCTGGTTAAATTATGTCTAGAGGTTAAGTGATTTAGACAAATTCAATAGTAATAAATTGTTTCAATATAAATAAATTGTTCAAAAAAATTTTTTTCAGTGCATAAATCAAGCCAATTGAGCTATTAGTACTGGTCAGCTACATGCGTTACCGCACTTCCACACCCAGCCTATCAACGTGGTGGTCTACCACGGCTCTATAGGAAGAACTAGTTTTGAGGTGAGTTTCCCGCTTAGATGCTTTCAGCAGTTATCTCGTCCGTACTTAGCTACCCGGCACTGCAGCTGGCGCTACAACCGGTCCACCAGTGGTACGTCCATCCCGGTCCTCTCGTACTAGGGACAGCTCCTCTCAATTCTTCTACACGCATAGCAGATAGGGACCGAACTGTCTCACGACGTTCTGAACCCAGCTCACGTACCACTTTAATTGGCGAACAGCCAAACCCTTGGGACCTGCTCCAGCCCCAGGATGTGATGAGCCGACATCGAGGTGCCAAACACTGCCGTCGATATGAGCTCTTGGGCAGTATCAGCCTGTTATCCCCGGCGTACCTTTTATCCGTTGAGCGATGGCCCTTCCACTCAGAACCACCGGATCACTATGACCGTCTTTCGACTCTGCTCGACTTGTCAGTCTCACAGTCAGGCAAGCTTATGCCATTGCACTCTACGAACGATTTCTGACCGTTCTGAGCTTACCTTCGCACGCCTCCGTTACTATTTGGGAGGCGACCGCCCCAGTCAAACTACCCACCATACAATGTCTTGATACCGGATAACGGTAATCAGTTAGATGCCAAGAAAAACAAAAGAGGTATTTCACTGGTGACTCCACAAAAGCTGACGCCTTTGCTTCAATGTCTCCCTCCTATGCTAAATATGTTTTTCCTAACACCAATGTAAAGTTGCAGTAAAGGTGCACGGGGTCTTTCCGTCTAACTACGCGAACTCCGCATCTTCACGGAGAATTCAATTTCACTGAGTTGATGTTGGAGACAGCGGAGAAATCGTTACGCCATTCATGCAGGTCGGAACTTACCCGACAAGGAATTTCGCTACCTTAGGACCGTTATAGTTACGGCCGCCGTTTACTGGGGCTTCAGAAATGAGCTTGCACCCATCGCATTAACCTTCCAGCACCGGGCAGGCGTCAGACCCTATACATCCACTTACGTGTTAGCAGAGCCCTGTGTTTTTGATAAACAGTCGCTTCTCCCTGGCTTGTGCCACCTCTAAATGGTTGCCCATAAAAAGGTCTTCTTTATTCCGAAGTTACAGAAGCATTTTGCCGAGTTCCTTCAACATCATTCTCTCAAGCGCCTAAATATACTCTATTAATCCACCTGTGTCGGTTTAGGGTACGGTCTAATGATGGAGCTATTTCCTGGGACTTTTTCGCAGCAAGTTCAATCCATTAAGAACTCACAACTTACAAAATCCGTCACTACCATCTGGTTAAGGAATATTAACCTTATTTCCATCGACTACGGCTTTCGCCCTCGCCTTAGGGGCCGACTAACTCTGCGCGGATTAACCTTGCGCAGAAACCCTTGGATTTTCGGCGACGAAGTTTTTCACTTCGTTTATCGTTACTTATGTCAGCATTCGCACTTCTGATACCTCCAGGATCCCTCACGGGTATCCCTTTACAGGCTTACAGAACGTTCCGCTACCGCTTATAAAACTCGAAAGTTTTATAAACCCACAGATTCGGTATGTGATTTTAGCCCCGTTACATCTTCGGCGCAGAAACTCTATTAGACCGGTGAGCTGTTACGCTATCTTTAAAGGATGGCTGCTTCTAAGCCAACCTCCCGGCTGTTAAGGAATTTCCACATCCTTTCACACTTAATCACAATTTCGGGACCTTATCTGGTGGTCTGGGCTTTTTCCCTCTCGACCATGGACCTTAGCACCCACAGTCTGTCTGATGAGGAACTACGTTTAGCATTCGGAGTTTTATTAGGTTTGGTAAGAATCTCTTCCCCCTAGCCCATTTAGTGCTCTACCTCTAAACGCATATTTACTCATCGCACTACCTAAATAGTTTTCGCGGAAAACCAGCTATCTACGAATTTGGTTGGCCTTTCACCCCTTACCACAAGTCATCCAAAGACTTTTCAACGTCAACTGGTTCGGTCCTCCGGCAAGTGTTACCTTGCGTTCAACCTGCTCATGGTAAGCTCATTCGTTTTCGGGTCTAATTCATTAAACTAATCGCCCTATTAAGACTTGCTTTCGCTACGCCTACACCTAGATGGCTTAAGCTTGCTTAATAAATTAAGTCACTGACCCATTATACAAAAGGTACGCCGTCACTCTAAAAAGAGCTTCGACTGATTGTAGGCATGCGGTTTCAGGTTCTATTTCACTCCCCTAATAGGGGTTCTTTTCACCTTTCCCTCACGGTACTAGTTCACTATCGGTCACTGAAGAGTATTTAGGCTTAGAGGGTGGTCCCCCTATATTCGAGCAGGATTTCACGTGTCCCGCTTTACTCAAGAAATTTATTAAACATTACTTTTACGGGACTATCACCCTCTATGGTTAGCATTTCCAAACTATTCAAATTTTTTTAACAAATCTACTGGCCTAATCCGCTTTCGCTCGCCACTACTAACGGAATCTCAATTGATTTCTTTTCCTCTGGTTACTTAGATGTTTCAGTTCTCCAGGTTGTCTCTTTAAACCTATGTATTCAGTTTAAAGTACCACATAAAGTGGTGGGTTTCCCCATTCGGAAATTTACGGATCAAAACTTGCATACAGTTCCCCGCAACTTATCGCAGTATACCACGTCCTTCATCGGCTTTCAGTGCCAAGGCATCCGCCACACGCCCTTAAACGCTTGATTTATGCACAGAAAAAAATTCTGTGTTGAATCAAATTTTGTTGGAATGTTCATCTATTCGAACATTCATGATTGTTCATCTATTCGAACAATCGGATATAGATATTGATAATAATAAAAATATTTACAAATTAAATAACTAAGTGTTTCGTGGTGGAGGATAGCGGGATCGAACCGCTGACCTCCTGAATGCAAATCAGGCGCTCTCCCAGCTGAGCTAATCCCCCTTATAAATAAACTTGGTGGGCCGAGAAAGACTCGAACTTTCGACCCCACCCTTATCAAGGGTGTGCTCTAACCAACTGAGCTACCGGCCCTTTTTGCAGTTATAGAGAAACACTACTTTAAGAAGAGAAATGAGGACGGTCAACATTAACCTGTATATTATTTAGATTAAGAAAAAATCCTTAATCATCCTTAGAAAGGAGGTAATCCAGCCGCAGGTTCCCCTACGGCTACCTTGTTACGACTTCACCCCAGTCGCTGACTATACCGTGGTCAAAGGTTTTAAACTTTGCCTTAAGGTAGAACCAACTCCCATGGTGTGACGGGCGGTGTGTACAAGACCCGGGAACGTATTCACCGCGGCGCGCTGATCCGCGATTACTAGTAATTCCAGCTTCATGTACTCGAGTTGCAGAGTACAATCCGAACTGAGGCATCTTTTTAGGATTTGCTTGACGTCGCCGTCTTGCTTCCTATTGTCAATGCCATTGTAGCACGTGTGTAGCCCAACACGTAAGGGCCATGAGGACTTGACGTCATCCCCACCTTCCTCCAGCTTATCACTGGCAGTTCTTTCAGAGTGCCCAACTAAATGATGGCAACTAAAAGTGAGGGTTGCGCTCGTTGCGGGACTTAACCCAACATCTCACGACACGAGCTGACGACAGCCATGCAGCACCTGTGTTTCGTCCGGCCGAACCGAAAACTCTAATCTCTTAGAGTCGCGACGAACATGTCAAGTGTTGGTAAGGTTCTGCGCGTATCTTCGAATTAAACCACATGCTCCACTACTTGTGCGGGTCCCCGTCAATTCATTTGAGTTTTAACCTTGCGGTCGTACTCCCCAGGCGGTGTGTTTATTGCTTTCGCTGCGACACTGAAAATAAATTTCCAACGTCTAACACACATCGTTTACAGCATGGACTACGAGGGTATCTAATCCTCTTCGCTACCCATGCTTTCGTTCCTCAGTGTCAGTAATGATCCAGAAAGCTGCCTTCGCAATCGGTATTCTTTCTAATATCTACGAATTTCACCTCTACACTAGAAATTCTGCTTTCCTCTATCATACTCTAGCTAAAAAGTTTTGATGGCAGTTCCAGAGTTAAGCTCTGGGATTTCACCACCAACTTTTTTAACCACCTACGAACTCTTTAAGCCCAGTAATTCCGAACTACGCTAGGTCCCTTCGTATTACCGCGGCTGCTGGCACGAAGTTAGCCGGACCTTCTTATTCGGGTACAGTCATTTTCTTCCCCGACGAAAGAGCTTTACAACCCAAAGGCCTTCTTCACTCACGCGGCATCGCTGCATCAGAGTTTCCTCCATTGTGCAATATTCCCTACTGCTGCCTCCCGTAGGAGTTTGGGCCGTGTCTCAGTCCCAATGTGGCTGATCATCCTCTCAGATCAGCTATTGATCACAGTCTTGGTAGGCCATTACCCTACCAACAAACTAATCAAGTGCAGGCTCATCCATTGGCGCATAAAGCTTTCTCCGTAAGGACTTATGAGGTATTAGCACAAGTTTCCTCGTGTTATTCCTCACCAAAGGGAAGATACCTACATGTTACTCACCCGTCTGCCACTGAGTATTGCTACTCCGTTCGACTTGCATGTATAAGGCGTGCCGCCAGCGTACGTTCTGAGCCATGATCAAACTCTCAAGTTTAAAAACGGCGCACACTAGCTTCTATGCAAATTCTAAGAATAAAATCTGCATATGTTGAAGTGTGTACGACAAATTTTGGTAACCTTAACCGTCCACACTTCTCTTCTTAAATTTTAACGAATAAAATAGCTAATTAGGACAAGCCTAATAATAACAATTATTAAATATTGTTGAGTTTCACGCTTATAGTATAAAAAATTATTAAATCAAGAATATATAAAACAAAAAATTGTCAAAAAACCCAGCATTTTTAGGGTTTTTTGTGATATTTTCATATTATATTATAAAAATAAATATTTAATTATGATTTTAAGTAAATCTTTAAGACTCTTTAAAAAAGGGCTTGATAGTTACAAACTCGCATTTTTTTTAACGATTTTATTATCATTTACAGTGATTTTTATGAGTACTTACAACAATATAAAATTAAACACTTATAATAAATATTATCAAGTGATAAATAATATTTATTTTATTAAGAGTGTAAACCACATCACAGAGAATTTAAATCCAAGATTTGAGAAAGTTAATCATGTTGTAATGAGTGGTGATAGTTTACAAAAAATTTTAAAAATTAATGATATTTCAAAATCAGAAGTCTCATTGGCAGTTAATAACATTCCAAAAGAAATTAAAAAAAGAAAACTTAAAATAGGAAATAAAATAACTTTTATAGTTGACAGAAAAAAAGATGTTATAAAAAAAATTGTTTTCCCAGTTAGTAAAACAAAAAAAATTTTACTAGAGAGAATTAGCGATAATAAATTTAATGTTAATGAAAAAATAGTCCAACTAGACAAAAAAATATTTTATAAAGAGGGAAAAATTGTAAATAGCTTATATAAAACTGCAATTGATAAAAAAATTAGTCCCAGAACTATTATTGACTTTGCGCAAATTTATGGCTTTCAGTTTGATTTTCAAAGAGATATTCAGAAAAATGATATTTTTCAAATTTTATATGAAATCTATGAAAGTGAGGATGGAAAAATCAATGAACCAGGTAGAATAATATTTGCAAATTTAATATCAAGAAATCAGGATAATTCACTTTATTTTTATACTGATGGGAAGATATCAGGACATTTTGATAAAAGTGGAGCTAGTGTAAAAAAAGCTTTGATGAAAACTCCAATTAACGGAGCAAGATTATCTTCTCCGTTTGGAATGAGAAAACACCCAATAGATGGCTATAATAAAATGCACAGAGGAACAGATTTTGCAGCACCAATGGGAACACCAATAATGGCTTCGGGAGATGGAATTGTAATTCGCTCCAGATGGTGTGGCGGTGGAGGAAATTGTGTAAAGATTAAACATAATTCTACCTACACTACAGTTTACGCACATATGTCAAAATTTGGGAGAGGTATTAAAGAAGGTGCCAGAGTAAAACAAGGTCAAATAATAGGATACGTGGGTTCAACAGGAAAATCAACAGGCCCACATTTGCATTATGAAGTTATTAAAAATGGAAAAAAAATTAATTCTCAAAAATTAAAACTCCCATCGGGAAAAATTCTAAAAGGAGAATTAAGAAAAAAATTTGAAGTAGAAAAAATTAAAATTGATGTATTAAAATCTGAGGTGATATCAAACGGTTAAATATTATCTTGCGGATTAATCTCCTCTTTTTCATTCTGGTTTTCGGTAGGTTTTACTTCTTTTAGGTTATCATAAGAATTTTTTGCTTTCTCATTCACTATTCTCGTGAAATGCTCAGCATGTTGAAAATAATTTTCAGATAAAATTTTATCTCCTTTTGAAAGAGCTTCTCTTGCAAGATCGTTATATTTTTCAATTAACCTTGATGCATTATGATTATTTTTTCCTGGATTTTTTCTTCTAAAGTTATCGTTATTTACAAAATCTCCATTGATTTTGGTTGATGAGTTTCTTGAAAAACTTCTGTCAGATCCGTTTCTAAACTTATTTTTTCTTAAATTATTTTTATAATTTCTCATACTTTAATTTGTTTTGGTGCCAACTATAAATCTTTCTTTATGACTATAATCTTTAAAGACTTTACAGTTATTAAAACCATTTTTTTTTAAAATATTTATCACTCTTTTTTTTTGGATTGGATCTATTTCTAAAATCAATTTACCATTATATTTACAAAGTTTTTTAGCACAAAAAATAACACTTTTAATTATTTCTAATCCCTCTTTTCCTCCATTTAAAGATATTTTGGGATCATAATTTATTACATCCTTTTCCAAATATTTTAAATTTATTTTATTTATATATGGAGGATTTGATACAATTAAATCATATGTACCAAATAAAAATTTGTCAACAGATGATTTGAAAAATTTAATTCTATTTTGAATATGATGCATTTTTGCATTATATTTTGCAACATTTAAGGCCTCTTTGCATATATCTATGGCTACACCTCTAGAACTTTTGGTTTCCTTTAATAAAGAAATTATTATACAGCCAGATCCAGTTCCAATGTCTAATATATTGTTTTTTTTAAAATTTTTCATGTTTTTTAATGATAACTCAATTAAGTGTTCAGTTTCAGGCCTTGGTGTTAATACAAATTTATTTATGTAAAAGCTATACTTCCAAAAATATTTTTTTCCAATTATTTGACTTACTGGTTTTTTTTCTTTTCTTTGTTTAATTAAATCTTTAAATTTATTTAATAGAGATTCGCTAATCATATAACTATCCTGATTGGTTAACAGATATGATCTTTCTTTTTTTAATATATAAGATAATAAAACTTCACTATCTATAATGTTAGATTTAATATTTTCTTTTTTTAATTCTTTTTGAGCAAAGTTTAAAGCGTTTGAAATAAACATTTAATTTAAATTTTTTAATTCTTCTTCTTGAGCCTGTAGTGTTAAATTTTCAACCATTTCATCAAAAATTTCTCCTTCCATAAATTCGTCTAGTTTGTGTAGTGTCAAATTTATTCTATGATCAGTGACTCTTCCTTGTGGAAAATTGTAAGTTCTTATTCTCTCAGATCTATCGCCTGTTCCTATCTTATTTTTTCTGTCTTTTGATCTAGCTTCGTCTCTTTTTTGTCTCTCTAATTCATATATTCTTGATCTCAAAATTTTTAGTCCTTTTTCTTTATTTCTTATTTGAGATTTTTCATCTTGTTGGCTTACAACTATACCTGTGGGGATATGTGTAATTCTAACAGCTGAGTCTGTTGTATTAACACTTTGTCCTCCTGGACCACTGCTTCTAAAAACATCAATCCTTAAATCTTTTTCCTCAACTTTTACATCAACCTCCTCTGCTTCTGGTAAAACAGCAACTGTGGCGGCAGAGGTATGAACCCTGCCTTGTGTTTCTGTATCTGGCACTCTTTGAACTCTATGTACTCCACTCTCATACTTTAAAGCAGAATAAATACTTTTTCCTTTTATAGTTGCTATTACTTCTTTTAAACCGCCTGCATCACTTTTCGAAATACTAATTATTTCAATAATCCATTTTTTTTTATTACTTACTTTCTCATACATTTTAAATAAATCTGACGCAAAAAGGCTTGCTTCAAGACCTCCTGTACCAGCTCTTATTTCAATAATAGCATTTTTTGTGTCAGCTTCATCTTTTGGTAGTAAAAATAATTTTATTTTTTTTTCGTGTTCTAAATTCTTTTTTAACAAATCATTTAACTCTTCATTAACCATTTTTTTCATTTCATTATCGCTAGAATTATCGCTAATCATTTTCTCTAATTCTTTTTTTGAATTTTCAAATGAAAGGAAATCTTTTGCTTCTGATATAATTTCATTTAATTCTGAGTATTCTTTTGACTTATCTGCAAAAATTTTTTTATCTAGGTTGCCTGATGAAAGCTCTTGTTCAATCATTTTATGTTTTGAAATTAAATTTTTAACTTTTTCAATAGGAATCATGAATTATTGTTATTTATCTCTTTAACTTTATTTTCAACAAGTTCTACAACTTTTGAAATTATCTCATTATTCGATATTTTTTCTGTTTGGATGCCTTTTAAATAAAGCATATTACTATCTTTACCTCCACCCGTGATTCCAACATCCGTATATGCTGCCTCACCAGGACCGTTCACAACACAACCAATAATCGATAGAGATATTGGGGTTTTAATGTGTGCTAATTTTTCCTCTAGGATCTTCACTGTTTTAATTACTTCAAAACCTTGTCTTGCACACGAAGGGCAAGCTATGATTTTCACTCCCCTGTTTCTTAAATTAAGAGATTTTAAAATTTCATTACCGATTTTTACTTCCTGTACTGGGTCGTCAGACAATGATACTCTTATTGTATCGCCAATTCCATCTAGTAATAAATTTCCAAGTCCAATTGAAGATTTAATACTTCCTGGTATGAAACTACCTGCTTCTGTAATTCCTAAATGTAGTGGATATTCAGTTGCTTTTGAAAGCTTGCGGTAAGCTCCTATTGATAAAAAAACATCTGAGGATTTTACACTTACTTTAAGGTTAGAAAAGTTTTCATTCTCGATTAAACTAATATTTCTTAGAGCGCTTTCAACCAATGCTTCTGGGCAAGGTTCTTTATATTTCTCCAAAATATCTTTTTCTAGAGAACCAGCATTTACTCCAATTCGAATTGAGCAATTATTATTTTTCGCAGCTGAAACTACTTCTTTTATTTTCTTTTTTTCTCCAATATTTCCTGGATTAATTCTTAAACAACTAGCTCCATTTTCTGCAGCCTCTATAGCTCTTTTATAATGAAAATGAATATCTGCAATAATTGGAATTTTTACATTTTTTGTTATTTCCTTAAGTGACTTCGAAGACTCTTCATCGGGACACGACACCCTAACCAAGTCTGCTCCTTCTTTTTCAATGGCATTTATTTGATTTATGGTTGATTTTATATCTTTTGTTAAAGTATTTGTCATTGACTGAACCGAAATAGGATTATTACCTCCAACTAATACTTTACCAACACTAATCTCTTTTGTTTTTTTTCGTATAATATCTCTAAATGGTCTTATACTCATTTTACTTTTCTAATTTAAATTCTTTATGAAGAGCTGCAACAGCTTTTTTTAGATTATTTTTATTTATTAATACTGATATTTTTATTTCTGAGGTTGAAATAACTAATATATTAATCTTTTTATCTGCTAAAGCCTGAAACATCCTATACGTAACTCCAGGTGTTGTTATCATGCCAACACCAATTATAGATAATTTAGAAACATTTTTATCTATAATTATATTTCTAAATTTAATTTTTTTATTTTTTTTGATTAAACTCTGAGTTTTGTTTAAATCATCGTATTTAATTGTAAATGTTAAATCAGTTTCTTTACCATTTGCAGATATATTTTGAACAACCATATCTACATTAATTAAATTTTTAGATAAAGGTTCAAATATTGAAGCTGCTACTCCTGGTTTATCTTTAACACCAATTAAAGTAAGTTTGGCATCGCTTTTTGTAAAAGAAATACCTCTAATTACCTTATTAGATCTAATATTTTTTCTTTTTGTAATCAAAGTTCCCTCTTTTTTAAGAAATGATGATTTAACATCTATATTTATCCTATTTAATCTTGCATCTTGAATCGAAGCAGGTTGCATTACTTTTGAGCCTAATGATGCCATTTCTAACATTTCTTCATATGAAATAACTTTAATCTTTTTTGCTTTTTTATAAGTTTTTGGATCAGTTGTATAAACACCATCAACATCTGTATAAATTACGCATTTTTCTGCTTTAAAAAATTTAGCACACATAATTGCACTTGCATCTGAGCCTCCTCGACCTAAGGTGGTAACTCTATTTTCAGAATTTAGACCCTGAAAACCAGTTATGACTGGTATTCCTCCTAATTTTAAATATTTAATTATTTCAGAGGTTTTAATTTTAAAAATTCTAGATTGTGAATACTCCCCAATTGTTAATATCGGTATTTGCCAACCTAGCCATGACCTAGACTTATAACCTAAATCATTGAGGCTACCAGCTATTAAAGCACAAGAAATTTGTTCTCCTGCAGAGACAAGAACATCATGCTCGATACTAGAAAAAACTTTACTTATTTTTTTTGATTTGTTTAAAAGGTCATTTGTCACACCACTCATTGCAGATGAAACTACAATGACTTTGTATTTTTTTTTAACATAACTTAAAATTATTTTAGAAATTTTTTTAATTCTTTCTATTGAACCAACTGAGGTTCCACCAAATTTTAGTACAACAATTTTCATTGATATTTTTTTTTTTTAAATTTAAAATACGTAGATAAAATACATCTTATGTATATTATCAATATTGAATGAAAAATAACACAATAAATAAAAAAGAAATAGAAAAATTTTCAAAAATGGCTTCTGAATGGTGGGATCCTAATGGAAAATTTAAGCCTTTGCACAAATTTAATCCTGTAAGAATAAAGTATATAAAACAATGTGTAGTTAAACATTTTAAAATTAATAGAAATAAACTACCTTTTAAAAACCTAGAAATATTGGATGTTGGATGTGGAGGTGGTCTACTTTCTGAACCGGTGTCAAGATTAGGTGCTTATGTAACTGGGATTGATGCCTCGTTGCAAAATATAGAAATTGCAAAAATTCACTCTAAGGAAAAAAAATTAAAAATTAACTATATATGTGCATCTCCTGAAAGATTAAAAACTAAAAAAAAATTTGATGTTATTTTAAATATGGAAATAATAGAGCATGTAGAAGACGTTGAAAATTTTATAAAACAAAGTTCTAAATTTTTAAAAAAAAATGGACTAATGTTTTTTGCAACCATAAATAAAACTCTCAAATCTTATATTTTTGCAATTGTGGGCGCTGAATATATTCTTAGATGGTTACCAATTGGAACTCATGAATGGGATAAATTTGTAGAACCTAAAAAATTGATAGAATTGGCAAAAAAAAGTGATCTTAAATTAATTAATCTAGATGGTGTTAAATTTAATCCTTTAAATAACGATTGGAAAATTAGTAGTGATAAGTCTGTAAATTACATTTCGAACTTTAAAAAAAATTAATTATCAAAATTTTTTACCCAGGGTACTACATCTGCATCAATACCCTCCTCTTTGAGTTCTTTTATGTCTTTCAAACTTGCATTGCCATAAATATTTTTTTTTTCTTTTTTTCCATAATGAATTGATCTAGCCTCATATGTAAAATTATCACCAACATATTGAAAATTATTCTTTATAAATTTTTGGTACTCTCTCAACTTATTCTTTATTTTTAGTTTTTTACTACTGTCAATTAAATTCGATTTATTTTTAGTTTTCATTATATTTGGAGCCATTAAAGACTTTGATATACTTTTTGAGCCGCATTTTATGCAATTTAAAAGTTTAAGTCTCTTTACTTTTTCAAATTCTGATGAAGATGAAAACCAACTATCAAAATTTACAGAGCAATCTTTACAAAACAGTTTATACTTGATCATAAATATAGAATAGTAATTAAAAAAAAATATTCAATAGATTTTAAGATCTATAATCTGAATTTATCTCAATATATTTTTTTGTTAGATCCATTGTATAGACTGTGAAATTTTTTGATCCTACCCCTAGATCAATGACTATATCTATTTTTTCACTCTTCATATAATTTGCTACTTCTTCCTCATTGTAATTATTTATTAATTCACCCTTTTCGATAATTTTATGGTTACCAAATTTTATTGATAATTTTTTAATATCAATTTTTATTTTTGCTTTACCTATTGCCATAATTATTCTGCCCCAGTTAGGATCCTCGCCCGCAATAGCTGTTTTTACTAATGGTGAATTTGCAACTGAAAAAGAGATTGTTTTTGCTTGAGTTTCATTTTTACTGTTTATAGTGCTTATTGTAACAAATTTTGAGGCACCTTCTCCATCTGAAGCCACTCTCTTTGCTAGGTTTAGAAGAACGTTATGAAGACTTTTATTAAACTCAAAAAGTTTTTTATCACTAGCATTTTTAATTTCGGTGTTCTTAATTTTATTTGTTGAAAATATTGTTACCATATCATTGGTACTGGTATCGCCGTCACAAGAAATAGCGTTAAAAGTAGTTTCAATATTTTTCTTTAAAATCTTTCTTAGTATTGTTGATGATAAAGTTGCATCTGTAAAAATGAACCCTAGTGTTGTTGCCATATTTGGATAAATCATCCCTGATCCTTTTGCAATCCCGTATATTTTGACAGTTGCATTTCCAATTTTACACTCTTCCATTGCAATTTTTGGTTTCATATCAGTTGTGATTATTCCCATAGCAGCCTTCATCCAAATATATTTATTTTGTGTGTATTTTATTTTTTGCATTAATTCTGGAAGGCAATATTTGATCTTATCCTCAGGAAATTTTTCACCAATAGTTCCAGTAGATGCAAATAAAATATCTGAGGGTCTAATTTTTATAGGATTCTCGTCGTCAATTTTATTTTTTTCTGACAGTTGTACGGATAAAGAGTCTGCCAAATTTACTAAACTTTTAAATCCTTTTGCACCAGTAAAAGCATTTGCATTTCTTGTATTTACAAGTAGTGCTCTAATTTTTTTACTTTTAATTTTCAAGTTCCATTTTATATTTTCAGAAATAATTTTTGATTGCGTATATACCGATGCGTAGCTTGCACCATCTCTAAAATAAAATAAAACTACATCATCTCTTTTGTTATTGTATAAATTAGCACTTGTAGTTGAAATAGAAACTCCATCTATATGGTCGAGATCTTGAAAATCGCCAATTTTTGCGTTTTTATTTTCAGTATTAAAGAAGTTGTTAAAGTTTATAACCATGCTATTTAAAAATTAAAAAAAGATACTATATAAATGTTTAACTAAATAATACATAAAATTTATTATTAATGCTAAATCCTTTTAATATCATATCAAAATTTATAAAATCTAATAATCAAAAACAACTTGATAGAATCAAAAAAATTGTCTCAAAAGTAAATGACTACGAGGAACAAATTTCGAAACTTTCTGAGCAAGACCTTAAAAAAATTACTCAACAACTTATAAATAAATTAAAAAATGGTACAAGCTTAGATGACTTAATACCAGAAGCTTATTCTGCAGTTAGAGAGGCTTCTAAAAGAATAAATAATGAAAGGCACTTTGATGTACAAATTATAGGAGGAGTCGTACTTCATGAAAATAAAATTGCCGAAATGAAAACAGGTGAAGGAAAGACTTTAACGATAGCATTGGCAGCATATTTGAATGCTTTAAATAAAAAGGGTGTCCATATAGTTACTGTGAATGATTATCTTGCGAAAAGAGATTGTCATAATATGAGTAAAATTTATAATCTGTTAGGAATCTCATGTGGATACATTAATTCTGGCCAAACTGATATTGAGAGAAAAGAAAATTACAATTGCGATATAACTTACGCAACTAATAGTGAGCTTGGTTTTGATTATCTGAGAGATAATATGAGATTTTCCAAAAATGAAATGGTACAGAGAGGTCATTTTTATGCGATAGTAGATGAAATTGATTCATGCTTGATTGATGAAGCCAGAACACCTCTAATTATATCTGGTTCAGCAGAGGATAAAACTAATCAGTATTACTCTATTAACAAATTGGTTAAGAACTTAAATCAAGGAGATTTTGAAATTGACGAAAAGGATAGAAATATACTTTTAACAAACAAAGGAATTGATCATATCGAAAAAATACTTCTAAATGCAGGAATACTAAAGAACAATAATTTTTATGATCCTGAAAATCTTCATTTAGTCCATCATGTAAATCAAGCTTTAAGAGCAAATCATTTATTTGAAAATGGGAAAGACTATATAATAAAAGATAGTGAAATAGTAATAGTAGATGAGCAAACTGGTAGACAGTTACCAGGAAGAAGGTATGGAGATGGTTTACATCAAAGTTTAGAAGCTAAAGAGGGTTTAGAAGTTCAATCAGAAAACCAAACTTTAGCATCAATTACATATCAAAATTATTTTAAACTTTATGAAAAACTTGCTGGCTGTACAGGAACTGCAGCGACTGAATCACAAGAATTCCACGAAATTTATAATTTACCAGTTGTAATTATTCCTACAAATCAAAAGATGATAAGAAAAGACTGGAATGATCAAATTTTTAGAACAACATCAGAAAAAGATAAATCAATTATTAATAAAATTATTGAAGCAAACAAAACTGGTCAACCTATTTTGGTATTTACTGCAAGCGTAAATAAATCTGAACATTACTCAGATTTACTCAAAAAAAATAACATTAAACACACAGTTTTAAATGCCAAAAATCATGAAAAGGAAGCTGAAATAATTGCAAATGCAGGAAAAGAAAACTCTGTAATAATTACAACAAGTATATCAGGAAGAGGTGTTGATATTAAATTAGGTGGAATAAAAAACGAAAATGATGAAAAAAATAAAATTAAAAATTTAGGAGGTTTATTTGTAATTGGAACTGAAAGAATGGAAAGTAGGAGAGTTGATAACCAAGCAAGAGGAAGATCTGGTAGGCAGGGTGATGAAGGAAATTCTATTTTCTTTGTTAGTTTAGAAGATGACCTAATGAGAATATTTGGGTCAGACTCAATGAATAATATATTAAAAAAACTAGGTTTAAAGGACGGGGAAAGTATAGATCACCCGTGGATAAACAAGGCATTAGAAAGAGCTCAGCAAAAAGTTGAAGCTAGAAATTTTGATATAAGAAAAACTCTCTTGAAATTTGACAATGTTTTAAATGATCAAAGACAAGTAATCTTTAATCAAAGGAAAAATATTATAAATAGTAATTCTGCAAATGAATATTCTGAAGATTTTTTAGATGAGGTAATAAATAATTTATTAATTAAAAAAGATAGTTATAATTTAAATAATAAAGATAGACAAATCTTCAAGTAATGATGAAATTAAAAAAATTTTACAATTAAAGGAAGAGGATTTTTCAAAAAAAATAAAAGAAATATTTTATGAAAAAAGAAATGAAAAAATTAAGATAATAGGAGAAGATCAATCACAAGAGCTAGAAAAAAGAATTTTATTACAAATACTAGATCAAAATTGGAAAAATCATATTCAATATCTAGAACAATTGCGGCAAGTTATTGGGCTAAGATCTTATGGTCAAAAAGATCCTCTGATTGAATATAAGAAAGAAGCATTCAGTCTTTTTGAAAATTTACTAGATAAACTTAAATACGATTTTTTATCTATTTTATCGAATATGAAAATTGTTGATAGCCAAGATATAAAAAAAGAATCAAAAAATGAAATTTTAAATGCACCCAAAATTGATCAAAAAAATTCTGGCAGAAAAATGAAAAGAAATGAACCATGCTTCTGCGGTTCAGGAAAAAAATACAAACACTGTTGTGGTAGATACGATTAGATCACTATAAAGAATAATAAAGCAAAAAGTAGAAATAAAGTTCCAAAAATTAAAATTTTATTTAACTTAATAAAACTTTGAAACTTATCAAAAATTGAAATTTTCATTGATAATTTTTCATTATCTGTCGTCTTACTTATAAATCCTTTTTTTCTTCCAATTGAAAGAAATCTATTTTTTCTTTGAGATAAAATTTCTTCTGGTTCAAGATTTCTTAAAGAGTTTAAATTTTCTAAAATTGAGTTTCTAACATTAGATAAAATTAAATTTTTATCTCTATGGGCACCACCTGATGGTTCTAATATAATTTCATCGATAATTTCAAGATTCAACAAATCATTAGCTGTCAATTTCATTGCTTCAGCTGCTTCTAAAATTTTTGTTGAATCTTTCCAAAGAATTGTTGCACAGCCTTCTGGAGAAATTACTGAATAAATTGCATTTTGAAGCATTAACACTTTATTAGAGGACGCAAGTGCTATAGCTCCACCTGAGCCTCCTTCGCCAATAATTACTGAAATCGTTGGTACAGATAATTCTATACAACATTCTATTGACTTTGCTATTGCTTCAGCTTGTCCTCTTTCCTCTGCTCCAACTCCTGGATAAGCTCCAGGAGTATCAACAAAAGATATTATTGGTATTTTAAATTTATCAGCCAATTTCATTAATCTAATTGTTTTTCTATAACCTTCAGGCTTCATCATTCCAAAATTTCTTTCTATTCTTGTGTCTAAACTTTCACCTTTTTCTTGTCCGATAACTAAAACTGGCATTCCGCTAAATTTTGCAAAACCAGCTATAACAGATTTATCTTCTCCATAATGCCTGTCTCCAGACAATGAAATAAAATCTGAAAATAAATTATCAATGAAAAATTTTGATTTTGGTCTATCTTCATGTCTAGCAACCAAAACTGTTTGTAAAGGATTTAGATTAGAATAAATATTTTTTAACTTTATATCTAATTCGTCCTGCAAACTTTGAATTTTTTTTGTATTAACTTCTGAAAGTCCTTCTTGATTATAAGGATCTTTAAGTTGGTCAAGTTCGAGTTCAAGTTTTTTTATATCTTCTTCAAAATTTAAATAATTTTTCATTAAAAAACTGTTTATTATAATAAAAAAAGGCAATAAAATGTCTAAAAAAATCTTATCTTTTTAATATGTTAATAATTAATCAACTATTTAAATGGCAGAAAAATACATAAATATTCAAAATTTGTCTGTTTCAGAAATTTTGTACACATTCATAAATGATGAAGTGCTACCAGAGACGGAAATTGATAGATCAAACTTTTGGTCTGGCTTTGATAAAGCTGTTCACGAACTAGCGATAACAAATAAAAAACTAATTAAGATTAGAGAGCGAATTCAAATTGACATTGATAGATGGCATTTAGACAATAAGGATAAAAAATTTAATCAAAAAAACTATCAAAAGTTTTTAAAAGAAATAAATTACTTAAAAGAAGATCAAGGTAATTTTAAAATAATTACAAAAAATGTAGATGATGAAATATCTAAAATAGCAGGTCCGCAGCTAGTAGTTCCTATCATGAATTCTAGATACGTACTAAACGCAGCAAATGCAAGATGGATGAGTTTATATGATAGCCTTTACGGAACAGATGTAATTGAGTCAGAGGAGTCTGCAAGTGAGAGATATGATCCTGAAAGGGGTTTAGAGGTAATAAGATTTACAAAAAAATTTTTAGACAATCATTTCTCTTTATCAAATATGAGCTGGAAGGATGTTACTGAAATAAAAGTTGATAAAAATAATTTAAATTTAATTTATGGTAATAAAATCACAAATTTAAAAGATGAGGAAAAATTTATAGGCTTCAGAGGAGATCTAAAAAAACCATCAGCAGTTATTTTAAAAAATAATAATCTTCATATAGAAATTATAATTAATCCAAATGCATTCAGTGCTAAGAGTGACGCAGCAGGAATATCAGATATTATTCTCGAGTCTGCAATAACAACTATATGTGATCATGAAGATTCAGTTGCTGCAGTTGATGCTAAAGATAAAGTAATTGGTTACAGAAACTGGCTCGGTCTAATGAAAGGAAATTTAGTAGCAAGATTTGAAAAAAACGGAAAAAAACTCATTAGAAAATTAAATCCAGATAGAAAATTTAAATTAAAAAATGGTAATGAGTCTAAACTTCATGGCAGATCTTTATTGCTCAATAGAAACGTAGGACATTTAATGACAAACCCAGCAATACTTCTTAAAGATGGGTCTGAAATTCCTGAAGGTATAATGGATGCTTTTATAACAAGTCTTTGTTCGTTGCATGACTTTCAAACTTGTAAAAATTCAAAAAAAAATTCAATTTATATTGTAAAACCAAAAATGCATGGACCAGACGAAACTTCATTTACTAATGAAATTTTTAATAAAGTTGAGGATGTTTTAGGGTTAAAAAAAAATACAATTAAATGTGGAATAATGGATGAGGAAAGAAGGACTTCTGCCAATCTAAAAGAGTGCATTAGATCTTTGAAAGAAAGAGTTTTTTTTATTAACACAGGTTTTTTAGATAGAACAGGAGATGAAATGCATAGTTCCATGGAGGCGGGACCGATGATAAAAAAAGGAGATATGAAGTCATCAACGTGGATAAATGCTTATGAAAATAACAATGTAGATATAGGGTTAGAGTGTGGTTTTTCTGGAGTTGCTCAAATTGGCAAAGGGATGTGGGCAATGCCAGATAAAATGGCTGATATGGTTAATCAAAAAATTGTTCACTTAGAAGCTGGCGCCAATTGTGCTTGGGTACCTTCACCTACTGCAGCAGCACTTCATGCACTCCATTATCATAAAATTAGCGTTTTTAAAAAACATCACGAATTAAAAAAAAGGAAGAAAACTCCACTGTCAGATTTATTAACTATACCTGTGGTTAATAACCCAAAATGGAATATTGAAGAAATAAATAAGGAAATTTCAAATTCAGCTCAAACTATTTTAGGTTATGTGGTAAGATGGATTGACCAAGGAATCGGGTGTTCAAAAGTACCAGATTTAAACAACATTGGTTTAATGGAAGATAGAGCAACCTTAAGAATTTCTTCTCAACATATAGCCAATTGGTTACATCATGGAGTTTGTAGTAGGAAGCATGTATTAGAAATAATGAAAAAAATGGCAAAGGTGGTTGATAAACAAAATGAAGGAGACAAAAATTATCAAAATATGTCTCCTCAATACGATAAATCAATTGCGTTTAAGACTGCCTGTGAACTTATATTTCAAGGAAAAAGCCAGCCATCAGGTTATACTGAACCATTACTTCATCTCAATAGATTGATAAAAAAAAATTAGTTTCAGTTTTTATTTATTCCATGCCTATTTTTAAAAGCATATATTAAAGTCCCATCATCTAAATTTTCTATTTCACCACCAACTGGTAAACCCTGGGCTAATTTTGATACTTTAACATTAATATCTTTTAAAGCATTTTGTATGTAAAACGCAGTTGTCTGTCCTTCAACCGTTGCACTGGTAGCTAAAATGACTTCCTCAATATTATCCTCTCTAACTCTTTGTTCTAATGAGTCAATTAAAAGCTCTTTTTTGTTAATATTATTTGGAAGAGAAATTGTTCCTCCTAAAATATGAAAGTAACCCTGGAATACTCCAGAATTTTGAATAGACCATTGATCAGCAATAGTTTCTACAACACAAATTCTACTATATTTTTTTTGAATACTTTCACAATTACTGCATTTAGATAAATTAGATTTAAGAGTTCCACATTTTCCACATCTTGAAACATTTTTAAATACTGTCGCCATTGAATTAACCATTGGCTTATGAAGCTCTTGTTTATTGTTTATCAACTTTAGAACTATTCTTCTAGCAGATTTAGGTCCTAAGCCTGGTAATTTTGAAATTAATTTTATTAATTCTTCAATTTCTGGGATGTCTTTCATTTATTTATAATGGCCATTTTAAATCACCAATACCAAGACCTCCGGCATTTTTTGATAATTCCTCTGATGTTTTGTTTTTTAATTCTATTTTTGCATTATTGTGAGCAGCTAAAATTAAGTCTTCAATTATGTTTTTATTCTCTTTTAAAACTGCCTCGGATAATTCTAATTTAATCATTTCACCCTCACCATTTAAAGTAACCTTAGCCGATCCACCGCCAGATATGCCTGT
The DNA here is from genome assembly GCA_902552035.1 of uncultured Pelagibacteraceae bacterium. Taxonomy (GTDB): domain Bacteria; phylum Pseudomonadota; class Alphaproteobacteria; order Pelagibacterales; family Pelagibacteraceae; genus Pelagibacter. Next base: position 30,470 of record CACDFC010000003.1, on the reverse strand, counting down.
TGCAAGAATTTTTTTTATATTTTCCTGACTTTCCTTCATTTTTTTTTCTAATTCTTTTGCTTTCTTCAAAATATTTGAAAAATCAGTCATCTTTATTGTCCTCTATTACGTTGATAAGCTCCGAGCCTGGAAATAAATCTGTAATTTTCTTATATAAGCTATCATTTTTTACACTTAAAATTAGTTTATCTTTTTTTTCTTTAATATTTTGTTTTTTTGAAACCATTCCTTTTTTTTTAGAAAATGTGATTATCCATCTCTTTGATGTCCAATCAAATAATTTTTCCGATAAATCTTTTACGAAATTTTTATCTAAATTTTCATTAAACGAAATTTCTATAAGTTGACTCTCAAATCTAACTAAATTTACATTTGTTTCTAGCTCATATTTTAACTTTAGCTCTTTATTCTTGTTGCAAATTTCAATTAATTCATCAAAACTTTGTATTTCGTTAGAAATCTTATCATCAATATTTTTTTTTTCTAAATCTAGCTGCTCTTCCTGACTAAAATTTTTAATCTGTTTAACAGATATGTTATTAGAAAGATTTAAATTGTTATTATCATTTTCAACTTTTCTTATACTAGTTTCATAATTTTTATTAATATCATTTAATTTTTCTTCTTTAATTTCTTTGAGATGTAGAAGTCTTATAAGAAACATTTCTATAGCAATATTTTGATCTGAAACTACTTCAAGTTCCTGCATAGCATTAATAGTGAATTGCCAATAGTTTAATAAAGTACTCTCTTCAATATTATAAGCTATCTCAGATAAATTTTTTATTTCTTCAGGGTTTAGGTAAAAATTATTTTTGTCTAATTTTAAGAAATTAATATTTTTTAAATAATATAGAACTTCTAAAAAATCATTTAAAAATACTTTTGGATCTACCCCTATTAAGTAAATTTTTTTATATAATTTTAAAACTTTATCCTCATCAGCTTTAAATAAATAATTAAATAATTCTATGATCAAGGTTTTGTCAAAATACCCAAATATTTTTTGGGCTTCCTCTAGATCTAGTTTTTTTTTATCTAAACTAATTAATGCTCTATCTAAAAGAGACAAGGCATCTCTTACTGAGCCTTCAGATAATTTTATTATTAACTTTAATGCATCATCAGTAGCAACTCCATTCTCAAGATTTAATATTTTTTTTAAAAAAACTAACAATTCCTCTGGTTTTACTCTTGGTAGTTCAAATCTTTGGCATCTTGAAAGAACTGTAATTGGTATTTTTTTTACTTCGGTTGTTGCAAATATAAATTTTAAATATTGAGGTGGTTCCTCCAGAGTTTTTAGAAGTGCATTAAAGGCTTGTTTACTTAGCATGTGTACTTCGTCTATTATAAAAATTTTATACTTTGCGCTTGAGGGTCCATACCTCGAAAATTCAATTAATTCTCTGACATCATCTACACTGGTTTTGCTTGCTGCATCCATCTCTAAAACATCAATGTGGTTTGAGTTTGCAATAGCTTCACAATGACAATTATCACAAGAAACTTTTTTACCAATATTTTCTATTCCATTTTTGCAATTTATCGACTTAGCAACTATTCTTGCGATTGTTGTTTTTCCAACTCCTCTTATTCCTGTAAACAAATAGGCATTTGGTACCTTGTTCTCTTTTATAGAATTTAAAATTGTTTTTACTGCTAGTTCTTGACCTATTAGATCTTCAAAGACCTGAGGTCTATACTTTAATGCAAGAACTTTAGAATTTTTAGACATAGTTTAAAGGGCCAATCAACCTGGAAATTTACTCATTACCCTTGCTGTTTTTCAACTCTGGGGGAGTTTATGGTAACTCCACCTGATTGACCCAAATATTATTATATCAGTAAAAAAATCTAATCTACAAGAAAGTTCAAAAAAATTATTTTTCTCTTACTCTATCTGCCTTAAAAACACCTAGAACGTGCATATCTTCACAGTGTAGACCTAATTCTTCCAAAGAATTTTTAATTTTTTTTTGCTCAATGTGCCCTTCTATCTCACATAAAAAAAAGTAAGAAGAAAAAGAATTTTTTTCAGGAAAACTTTGAAGTTTTATCAAATTCACTGCATTTAAAGCAAAGCCAGATAATGCTGAATATAGCGCTGCTGGTTTATCTTTTAATTTAAATAAAAAGGAAGTTATATATTTTTCTTGTTTTAATTCTGGCTGATTAATTTCTTTACCCATAATAAGAAATCGTGTTACATTATTTTTTTCATCTTGTATGTTAGATTTCACAACTTCTAAATTATAAATTTTTGCACTGAGATCAGATGCAATTGCTCCTTTCGTTTTATCTTTAATTTCAGAAATATACTTAGCTGACCCAGCGGTATCGGCTCTAACATTTTCGTTTAAATTATTTGCTTTAATAAATTCTGAAGATTGACTTAAAGCTTGTGCATGAGAGTATATGTCTTTAATGTCATTAATTGATGACCCCTTCAAACCTAATAGATTATGTTTAATTGGAAAAAAATGTTCTGCATATATATTAAGCCTATATTTAAAAATTAAAAATTCTACACCAATATTTCCTGTTGTTTTATTTGACTCAGGAATTATTGTTTTAATAGTATTATCTTTGTTTGCTATCTCAAAACATTCATCAAAAGTCTTACAAGAGATTGTCTGACAATCTGGGTAATTTGATTTAGCACAACTTTCACTGTAACTACCTGGAATACCTTGATATGCAATTTTCATGTAATAACGTTATAGTATTAATTTAGCTATTGCGTAAGATATTAAATATAATCTCTTTTATAATTTTTGCTCATATTTATGTGTCTTTTAGACGCAAAATTAAAAGAAAAATTTTGTTTTTTTTTCTTTTTTAATGTTATACGTCATTTCTATAATATGGGGTATGAAATTCAAAAAATTTTAACGGCTATTTTACTAGTAGTATTAGTTATTTTTGGAATTGGAGCAATAAGCGATCATTTATTTAAAACTGAAGAAAATATTGTAGCTTATAAAGTTGAAGCTCCAGAAGGATCAGTGGTTAAAACTAGCGTGGAAACATCGGTTGATATATCTGCTATTTTAGCATTAGGTGATGTTGATCATGGGAAAAAGGTATTTAAAAAATGCTCTGCGTGCCATAGCATTAAAGAGGGTGGTAAAAATAATATTGGTCCTAAATTATGGTCTGTGATGTTCAGACCCGTAGCATCTATAAACGATTACAAATATTCCAACGCTTTAGCAGAGTATAAAAAAGAATGGACCTGGGAAGAGATGAATGGTTTCTTATTAAAACCTTCATCATGGATTAAAGGAAATAAGATGGGTTTTGCTGGTTTAAAAAAAGATAAAGATAGAGCATCTGTTATGCTTTATTTAAACCAAAATAGTAGCACACCTAAAGAGTTACCTTAATTTATCAAAACAATACAATAAAATACTTTTTTGAACATGAATTCTATTTTCTGCTTGCTGCCAAACCTTAGATTTTTTGCTTAAAAAAACTTCATTGGAAACTTCAGATCCTCTTGGTAAGCAGTGAAGAAAAATTGCATTTTTTTTTGCATAACTCATAACATTTGAATTAACTTGAAATTTTTTAAAATCTTTTAATTTTTTAATTTTGTTAACCTTATCATTCATTGATATAACTTTATCAGTAAATACTACGTCACAACTTTTTGCAGCCTTAGTGCTTTCATTATAAACACTTATTTTTCCGTTATTTTTCTTTGCCCAATTTAATAATTCTTTTTTTGGCTTGTAATTAACAGGACAACCGATGTTTAATTTAAATGAAAATTTAACAGATGACTCTATTAAACTATTAATAACATTATTATTAGGGTCTCCAATCCAACAAATTTTCAATTTCGATATAGATTTTTTTGTTATTTCTTCAACTGTGAAAATATCTGACAAGACTTGAGTTGGGTGCGAACTAGGGCTTAACCCATTAATTATAGGAATACTTATATATTTTTTAAATTCTTGAAGTTTGTTATCGCTGTCAGTTCTTAGCATGAATGCATTTCCAAACGTTGATAAAATCTTTGCAGTATCAGGAAGCGACTCGCCTTTGGCTAAGTGCAATTCATCTGGTCTTAATGTTAAAGCACTACCGCCAAGTTGTCTTATTGCGAGATAAAAACTTAATCTCGTTCTTGTGCTAGATTTTTCAAACATTTGTATCAATAATTTTCCTTGCAATGGATTATTATAATCAACGTCTAAAATATTAAATTTTTTTCTTTTTTTTTTTCTTTTTTTTGCATCTAAAATTATTTTCTTTAGATTCGATTTACTTATATCTCTGATATTTAAAAAATGTTTCACTTTATTTATATTCCAGACATACTTTTCTTATTATTTTTAGTGCTAATTTAATTTCCTTTTTTTTTACATTTAATGGCGGTAAAATTCTCACTACATTCTCTGAAGCTTTGATAGTTAATAACTTGTTAAACTCTAATTTTCTTATAAATTCGTTTTGATCAGCATTTAGTTTAAGACCAATTAAGTATCCTACTCCTCTTACCTCCTTGATTATTTTTGGAAATTCATCTTTAATTTTATTTAGTTCTATATGAAAATATTTAGAAAGATGCTGAACATTTTTAAGAAAACCTTTTTTGAAAATTTGTTCTAGGACAGCAAGACCTATGGTAGAAGCTAGAGGTGCTCCAGCAAAAGTAGAACCATGAGACCCAGGAACTATACCTGATGCAACTTTTTTTGACATCAACACTGCTCCAATTGGATACCCTCCACCAATTCCTTTGGCTATTGGAACTATATCTGGCTTAATTTTTGCATAATCAAAAGCAAAAAACTTTCCGGTTCTTCCTACGCCACATTGTACCTCATCTAAAATGAGTAATATTTTTTTTTGATTACAAATTTTTCTCAACTCCTTTAAGCACCAGTTTGGAATTACTTTAATTCCACCTTCTCCAAGTATTGTTTCAACCATAATAGCTGCTGTTCTTTTTGTAATAGCTTTTCTTAGAGACTTATGGTCACCAAAGTTAAAATGGTCAAAACCGTCAATTTTTGGCCCAAATCCTTCAATCATTTTTTTTGCAGAGCTTGCAAATATGGTAGCTAGACTTCTACCGTGAAAAGAACCTTTGATGCAAAGAATTCTATTTTTTTGTGGCTGCCCAATAGAATAAAAGTACCTTTTTGCAACTTTGATTGCTGCTTCTGTGGCTTCTAAGCCAGAGTTTTGAAATATAACTTTATCTGCAAAAGTTTTTTTTGTTAATTTTCTTGCTAATTTTTCAGCCTCAGGAATTTCAAATGCATTTGATACATGCCAAAGATTTTTAGATTGTTTAGCAAGAACTCTGTTCAGATTGGGGTTTGAGTGTCCAAGTGAATTTACCGCAATTCCTTGAACAAAATCTAAATATTTTTTTCCTTTACTGCTATACAAAAAACTACCTTTCCCTTTTTTAAAAGATATTTTTCTTCTGCTGTAGTTTTTAGCAAGTGAGGTCATTTTAAGATTTTATTTTATATCCTGATTTATACAAGTAATAAGAAATTAACCAAATTAAAATAGATATAATAGATAAATAAAATATTCCAAAATTTATAGAACCATCCATTTCATTTATAAAAGAATATCTAAATCCATCAATCATATGAAAAAAAGGATTGTAGAAACTTAAAGATTTAAGAATATCCGGAAGTCTTTCAACTGAGTAAAAAGTTCCTGAAAGAAAAGATAAAGGCACAATTACAAAATTTGTTACAGTTGCCATATTGTCGAACTTATCTGCCCACAAGCCAGCTATAAAACCTGCAGCCCCCATAATAAATGAGGATAAAAATAAATAAATTATAAAAATGAGGTAATTATTAATTTTAATCTCAATTGCAAATGAAAATATTATAATAGATATTAATGAAATAATCATTCCTCTCGTGATTGCCGCAAAAATTATAGCAATTGTAACCTCTGATGCAGACAAAGGTGCACCAATTATATCAACTATGTTACCCATAACTTTTCCCATTAAGAGTGATGATGAGGAATGAGAAAAAGCTTGCTGTATTACCTGCATTGCGATCAAGCCAGGCGCTAAAAACTCTATAAAACTAACACCTAAAACTCCTTCTCTACTTTCACCTATTGCTAGAGTTATAACTAGTAAGAATAAAATTGAAGTTATAATTGGCCCAATTACAGTTTGCCCGAAAACGTTTAAAAATCTTAATGTTTCTTTTTTATATAATGAATATGTTCCAATCCAATTAAAATTAAATCTTCTAACGCCAATTTTGTATTTATTTTTTAATTCAACCATAAGTACTTGTTATAATTATTTTTTTTAAATGTTAAAAAGACAATAATAATGCTTGTAAATAATATATAATAATATTAACAATATTTAGTATAACATTTTTAGTAAATACCAAATGTAGTATTATGGGATGGGACACAGAAAAAGTTGAAAAATTAAAGGAACTTTGGGGAAAAGGTAACACAGCGTCACAAATCGCTGAAATTATAGGTGGAATTAGTAGAAATGCAGTAATAGGAAAAGCTCATAGACTCAACCTATCAGCGAAAATTAAAAAGAGATCAAGTCATTCAACAAACACGTCGTCAAATAATAATGAAAAAACCTTTAAAGGTAGAGGAAGGAAAGAGAGATTTAAATCACTACTTCTCGACAAGAATTTTGAACCTGCAAAAAATTTATCTTTAGAAGAGCTAAATGAAAATACGTGTAAATATATGGAGGGACACCCTGACAATGTTGAGTCATCTTTTTGTGGAAGAAAGACAGTAGAAAAGTTTTCATATTGCCCTTTACATTTAATGATTGTCTTTCAACCTAAAGGTAAAAAAGAGGATGCTTTAGATAAAGATGAAGAAGTTCCAAAATTTATAGAAAAAAAAATTAAATCTGCTTAACTATTATTTCTTTAGCAGTTTATCCTTTGCCAGTTTAAATTCAGTTTTATTTATGATACCTTCTTGATGCATCTTTTTTAGCTCTTTTAGTTTAGTAACTAAATCATTATCAGTAATTTCTATTTTTGAAAATTCTTGATTATTTTTTTTGTTAGGAGAAATATTTCTGATTTTCATTATAGTTTTAATTGCTAAAAAAATTACAAAAAATAAAATTAAAAGAGTCAATATATAAATAATAGAAACAATCATTTATTTAAAATTGTTTTTGAAAATTGACCTGCTTCTTTCCACATATAAGAATACTTTTCTATTTCATTTTCAAATTTTAGACTCGCGCCTAGATTTAAGTCAAAATTAGTTTTATAAATTCCTGAAGCTATATTATCATACTTCAATAAATTTAGCTGATCCATTGTAAAAACTGGATTCGGGGTCATAGTCTCAATTGTTTTTGCCATCAATTTTGCTATTGGAAGAGGCAAATTTATAATTAATCTTTTTTTATTTAAAGATTTAAGTAAAATTTTAATGATCTCTTGAAAAGTAAAAACCTGAGGACCTATACACTCAATAATTTTTTCATCAATATTTTTATTAATTACACCAAAAATAATTTTCGCTAAATCGGTGACATGAATGGGGGTAAATTTTGTTTTTCCTTCATAGTATAATGGAAATAAGGGAAGTAAACTTAGTAAAGAAAAAAATCTTGTAGTAAATGAGTCATCAACTGAATAAACAAGACTAGGCCTCAAAATAGATGTATTATTAAAATTTTCTTGGGCTAATTTTTCTCCTTCAAATTTACTCTTGGCATACTTGCTACTTTCAAGAGATTTTTCAATTCCTAAAGCAGACACATGAATGAATTTTTTTAAATTATTTTGTTTAGACATTTTTGCAAGCATTGAAGGAAATAAAGAATGAATTTTTTCAAAAGTATTTGATTTATTCTCAGTTAATACTCCAACTAAATTAATACAAATATCTGATTTATGAAATAAATTTGAAAGTTTTTCAAAATCATAAATACTGGATTCAACTATCTCTAAATATCCTGGGTTTGCCTGAGTTTTCAAAATATATGCTTTTTGATGATAATTCCTTGTTACGGCAATGACTTTGTAGTTATTTTTAGTAAGCTTTCTAATTAGATGCCTTCCAATTTGACCAGAGGCACCGAATACTAGAATTTCTTTTAGTTTCATATATATATCTTTATAAATAAAATGAGTTCTAATATTAAATTACACAAGGAAGATTTACCAGCTGAAATACATTTGGGTGACAAAATTGCTGTGGATAGTGAATTTACAGGTTTGGACTTAAATAGAGATAGGCTTTGTTTAATCCAACTTTCGTCTGGAAAAAATGATGCTCATATCATCAAATTAAATAAAAATAATTATAATTCACCAAATTTAAAAAAAATATTAAACGATAAAAAAGTAAAAAAAATATTTCATTATGCTAGATCTGATTGTGCATTTATAAAAAAATACTTAGAGATTGAGATTGAAAATATAGAATGCACAAAAATTATGAGTAAAATTGGAAGGAGTTATTCAGATAAACATGGATTAAAAGATTTGATAAAAGAATTTATTGGAATAGATATAAGCAAACAACTTCAAAGCTCTGATTTTGGTGGTGAATTATCTGATAAACAATTAAGCTATTGTGCTAACGATGTTCTTTATTTAGTAAAAATATATGATTCCTTATCAAAAATTTTAAAAAGAGAAAACAGATTAGATTTATATAATGAGGCTAAAATTTTTATTAAAACTAGAGTAAATTTAGATCTTGCATCTTTTAAAGAAGACATTTGGTCTCATTAAATAAAATGAAAAAAAATGATTTTATATTAATTGCAAAAAATGTAATTGAAAAAGAAATAAATTCTCTCAAAAAATTAAAATCTAATATAAATTTTTCATTCAATAAAGCTGTAGAAACAATTTTAAAATGTAAAAATGGTAAGATTATACTATCTGGGGTAGGAAAATCTGGAATAATAGCAAAGAAAATTTCTGCAACTTTTGCATCTACAGGAACCCCATCATTTTTTTTAGATGCATCTAATGCTAGTCATGGTGACATGGGTCAAATTAGTTCGAATGATGTATTAATATTAATTAGTCATAGTGGTGAAACTAATGAACTCAAAAATATTATTCAATTTGCATCGAGAAATAAAAAAATTGTTTTGATTGGAATAACTTCAAAAAAAAATTCTTTACTTTACCGAAACTCAAATATAAATTTACATTTACCAGAAGTAAGTGAAGTAGATCCAGCAAATATAGTTCCAACATCCTCGACAATAGTACAACTAAGCATTGGTGATGCACTAGCTGTTGCTTGTATGCGTGCTAGAAGATTTGGTAAATTAGATTTTAAAAAATTTCATCCATCAGGCTCATTGTCAACTAAATTAAAAACTGTTGAAGATTTGATGATATCTGGAAAAAAGTTACCTATCATAAATGAAAATAAACTAATGAAAAAAGCTTTAAATATTATTAATTTAAAAAAATTAGGTGTAATAATCGTTATAAATAAAAAAGGTAATACTGTTGGAATTATTACTGATGGCGACATTAAGAGAGCTACTCAAAAAAATAAAGATATTAAGGATTTAAAAGTAAAAAAAATCATGAGCAAAAAGCCTTTTACAGTTGATAAAGACGTGTTAGCAGCTCAGGCTTTATCAATTATGAATGATAAAAAAATAACAAGCTTGTGTGTTCATAATAATAAGAAAAAAAATAGATCGATAGGAATAATTCATATTCATAATATTTTAGAGGCAAATATTACTTAATGACGAGTTATATAAAATATTTTTTTTATTTTATACTAATTATGGTCTCAATTATTTTCTTTTTTTCAAGTTATTACGAAGTTGATAACATAGTTCAAACAGAAAATTTAAAATCTGAAAATATAGACACCAATGATAGTTTAAACATAATTGAAAATATTAATTATTCATCTTTAGATAAAGATGGTAATAAATATATAATAGCAGCTAAGACTGGAGAAATTTACCAAAATAACTTTAATAATATAAAAATGAAAAATGTGTATGCAAAAATTATTTTTTTAAATCAGGAATTCCTTGAAATAAAGTCAAATTATGCAAATTATAATAGAGAAACTTCAGAGACCCTCTTTTATGATAAAGTAATATCTTCTTATCTCGATAATAAAATAAGTTCGAATGAGCTGCAATTGCTATTTGATGATAAATTGGCAAAAATTAAAGATAATGTGGTTTACATGAGTAATCAAGGAAACCTTGAAGCAGACGAAGTCTTACTCGATTTAACAACTAAAGAAGCTAAAATATCAATGAATAATAGTGAAGAAAAGATAAAAATAAGTTATTTAAACTAATATGGCACAAATAAAAAAATTCAGAATAAAATCATTTAAAAAACAAAAGTCAATAATTGAACTTGAAAAAGTATCAATATCTTTTGGGGCGAGAAAAGTTTTGGATGAAGTTTCATTTAAAGTAAATGAAGGACAAATTCTAGGAATGCTTGGTCCTAATGGTGTTGGTAAATCTACGATATTTAATCTGATAATCGGGTTGATAAAACCTGATTTTGGAAATATTTTAATAAATCAAAATAATGTTACAAATTTACCTATAAGCTTCAGATCATCTAAACATCGAATAGGATATTGCCCTCAGTATTCGGGCTACTTTCATGATTTAACATTGATGGATAACTTGGTTGCTGTAGGAGAAATTCTTATAAATGATGAAAAAACAAGAGTATCTAAAATTAACCAAATTATAAGTGAATTTGAATTAGACTCAGTAATTAATGTTAAGGCAAAACATTTATCAGGTGGACAAAAAAAAAGACTGGCGATTGCTTTGTCTCTCTTAGGAGATCCTAAAATTTTATTATTAGATGAACCTTTTGCAGCTTTAGATATAATTTCTATAAATACTTTGCAGCAGATAATCGTTAACCTTCAAACAAAATCAAGAATAACAATAATAATATGTGATCATCAGGCAAGAGATTTGCTTTCTTGTGTTGATGTAGCGTTGGTATTATCTAATTCGAAAATAATTAGCTATGGAACACCTACAGAATTAATTAATGATAAAAATGCGAAATCTGCTTACTTTGGAGATACTTTTAAAATTAATTAATAAATGAGAAATTCAGTAGTTATAAATAATAAAATCAAACCATATATAAAAATTATAAAAAATATTGCTGGAGATAAGTCAATCAGTATTAGATTTTTGATACTTTCTTCTCTAGCTCATGGAAAAAGTATTGCTTATAATTTATCAAATGCTCAAGATATAATTGATACTTTAAAATGTATAAGAAAATTTGGAGTGAAAATAAAAATAAAAAAAGAATTTTGCGAAGTTCATGGAAATGGATTATTTGGATACGAGTATAAGAATAATATAAGTTTAAATGCAGGAAATTCAGGAACTGCTGCTAGACTATTGTCAGCAGTATTAATTAATTCTCCAAAATTTATCAGGATAACAGGGGACAGTTCACTTCAAAAAAGAGATATGAAAAGAATAGTTGAACCATTAAAAGAATTTGGTGCTCTATTTAAAACAAAAAAAAATACTCTACCTTTTTTAATAAAAGGCACAAAATTTATCAGACCTATTAATTATAAAGAAATGCGAGGTTCTGCACAATGCAAATCAGCTGTAATGTTAGCAGCTTTATTTGCACCTGGAAAAACAAATTTAAAATGTGTAAAATCCAGAAATCATACTGAACTTTTTTTTAAAAATGCCATAAAAGTACCAATTAAAGTAAATAAAAGTAATAAATTTGATCTTATACAAGTTGAAGGTGGAAAAAATTTTAAAGGTTTTTCTTATCATATACCAGGTGATATTTCATCGGCAGCTTTTTTTATAGTTCTAACAATTTTAAATAAGAAATCGTCACTTATAATAAAAAATATAAATATAAACCCTTCTAGAATTGGCATGATTAAGATTCTAAATTTGATGGGATCAAAAATTTCTTTTCATAATAAAAAAAAATATAAAGGAGAAGTAGTAGGTGATATCCATGTAAAAAGTGTAAAAAAATTTAAAAGTATCAATTGTCCTAAAAAATTTAACTCCTCAGCGATTGACGAAATGTTACTATTATTTTTGGTGTCATCTATTGCAAAAGGTACAAGTACTTTCCGAGGACTAGAAGAATTAAATAAAAAAGAGTCAAAAAGATTAGATTGGGGAATAAAGATATTAAAAATGATTGGTGTCAAAACAAAAAGGATATCTAACCACGGTATTAAAATTTATGGTAACCCTAATTTACAATTAAAAAAAACCTACAGAATAAGATCTTATTTAAAAGATCATAGAATCTATATGTTGTCAGTTATCGCAGGTTTAACACTAGGAGGAAGATGGGTAATAAATGACCCAGACTCAATTAAAACTTCCTTTCCATCATTTAATAAATTAGTTATGAAATTAGGTGCTAAAATAAATTAACATAGCTCATATTTAATTTATAAAAATGGACTTGATTAATACTACAAATTTAACTACAAAAGCTTGTTTTTAAAAATAAATAAATATGGAAGTATATAAAGATTTAAATAATACAGTTCATAAAGAATTTGAGAAACTATTAAATAGTCAACACTCTAAATTAAAGAATATTATCGAGGGTAAAATAGTTGAGGGAAAAATAACAAAAATAACTGATAAGTTTGTATTTCTTTTTATTGAGGGATTAAAATCAGAACCAATATTAGATGTAAACGAAATGAATTCAATAGGCCTTAAAGATAAGCTAAAGGTTGGAGAAAACGTATCTGTATATTTAGAAAAAATTGAAGACAAAAATGGGGATGTACTTGTGTCAGCTTCTAAAGCACAAAAAATTAAAGGGTGGGACATGCTAGTTAAAGCATATGATAATAATGAACCTATAGTTGGAAAAATAACATCAAAATGTAAAGGTGGTGTAATTGTCGAGCATACCGAAACTGGTTCATTAATGTTTTGTCCTGGATCTCAAGTATCTGACAAACCATTGAAAGATATTAGTCACTTATTAAATCAAGAACAAAAATTTGCTATCATAAAATTGGATAAATTAAGAGGGAATGCCTGTGTATCTAGAAGACAAATTATTTCATCAAACAAAAAAGAAGATAAGGCAAAAATTGTAGAGAAATATAAGGTTGGAGATATAATTAAAGATGCAATAGTTAAAGGCTATAGCTCTTTTGGATGCTTTTTTGATGTCAACTCTGAATTAGATGTTTTAGTGCATCTTCAAGAAATAAGTTACTCAAGAATAAATCATCCTGAAGAAGTTTTTAATGTAGGAGATAAACACGATCTTAAAGTAATATCAGTTGATAAAGAAAAATTACAAGTGGGATGCTCAATAAAACAGCTTTCACCTGACCCATTCGAACATGTATCAAACTATGAACTAAATAAAATTTATAAAGTTAAAGTTCATAAAATAATGGATTTTGGAGCGTTCTGCGAATTAGAACCTGGTCTAACAACCTTGCTTCATTCATCTGAATTAAGTTGGACGAAAAAAAATTTATCTGCAAAAAAAATGTTTAAAATTGGTGATGAAATTGATTGCGTAATAACTGAGATAGATAAAGATAAGAGAAGAGTTTCGATTTCACATAGACTAGCCTTACCTAATCCATATGATGAACTTGAAAACAAATATCCTGTAGGAAGTGAAATTTCAGGCACTATTAATAATATTAATGAATATGCAATATACTTAAGTCTGGAAGACTTTGAAATAGATGGTTTTTTACATTGTAATGACTTAGCTTATTCAAAAAATGGAGAAGAAGAATTAAAAAAATATAAAAAAGGTGAAAGCCTGAAAGTTAAAATACTTGAAATTAAAAAAGATCAACAAAAAGTAAGGGTTGGATTAAAACAAACACAAAAAGATCCCTTTGAATGGTTTAAAGATAAAAAGATTAATGACACAATTACAGTTAACGTAATTTCATCTGATGGAAAAGGACTAATTGTAAAACCTGAAGGTTGTGAAATAACCACTACAATAAAGAAATCCCAAATTGCAATAAATTCTGCTGATGCAAGGCCTTCACGTTTTGTTGGAGGCGAAAGAATTGATGCTGCAATTTCAGAATTAGATTTTGATAAAAGAAAAGTTAGTTTGAGTATAAAACTTTTAGAAGAACTTACTAATAAAGAAGCAGTAAATAAATTTTCTTCTCCACTTTCAGGTAAAAATTTACCTTTTTCTTCATTATCTGATAAATTAAAGAAAAAGAAAGAAGAGTAAGTAAAAATTGGGATTAGTAAAATCAAAACTAATTAAAAATTTAGCAAACCAGTATCCAAATTTTTATTCTAAAGATTTAACAAAAATTATTAATGTTTTTATTGAAGAAATAAAAACAGCCCTTAAAAACGAAGAAAGAGTTGAACTAAGGGGTTTTGCTACTTTTTCGATTAGAAAACAAAAATCAAGAAAATCAAGAAATCCTAAAAGTGGAGAGGAGTTAATAATCCCAGAAAAAAATTCAATATATTTTAAAATGACAAAAGATTTATTTAATAAAATTAATGATGAGTAATAAAAAAAAAAATATATTCATTGCATGCGATACAAAAAAAATTTCTTTAGTCAGAAAGATCATAAAATATTCAGAAACTAAAAAACTTAATATTGGTTATAAGTTTGGATTAGAATTTTTAAATACAAAAAATGGTAGACTGTTTATTTCAAAAATTAAGAAGAAAATAATTTTTTTAGATATAAAATTAAACGATATACCTAATACATGTGTTTCAGCGATAAATGCCATCAAAGATCTAAAAGTAAATTACTTAACTATTCATATTAGCTCAGGGCTAGAAGCGCTTAGAATGTCAAAAAAAGTATCAGGAAAAATTAAACTTGTAGGCGTAACAACACTAACATCTTTAGATGATAATTCCTTAAAAGAGATAGGATATAAAAAAAATGTTAAAAATTTAGTTAAACATCAAGCTAAATTAGCAAAGAAAGCAAAATTAGATGCAATAGTATGTAGCGCACATGAGTTAAGATTGGTAAGAAAAATATTTAAGGGAGAAATCATTACACCTGGCATTAAATTAAATGGTAAATCAAACGATCAAAAAAGAGTAATGTCACCCAAAAAAGCTATAACGATGGGAAGTGACTGGTTAGTTATTGGAAGATCGATTACTAATGGAAATATAAAACGAAATATGAAAAATTTAATTGATCATCTTTTAAAATAATGGCCATTTGGGGAAGTTTAATTGGTGGAATGATAGGTTTTTCACTTGGGGGACCTTTTGGGATGTTATTAGGTTCTTTGCTTGGAGGAAAAATATCAAGAGCTAGAGCAGCTTCAGGATTTAGTTCAGCAGCTCAAGGACAAAAAGTATTTGCGCTTTCTTTAATTGTTTTATCAGCCAAGCTTAGCAAGGCAGATGGTCAAGTTAGTCGTGAGGAATTAATTGCTGTTAAGGATAAACTTAAAATCCCTGAAAATGAATTAGATCAGGTTGGACAAATATTTAATAAAGCAAAAGAGGAGAGTATTGGTTATGAGCCATATGCAAAGCAAATTGCTAATTTCTATAAAGGTCAAATTAATGTTTTGGAAGAAGTTATTAATACACTTTTTTACATTGCAGAAGCGGATGGACATGTCAGTAATGAAGAATTAAAGATGATAAAGCATATATCTCAAATTTTTGGTTTAAATGAAGCTGAGTTTAATGGGATTGTAGAGAGTAGAAAATCATCTGACAAACTTAATCCTTATCTTGTTTTAGAAAGTAGTCCAGATGATGATATTCAAACAATCAGAAAAAAATACTTAAAATTAAGCAAAGAGCATCATCCAGACTTATTGGTAAGCAAAGGAGTGCCCGAGGAAGTTTTAGAAGAAAGTAAAAAAAAGATTAGAGCTGTAAACTTAGCATGGGACCAAGTTCAGAAATTAAAAAATAATTAAATTTTAATTATAAAATTGTTACAAGTAATCCAGATAAAAAGTATAGTGAAAATACAAAAGCTAATACGACAATAAAATACATGATAGTTACAATTGTGTCCCTCTTACGTCTTTGCCTTACAAACGGTTTGTCATCTAAATCACAAATATCTCTCTTTCCGATTACTTTATAATCACAAGTATAACGCCAAATCGAATTTGGCATTCTTGGATCAGTTTGATTATAATATTCTATCCACGCAACAGTATATCTAAAAAAAAAGTAACTAATTATTAATAATAATGCACTAGCAAGCATTTTATTCTCTAAAATTGTTCAGTTTCTGTAGAACCTTCCATTGCAGTTGTAGAGCTTGATCCACCGCTTATTGTATTTGAAACTGCATCAAAGTATGACGTTCCAACTTCTCTTTGATGTTTTACACTTGTGTATCCATCTTTTTCTTTATCAAATTCTTGTTGTTGTATTTTAGAATAAGCTGTCATGCCATCTTTCTTATAACTTTCAGCTAACTCAAATATCGCAATATTTTGTGTATGAAATCCTGCAAGAGTTATAAATTGAAACTTATAACCCATTTCTGCAATCTTTTCTTGAAATGTTGAGATTTCTTGTTCGGATAAATGTTTTTTCCAATTAAAAGATGGTGAGCAATTATATGCTAAGATTTTTCCTGGAAACTTATTATGAATAGCATCTGCAAATTTTTTTGCCTCCTCTAAATTTGGAGTTGCTGTCTCACACCAAATTAAATCTGCGTAAGGGGCATAAGCTAATCCTCTAGAAATTGCTTGCTCAATACCTTCTTTTACATAATAAAAACCTTCTGGAGATCTTTTACCGGTTAAAAACGGCTTATCGTTTTCATCAAAATCATTTGTAATTAATTTTGCAGCGTTTGCATCAGTTCTAGCTAAAATTATTAAAGGTACATCTGCAATATCTGCTGCTAGTCTTGCGGCTTTCAAATTTCTTACTGCTGTGGATGTCGGTATCAATACTTTACCACCCATATGTCCACATTTCTTTTCACTAGCTAGTTGATCTTCGAAATGAACACCTGCTGCACCAGCTTTAATAAATTTTTTTGTTAATTCAAAAACATTTAGCGGTCCTCCAAATCCTGCCTCACCATCAGCTATTATTGGCAACATATAATCAACTTTATCCTCAATTTTCATGTCACCATCTTTAATTTCCATATGTTGAATTTGGTCTGCTCTTACTAGTGCATTGTTTATAGAATCAACTAATTTAGGAGCGCTATCAAAAGGATATAATGATTGGTCAGGGTACATCTCTCCAGCTGTATTTGCATCAGCAGCAACTTGCCATCCACTGACATAGATAGCTTTCAAACCTGCTTTAGCATGCTGTACGGAATGATTGCCTGATAAAGATCCAAGTGTATTCACATATGGTTCTGTATTTAGTAAATTCCATAATTTTTTTGATTGATGTTCACACATCGAATAGTGGATTTTTATTGATCCTCTTAATCTCTCAACTTCTTCTTCTTTGTAATCTCTCTTAATGCCAGAAAACCTTTTTATATCATAAGAAACATTAGATTTTGGCATTTTAAATACTCTCTTTTTAAGAATTTTATGAAGAATATTTAATTAATCATTGGATTGCTGATCATGTTCATTATCTGCAAAGCAAATATCGTCATGATGAGAAACACAATTAGATGGCTTGTTTTTGTCTTCAGGATTAATTAAATTTTTCATAAAACATTAATATTAACAAATAATTAACAAGTAAAGTTATTTGTTGAAAAAACGTGATAAATCTTATAATTTATTAACTAAATTTTAACAAATAATTAACAGTGAGTTAAAAAATGAGAAAAATCTATAACTATGGCCAAATTATTAGAGCAAAAAGACAAAACAAAAATATTAAAGCTATAAACCTTGCCAAAGAACTTGGGATTACGCCTGCTTATTTATCGTTAATAGAGTCAAATCAAAGAAAACCTGACGGTGATCTATTATTAAGGATTCAAGATATTTTGGAATTACAAAGAGAAGATTTGACCAAAAGGAGTGATCCAGATTTAGAAACTAGAACACAGGAGGTAGTAAAAATATCTTTATTAGAAGACCTAGACATAAGATCTGATGAAGTGCAAGAAATTGTTAGATTAAATCCTAAAATTGCTAAAGCCTTAATTAAGCTTGGCATAGATCACAAGAACAAAGAGCTTGAGTTAGGACTAAATGTTGAAAAAAAAATCTATAAGGGCGCAACAACATTTCCAGGAGAAATAGTATCTGATTTTATTCAAAAGTTTGAAAATTATTTTCCAAAATTAGAAGAATTTTCAACAAGAGTATATGAAAAAGTTAAAATGAATAATAGAACAAGATATCTGTCGCTTTGTAATTATTTAGAAAAAAACCATAAAATTATAGTTCGAGATATTCTTCCAAAAAAAGATAAACCTTTTACAAAAATTTTTTTTCCTGAAAAGAAAGAGTTTCATTTATCAGATTTATTAAATCTTGAAACCAAAAAATTATTTGCTGCTGCATTGGTTGCTCAACTTGAGGCAGATGATATAATTGAAGAATATTTAGCTGACTTTTCTTTTCCATCAGAATCTAGTAAAAAAGTTACGAAAGTGGCTTTATTAAATTATGCTGGAGCAGCTATAATAATGCCTTATGAGATTTTTTTTCATGAATGTGTAAAAAAACATAGATATGATTTAGAACTACTACAGTCTACATTTGCTGTATCATTCGAGCAAGTTTGTCATCGCGTTACGTCGCTCAATAATCCAGATCCTAAATTACGAGGTATACCATTACATATGATTAGAGTAGATAGAAGTGGAAATGTTTCTAAAAGATTTTCACTTTCTGGAATTGAATTGCCTAGATTGAGTGGAGCTTGTCCAAAGTGGAATGTATATAGTAGTTTCTCTAATCCAGGAAAAATCAGTGCAGCAGTTAGTAGAATGACAGATGGTGAAAAATATGTTTGCATTGCAAGAACTGTTGAAAAAGGAATTTCAAAATACGGGGAAGAAAAAGGATTGTTATCTATTGGATTAGGTTGTCAAATTAAATATGCAAAAGATTTTGTTTACGCAGATGGCCTTAATTTAAATGATGAAAAAAGTGAGTCTAAAATTGGTGTTTCTTGTAGGAAATGTGACCGTTTAGACTGTAGTCAAAGAGCCTTTCCACCTGATACTCAAAATTATGATGTAGATATTAATCAAAGAGGAGTGTCAATTTTTGTAAATGTTTAATTATTAGCTTGTTTTTTTGATCTTTCTTTTGCTAGTAGCTGTGTTAATGAATCCACCATTAGATCAGAGGCTTTAAAAATATCTGAAGGTTTAAATTCATATGACTGATTTTTTTCAGGGTTTGACTTATCCTCAATTACAATTCCTTTGTCTGGAGAATTATCCTTAATATAAATAAGTATTAACCAATTTAGATCATCAGACTCATCCCATTTTATAAAAATTTCCCCTGTTTCAAATCTTCTATCTATGCACCTAAATATAGACATATCCCTTGTTATATGCCTCTTATTTAATTGAAAAACAAGACTACTGGCACTTCTGTAGAAGCTCTCTAGCGCCATTTCAATCTTGTGTCTTGCTATAGTATATTCCTTTTCTCTCTGAAGTAATGTTTCCCTATCATCTTTTGTTGAAGTCTTAATACCTAGTGCTTCGACTCTATCTCTAATTTTTTGATCTCTAATTAGTCTGTACTTTTCTTTTAATTTTTCAATTCTATCTTGAAGACCTGAATAGTCTTCCCTTTTTTCACTTAAAGAAATCTTTTCAAGTTTTTCTAATTCTTTTACTTCTCTAATTCTAAATTTTTGTATTTGTTGCTCCAATTTAAGTTCTTGTAAAAACTTTCGTTGTCTTTCTGATTGTTCTTTTCTTAAAATAGCTTGTTCTTTTCGTAAGAATAACTTTATATCTTTTACTCTTTCTTTTTCTAATCTCTCTTCATCTTTTAATTGTTTTTGTTTTAACTGAAATTGTAATTCCTTTTCTTCTTTTATTTCTTTTTCTACTTTTTCTTTTTCTGCTTTAGCTTTATCTAATTCCTCTAATTTAATCCTTCTTTTTTCCTCTGCTTTTAAAATTTTATATTCTTTAATTTTAAATTCAATTTTTTGAAAGAAGCTTTGGATTGATCTGTCTAAATAAAATATATCGAAATTAAACTTAAATTTAAATTTATTACTTAATTTTTCCTGGAACTTTATAAAAGATAAAATAAGATTATTTTTTTTCTTTGAACTTATAAGTAAGTTTTTATCAACTTTTTTTTTTAATAGTTTTTTTTTACTCTTTTTTTTCGATATTCTTCGTTTTGATTTTTTTAATTTATATTTTCTATTTTCTCTTTTCCCTTTATTTTTTCGAAAAACTCTCTTTATTTTTTTTGCTTTTTTTTTTTTATATTTTTTTTTCATCAGATTGTAATGTAAAATTTATCAACAATTTATTGATAAATATAGTCTCTTGTATTGGGCGTAGAAGTCAGTTTTTTGCCAAGTTGGAATTGAAATACAACCTGGTCTCCCCATTTAAAAGCCATTTCACATCCGGCTAAGTAAAATTCCCACATTCTAAAAAATTTTTCATCAAACGTAGTAAGAATTTCTTCTCTTTTACTTAAAAATCTTTCTTTCCAATTTCTTAGTGTGTGAGAGTAATGCATTCTTAAGACTTCTAAATCATTCACAATTAAACCAGATTTTTCAATTGGACCAACAACTTCACTTAAACTTGGTGTATATCCGCCTGGAAAAATATATTTTGTTATCCAAGGATGTGGGTCTCTTGGAGGGTTAACTGAACCAATAGTATGAATTAATGCTACTCCATCATCAGTAAGTAATTCTGAAACCTTATTGAAATATTTGTTATAAAATTTTCTTCCAACATGCTCAAACATTCCAACGCTTACTATACGATCAAATTTTTCTTTTATCTCCCTATAATCCATCAATTCAAATCTAACTTGATTTTCTAAATTTAATTCCTTTGCTTTTTCTCTACTAAATTCAAGCTGATTTTCAGATAGAGTGATACCTAAAACCTCACATTTAGTTTTTTCAGCAATTTTTAAAGCTAATGTCCCCCAACCTGAACCAATATCAAGAACTTTTTGATTTGGGTTCAGATTTAATTTTTTTATAATATGATCCATTTTATTATTTTGAGCTGTCTCTAGAGAATCATTCTCATTTTTAAAATATGCACATGAATATTGCCTGTTATTATCTAAAAACAAATCATATAATTTCTCTGATAAATCGTAATGATGTGCAACATTACTTTTTGATTTAGATATAAAATTAAAATTTGTTAAAAAGCGGTATTTTCCTCTAATTTTATTTATAAGATAATTAAATTTATTTGTTTCCCCTCTTCCTATATTCTTCATTGCAATATCTAAAAAATCAGTCAATGATCCATTTTCTATTACTACTGAGCCATTAGTATAAGCTTCTCCAAAATATAAATCCGGAAATAAAAGAAGTTTTGTGTGAAGTTTTTTATCTAAAATTTTTAATTTTATTGGAATTTCTTTTTTTGGTTTTCCTATCACATATTCTTTAAAATTTGCATCTACTAAAACAAACCCATCGTCTTTAAATAAATTTTCACAAAAACTAGCTAAATTCATCTATATAATCCTTGTACTTTCAATTTTAAAATCGATTTCGTTTAGTTTATTTATTAATTCTATTTTATTATTATCATCTAGTAAAGACAATGGAGGTAATAAGTTTTTATAATCATTATCTTTTTCTGAAAGAAAGGAATGTAAACTAGAAATTAAGTTATAATTATCAAAAATATTTCTGACTTTACATAACTTCTCATTCCAAACTTGCTTATTACCATTTTGATAGTTTTCAAATACATTTCTTGCTAAATGAGCTGTTACATTACAAGTAGCAGATATAATTCCAGTGCATCCAAGTTCTAAACCTTTTAAAAGTTTATTTTCTGAACCTGGTAATATAGAAAAATTTTTTATTTTTAAATTTTCATATAAATTATAAGAACTGTCTTTAAGACCAATTATTTGTTGTGGAAATTTCTGAACAAGCTTTTCTACACAATTAACAGTGAATTTATATCCACATAACTTTTCAAAATTATAAAGTATTATTTTACAGTCATCTATTTTTTGGATTATTTCTGTATAATAATTAATTACATCTTCATCTTTATATTTATAATATGCTGGTGGCATAATTAAGTATTTTTTAAACCCTAATGATCTCGATATACTCATTAAATTAATTGTATCTCCTATTGAATTTAGTCCTGTGCCAATTATAAATGTATTTTGGTAACTACTTTCAATTAGTTTATTAATTAATTGAATTTTTTCACTCATTGAAATTAATTGTGCTTGACCAGTGCTTCCAAAAAACACCACCCCATGACATCCTTGCTTTATTAAATTTTCTGCGTGATTAATGGTTTTCTCAACATTTAAAGTTAAATTTTTGTTAAATATACTAACACTAGCCGCATAAATGCCTTTAATTTCACTCATAAATAAAACTTATATAAAAAAAAAAATTTAGTAAAGTTCAAAAAATCTTATGAAAATATTAGCAATACAAAACAGAATGGGTATTGGTGATATGATTATTTTTCTTCCTTTTATTGAAGCAATCGCAAAGAAATATAAAACCTCAGTAAGTATTCTTGTTAAGGAAAATTCTAAAGCTGAAGAGTATTTATCAAAAAATAAAAATATAGAAAAAATAATTTACCTAGATAGAAATGGAAAAAATGGTAGACATGATGGTGTTTTGGGCACTCTAAAATTAGTTAAAGATCTTAAGAAATATGAATTTGAACAAGCCTATATTTTTAATTCTTCTCTAAGATATTACTTAATAGCAAAAATGACAGGCATAAAAAATATATATCAATATCCATTATTTAAAAAAAAACAACAGCATATAGTTAATGCTGCAAAAGAATTCATTAAGTTAAAATTAGATGAGGATGTACAAAGTAATCCATTAATAAATCTTGATGATAAAAAAATTCAAGCTGCAAAAAAGATATACAGAATTGAAGATGCTCAAATTAATATACTATTAGGAATAGGAGGCTCTGGACCAACAAAAAGAATTCCAGCTGAAACATTTATTACATTCATAGAAAAAGCTACTCAGCAGAATAATTGTAAATTTTTTTTAGCAACAGGTTCTAAAAAAGAAGAACAGATTATTCTAAATAAAATATTAAAATCAAAATTTAATGATAAATGTGTCCCATTAGATAAGCTTAAAATTAACGAGATACTCCCAATAATTAAAAATTGTAAAATCGCAATCTGCAATGACTCAAGTTTTAGTCATTTATCAGCAGCCTTAAATATACCAACTATAGTTTTAATGGCGGATACACCGTTATTATATGGAAGTTATAGTCCTAGAATGTTTCCTATAATTCCTGATGGAGAAGATATTGTTAAGCATGATACCTTAGGAAAAGAAAAAATTAATCCTGAAAAAATATTTGAGTTATATAGTAAATTATTAATTTAACTGATATCTTTAATTATTACATCTTTAGCTTCATTTACTATAGATGCTAGTCGTGTAAGTTCAGGGCTCACATCTGGATGAATTTTCTTCATAATTTTTTTATAAGAAGTAAGTATTTGATCTTTGTTATACTTTTTTTTTGGATCTAAATTTAATATTCTGTATGCTTCTTCTAATGAAATATTTTGAGTATTTAAATTTTTACCGAGATTATTGAAATTAAATCTTCCATAATTTTTTAATACTCTTAATAAGCCCCAAATTCTAACTAATTGTAAAATTGATAATCCAGCTTTAGTCTTTATTAGCGGTAAAATCATCATTAAAAAAGGGACTGAAAATATATATCTTCCAGCAAAGGCCATGATTAGAGCTAGAATTATTGAAATTACAATAATAGAAGATCTAATTCCTTTAGAAATCTTCTTACTAGATGTGCGTGAAAACCAATTTAAAAATATATAAATAGTGACAAAAATTATAAGTGTTATAATAAAAATATTCATATATTTAATACACGATGAAAGTACCACAACTTGAAAAAAAACCAGAACTAAAATCTTGTCACAATGTCAATTGGGAGGACAATTATAGTTGGATACATCAAGAAAATATTTTAGAAGTTTTAAAAGATGGTTCTAAACTTTTACCAGAGGTAAGAAAATATTTAGAAGAAGAAAATAAATATACTAAATTTCATCTTGAAGATACGTCAAAAGTTCAAAAAAAATTGTTCGATGAAATTAAAGGTAGAATAAAATTGGATGATGAAACCTTGCCTTTTAAAGATAAGAAATACTACTACTGGACCAAAACCACAAAAGAGGGAAATTACTCTATAAAATTGAGAAAAAAAATAGGCGGTAGTGAAGTCGAGGAGGTTTGGAATGGAAATAAAGAAAAAGAAAAACTTAATACAGAATATTTTGGAGTTGGAGATCTAGAGATAAGTTGGAATGATAAATACTTAGGTTACTCATTAGATTTAAAAGGATCCGAATATTATTCAATATATTTGAGAGATATAGACACAAATAAAATGTTAACCGAAACTATAAAAGATACCTCTGGAAGCATTACTTTCAGCCTAGATGATAAATTTTTATTTTATTCAAAATTGGACAAATTCCATAGACCAAGGCAAATATTTAGACACAAAATTGGTACTCCAGTAAAAAATGATGAATTAATATTTGAAGAAAAAAGTGATGCCTTTACAGTAGGTATTTCTTTAAGCTCTGATGAAAAATATTTTTTTATCAAAACTTCTGATCATAATACTTCAGAAGAATATTTTTTTAGTGCAAATGAAGAAAATCCAAATCCACGATTGATTAAAAAAAGAAAAAAAGGTGTAATATATTCTGTAAATTCATGGGATGGGTATTTTTACAATCATACAAATGAGAATGCAGAAGATTTTAAAATTGATAGATGTAAAGATCTTATTAAACAAGATTGGAAACCTTATATACCCGCTAAGAATGAAGTTTTAATTGGAGGACTTACATTTTTAAAAAATTGGATTTTAAGATCCGAGGTTAGTAATGCATTAGCAAAAATATTTGTAAAAAATTCGAAAACAAATATTGAGGAAGAAATTAATTTTACGGATGAAATTGTTATTGATCCTGGAATTTCACTAAAACAAGAAGACAGAAATACTAACAATATTTGTTTAGGATATTCCTCACCTAAAACCCAATCGAGAGTTTACGATTATAATTTAGAAACAAAGGAAAAAGAATTAATTAAAGAACAAGAAATTCCATCGGGTCATGCTCCAGAAAATTATATAGTTGAACGGCTTGAATGTCCTTCTCACGATGGAAGAATGGTTCCTATGACAATTTTAAGGCATAAAAATACAAAAATTGATGGAAAAGCAAATCTATTACTTTACGGTTATGGATCCTACGGGGCTTCAATGTCTCCAGGATTTTCATCATCAAGACTAAGTTTAGTTGATAGAGATATTATTTGGGTGACTGCACACATTAGAGGTGGGATGGAAAGAGGAATGAAGTGGTGGAAGGAAGGCAAGCTTTTAAATAAAAAAAATACTTTTGAAGATTACATCTCTGTTGGAAGATACCTAATCAAAAATAATTATACCTCTAAAGGAAAAATAATTGGGATGGGAGGTTCCGCTGGTGGCCTTTTAATGGGCGCTGTAGTAAACCAATCGCCTTCTTTATTTCTTGGAGTAATAATGGCAGTTCCCTTCGTGGACTCATTAACAACAAATCTAGATCATAGTTTACCTTTAACCGTTGGAGAATTTGACGAATTTGGAAATGCAAAAGCAAATAAAGATCATTTTGATTACATACATTCCTACGCACCATATAATAATATAAAGAAAATGGATTATCCTCACATACTAATTACAACAAGTTTAAGTGACAATAGAGTTTTATTTGACGAACCAGCCAAATTTACTGCAAAATTAAGAGACCTAAAGACGGATAATAACTTGCTACTTTTAAAAACCGAGATGGATGCCGGACATGGCGGGAAGTCTGGAAGAGATGGAGCTATTGAAGAATTAGCTTTTGACTATTCCTTTATATTAAAAATAACAGCTAAAATTTGAAGTTTTTTTGGTGTGTCGTAATGTAACTATTACGTTTATTGAATTTAAACAAATACTAATTATATGAGATCTATGTCCACCATATTTTTAAACATATTTAGAAAAACTGTAATCATATTCTTTTTATTGTCTTCCAGTTTATTTGCTGCTGATGAAACAATTGAGATGCTAAATAAACAAGGAAAAGAAAGTATGGTTTATTCAAAAAAAATTATAAGAATAAATTCTGGAGATACTATTACCTGGAAAGCAACTACCAAAGGACATAATGTTGAATTCATTAAAGGTGGAGTTCCAGAAGGTGTTGAGAAATTTAAATCAAAATTTAATAAAGATGCAGTATACAAATTTACTGTGCCAGGGATATATGCTTATTGGTGTACACCACATAAAAATATGGGAATGATTGGCTTCGTAGTAGTAGATGGAGACAAATCAAACATTGAGCAAATAAAAAAAATTAGATTCAACGCAAAATCAAAAAAAATCGCTCCAGAATTAATTAATAGTTTATAAGTTTAATACTTGAAATAAATTAAATCATTATTACATCAATTGTGAAAGTTGCCAATTGGGACTTTCATTAACCTTGCTAACAAAGGAGGATACTATGACAAGTAAGGATCTATCTATATTTAACTCGCTAAGACCTTTTTCAATCGGTTTCGACGATATGTTTGACCAATTTGAAAATATGTTGGGAAATGGAGGTTTGAGCACTCAATCGAACTATCCACCTTACAACATAAGGAAAACCGGCAAAGACAAATATTCAATTGAAGTAGCTCTTGCTGGTTTTAACAAAAAAGATGTTGAAGTTGAGTTTGAAGATAATTTATTAACTGTAAGAACTAAACAGGTTAATAAAACTGATGATAAAAATAAAAATGGTGAAATTATTCACAAAGGCATTTCACAAAGGCAATTTGCAAGATCATTCACTATTGCTGATGACGTTAAAGTAAGTGGTGCAGAACTTAAAGATGGCCTTTTAACAGTAGCTTGTGAAAGAATTGTGCCGGAGTATAAAAAGAAAAAACTTATTGAAATTAAGTAAGTATTTACCTTGCTTGTGGGGAAAATTCCCCACAAGTTCAAAATTTAAAAAAAAATAATTATTAAATACATCCACTGGTCGAAAAGCCTATTATTGTTCCAGATGCATTTACCTCAAATTTTCTCTCGCAAGGAACTCCATACTTTTTGGTCTTGTAAACTAAGATTTCATTTCCAATTTCATTAATAAAATCTTCAGTTGGTTCACCTAGATCTATTTTAAGCTTTTTGGATTGTTCACCTAGATATTTTCCATATTTTTCGTTTTCTTTCTTGACTATTTCATCTGATTTTTCTTTAACTGTTTGACATCCAAACGTGAGTAAAAAAAATATGATTACTAATTTTAAGGATTTTATTTTCATAATTTAAATTATCATTAGAATGTGTCTAAAATAAATTTTAAATCTGTGGTTGTAAATAATATTAATTTAATCACATTTTTTTTACATTATTAGAATTTCACTCTGATTTTTTGATTCGAATCGACTAGTGTGAATTAAATTTGGAGGTCTAATGTTAGATAAATATTTTAATTATAAAAAACATAAAACTGATTTTAAAACAGAGGTAATAGCTGGTGTAACAACTTTCTTAACAATGGCTTACATAATGTTTTTAAATCCATTTATATTGTCAGGTGAGTTTGCGGGACCAGAAAAAGGATTCTTTGATTTTGGTGCTGTTTTTACAGCAACAATTCTTGCAACAGCAATTGCTTGTTTCATCATGGCATTTTACGGAAGAACATGGCCAATTGGTTTGGCGCCTGGCATGGGAATAAATGCTTTTGTTGCATTCGGAGTTGTTGCTGGTATGGGATACACTCCGCAAGCAGCTTTAGGTGCAGTATTAGTTGCAGGAGTATTATTCTTAATAATATCTTTAACGCCAATAAGGTCTTGGCTAATTAACTCAATACCTAGGAGTTTAAAACTTGGAATTGGAGCAGGAATTGGTTTATTCCTTGCGATTATAGGTCTTGAAATTATGGGTGTGGTCGGAGATCATCCAGTTACACTTGTAACATTAGGAGATATAAAAAACCCATTAGTCATTTTAGGATGTTTGACATTTGTAGCAATTATTGTGATGGAAAAACTAAATATCAAAGGAAATATTATTATTGGAATTATTGCTTTTAGTATTGTAGCTTGGGTAACTGGACTTGCAAAATTTAATGGTGTTGTTGGAAGCATTCCTCCTATGACTTATCTTTTAGATTTTGATCTTACTGCTGCTTTTACAGCTGGTATGTCGACTGTAATTTTTACATTACTATTTATTGACTTTTTTGATACGGCAGGAACTTTAACATCAGTTGCTAATGTTGCTGGCAAAGTTGATTCTAAAGGAAGAGTTCAAGATATAAATAAAGCTATGATGGCTGACAGTGTTGGAACTGTTGCAGGTGCCTTAATGGGAACAACCACTGTTACTAGTTATGTTGAGTCAGGAGCAGGAGTTAAAGCAGGTGGAAGAACCGGCATGACATCATTAGTTATAGGTGTTCTATTTTTAGCTTGTTTATTTTTTGCACCCCTAGCAACCAGCTTACCAAAAGAAATTGATGGAGCAGCATTGTTATATGTAGCAGTTTTATTTGTAAGAAACATTACAGATATTGAGTGGAATGATATAGCTGAATCTGCGCCAGCTGTTCTTGCAATGATAGCTATGCCGTTAACTTATAGTATAAGTAATGGTATTGCCCTAGCTTTTATTTCATATGCACTAATAAAGATATTTACTGGAAAATTTTCAAGTACTTCTCCAGCTATCTGGGTTATAGCAATTCTGAGCGTAGTAAGTTTTGCTGTTGCTTAAATTAGTAAAGTTCAAATTACAAATAAAAGGCGATCTTCTAAGATCGCCTTTTATTATTTACTGTGTTTTTTTTTAATATCTTCAATTCTTGTTTCTTCATAAACCTCAAAAGGTTGGACTATCCAAGGATCTGAATTTAATTTTACAGCACAATAATCTGGATTAAAAACTGATTTTTTCTTTTTCCAAAGGGTTGCTGTTTTGATATTTTCTATTTTATTTTTTATTGGTTCATATTTTTTTAACCAATCTATGCTTTTATTAAAAGTAATACCTGTATCAGATAAGTCATCACATAATAATATTTTCCCACCCATATTTGGAGCAATTGAGCTCATCTCTCTTGAAAAAACTATATCACCTTGCTCATCTTCTATTCCTTTTCCAGAATACGATTCCACAGCAAGGTATGCACATTTTAATTTAAATATCCTGCTTAATACATCAATCATGGGTGCAGCTCCTCTCATTATGCCCACCAATATAGTTGGCTTATATCCGCTTTCATCTATTTGGATTGCTAATTTCTCAACTGTTTGATTATATTCGTCCCAATTAACTATTAACTTATCTGTCATATAAATTTATAATACTAATTTTTTAAAATTAAAAGTAGAATTAAATTTATGTTTATAAGATATATTTAAATCAAATACTATTATGAAAATTTACGATTGTTTTATGTATTATAACGAGGATGTAATTTTAAATTTAAGATTAAATTATTTAAATAAATTTGTTGATAACTTTGTTATAGTAGAAAGTAAATTTAATCATAAAGGTGAGAAAAAAAATTTAAATTTCAATATTAAAAAATTTTCTGACTTTAAAGACAAAATAAAATATTTAGTTTTAGATCAACAACCTAATAATATCGACCAAATTAATAAGGATGACACTGAGGAAGATAAATCATCAAAATATATAATTAATGGATATAAAAGAGATCATTTTCAAAGAAATTATATTTTAAAAGGTATAAGTGATGCCGACCCAAATGATGTAATTATAATTTCAGATATTGATGAGATACCTAAACTTAACGAAATTAGTTTTGAAAAAATTAAAAATAAGTTGATCCTTTTTAATCAAAAAATGTGTTATTACAAACTTAACCTTTATCAAAAAAATTATGTATGGGTCGGAAGTAGAGCATGTAGAAAAAAATATTTAATATCTCCTCAATGGCTAAGAGATTTAAAAGCAAAATCTTATCCTTTTTGGAGATTAGATATGATCTTTTCCAAAATAAAATATAATGACATTTTTTTTGTTGATAACGGAGGTTGGCATTTTTCTTATCTAAATACAGCAGAACTTATCGAGGAAAAATTAAAATCTTATGCACACCATAGAGAATACGACTTAAACCCAGTAGGATTAAAAAATATTCAAGAAAGAATTAAAAATAAAGAGTCTATTTATAATTTATGTTTAGATAAAAGAAAAAACCAATTTTCTAAAGGTGTAAAATTAGACACGCTACAT
>CACDFC010000002.1 GCA_902552035.1 uncultured Pelagibacteraceae bacterium | reverse complement strand
TATTTATCAAAAAAAAACAAAGTTGATCTTTTTGAAAAAGAAGATCATTTTGGAGGCCATTCGTATACTTTAGATATTTCACATGAAATAATTAATTTGCCAATAGATATTGGTTTTATTGTATTTAATTTTCAGACTTATCCAAACTTTGTTAAATTTTTAAAAGAGAACAACGTAGAAATTGAAAAAAGCAACATGAGTTTATCAGTATCTGTAAAAGGTACAAATATAGAGTATTGTGGTAAAGGGCTGTCTGGAATTTTTTCTAATAAAAAAAATATTTTCAATTTAAAATTTTTGAAAATGTTTATGGAAATTATAAATTTTTATAAAAAAAGCGACAAATTGAAAGATGTAAATGAAAATTTAACCCTAGGTAATTTTCTAAAAGAACAAAAATTATCTAACTTTTTCGTTAATTATCATATTATTCCGATGGTATCTGCAATATGGTCTATGCCACCTTACGAAGCGCAACAAATGCCATTAAAATTTTTTTTAAAATTTTTTCAAAACCATGGATTATTTAATCTAAGAAATAGGCCACAATGGTACACGATAAAAAATAGAAGTAGGACATATGTAAATAAAATTCTTAAAACAATAAGTGGAGAATATTATAAAAACTACAATATTAATAAAGTAAGTAGATACAATGACGGTGTAAAAATTTTTTATGGGGAGAGGCATGAGTTCTTTGATTATGATAAAGTAGTGATGGCAACACATGCTGATGAAACATTATCAATAATTGATAGACCTACTGAAGATGAAAAAAATATATTGTCGAATTTTAAGTATAAAAAAAATATTGCAGTTATACATACAGATAGTTCAGTAATGCCATTAAATAAAAAAGCTTGGTCATCATGGAACTCATCTATAAACAAAGATGATTCATCAAAAACATCAATTACTTACTGGTTAAATTTGTTGCAAAATTTAAAAACAGAAAAAAATATATTTCTATCTTTAAACCCATTTTATGAAATTGATAAAAAAAATATTCTTGAGACTGTTGAGTTTACTCACCCATATTATGATAAACAAGCACTTGAAAACCAAAAAAAACTTAAAATTATACAAAATAAAAAAAATATTCTATTTTGTGGGAGTTATTTTGGTTACGGATTTCATGAAGATGGAATAAAGTCATCATTAGAAATGATAAAACATTTAGATGATAAATAATTCATGTTTATATTTAGGAAAAGTAATACACAAAAGATTTAAACCTAAAGAACATTTTTTCAAATATAAAGTTTTTTCTCTATATTTAAACCTTAACGAAATCGAGCAACTTCAAAAAAAAATTCCTTTTTTTTCTTATAATAAATTTAATTTGATAAGCTTCTACGACAAGGACCATGGAGATAGAGACGGCAAACCTTTAAAGGCATGGGTAACAAGTAAATTGATTGAAGCAGGCATAAAAAAAGAAATTTCAAATATAAATTTACTTTGCTATCCAAGGATATTTGGATATGTGTTTAATCCATTAAGTATTTTTTTTATATTTGACAGGGAAGACTCTTTGATAGCAATAATGTATGAAGTAAAAAATACTTTTGGAGAGCAACATACTTATATTTTCAAAACAGAGGATAAAAGTATTATAAAAAATCAGTGTAATAAAAAATTCCATGTATCCCCATTTATGGATTTGAATTCAACCTATAATTTTAAAATATTAAAACCTGACAAAAATTTATCAGTCATTATTGATCAAAGAGACAGCGAAGGAAAATTGCTTTTTGCGTCTCAAGATGGCGAGAGAGTTGAATTAAACAACAAAAACCTTCTAATTTCATATTTAAAACACCCCTTAATGACCTTTAAAATAATATCAGCGATACATTTTGAGGCATTAAGATTATGGTTAAAAAGAATTAAATTCATTAAAAAAATTATAAAAAAAAAAAATAACATTAGTTTTGAAAAATAATGAATATAAAAACAATTCCTGATCAAATAGTTCTTAACTCACTAAAAAATATATCGTATGGAAAAATTCAGTTCATAAATTATGATGGCAAGATGACATTACTTGGCAAGGATAACAGAGGAAAAACTGTGACTTTGAGACTTAAAAAACCTGGTTTGACGTTTGAGATAATTAATAAAGGAAGTATTGGTTTAGCAGAGTCTTATATGAGAGGGGATTTTGATACAAACAATCTTACAGATTTAATAGAAATTGCAGCAAAAAATATCAATAAAGTTCATAAATTTTCTGGAATTTTAGATTTTCCACTAGTTAATTATTTTAAAAAATTTTTTATAAAAAATACAAAGAAAAAAAGTAGAGAAAATATATCTAAGCATTATGATTTAGGTAATGAATTTTTTTCTTTGTGGTTAGATAAAACTTTAACTTACTCAAGTGCCATTTTTGAAGATCAAAAAAACGATTTAGAAAATGCACAAATAAATAAATATAAAAAATTAACATCTTTAACAAAACTTAAGCCTGGTGATAAAATTTTAGAGATAGGATGTGGATGGGGAGGATTTGCAGAGTTTATTGGAAAAAATTACGATGTTGAATTAGATTGTATCACAATATCAAAAAAACAGTATGAATTTGCAAAAGAGAGAATTTACAAAAATGGATTAAACGAAAAAGTAAATATTCAGATGCTCGACTATAGAGATGTAAATAAAAAATATAATGCTGTAGCTTCAATTGAGATGATTGAAGCAGTAGGACAAAATTATCTTCCAAGTTACTTTAAAAAAATTAAAGACAGTTTAAGTGAAGGTGGTATAGCTGCAATTCAAGCTATTACTATTGATGATAAAATTTACGATAGATATAAACTTAAAACAGATTTTATACAAAAATATATTTTTCCTGGAGGGTTTCTACCAAGCAAGAAAGAAATACTAAAACTTTCAAATCAAAATGGTTTATATTTTGATAAATGCAATTCCTACGGATTAGATTATTCTAATACTTTGAGAATATGGAGAAATGAATTTGCAAAAAAATGGAATAGTATTTCTCAACAAGGCTTTGATGACACATTTAAAAGAATGTGGAATTTTTACTTATCATATTGTGAAGCTGGTTTTAAAGCTAAAAATATCGACCTTATTCAGTTTTCAATGAACAAGAATTAAATTTAATGTATATAAAAAATTTTTTATTGCTTATATGTTTTCTTTTCATTACAAATTGTTCAACAAGCCAAAGTATGAAACCAGAAGATTTTAAAGATCAAAAACCAAGATTAATCATTGAGGAATATTTATCAGGAAATGTTCAGGCGTGGGGTATTTTACAAAATAGATCAGGAAAGGTTATTAGACAGTTTTCTGCAGATCTTGATGGTAAATGGGATGGTAAAAAATTGATCCTAGATGAAAAATTTAATTGGAATGATGGAGAAATTCAAAATAGACAATGGCAAATAACAAAAATTGATGAACATAACTATGAGGGCACAGCAGGAGATGTGGTTGGTACTGCTAAGGGCTATTCATATGGACCAGCTTTTAAGTTTGAGTATGTATTATTAGTTCCTGTTAAAGGAAGAGAAATAAAAATTACATTTGATGATTGGATTTTCATGCAAGATGAAAGAGTAGCTATTAATAGAGCAACAATGACTAAATTTGGAATTAAAGTTGCAGAACTTACAGTAATGTTTGTTAAGGATTAAATTTTTTAAATGAAGAGCAAGATCATAATATCTTTCATTTTTATTTTTTTATTTTTTTCTATTTCATTTGCATCAAAAAATTGTGTCTATTGTACCGATGACGAAAATAAAAAACGGCAAGCATGGCTCTCTAAATATTTAATAGATGAAAATGATAATTTCAGAATACAAATGTGCGAAGATTTTTTTCACAATTGTTCGGAAAAATTAGTACTCATAGACACCGTATACTCAGGTGCAGGTATTTGGGATAGTTTCACTGTTCTAAATAACCCATATGATTGGCCAAAACTAGCAGAAGCATACTTAGGACAAGTTAGGAATAGCAATCTTAATGGTTATGGACAGCTGCATTACAAAGATGGCTCTGTCTATTTTGGCACATTTTTAAATTCCTTGTTTCATGGAGAAGGAACTATTTATTCTAAAAATTTTAAATACTCTGGAAATTGGGAAAATGGAAATTTTTATGGCGATGGTGTTTTTGAAATGGAAGGATATAAAGCTGAAGGTTATTTTTTAAAAGGAAATATATTTAGAGGGAAAGAAATTTTTGAAGGTAAAATTTATGAAGGAGAATTTGAAATTATTGATGATACTTCGGTGTATCATGGAACTGGTTTTTTAAAAGATATCAAAAGTGGCGATACTTATGAAGGAGGTTTTAAAAATGGTACATTTCATGGTTACGGGAAATTAACACAAGGTTCTGTGGTAGCAGAGGGAATATGGGAAAATGGTGAATTTAAAGATTTGAGAGGACCAGTTCTAATAACACAAGATAATTTAGAATCTTTTAAAACAGATTTTCAAAAATTGGTAAAATCAATAGGCGCAGAGTTAATTTTACCCAATATTCCATTGTGTGAAAAACGAATAGTAGAAAATTGGAATAATTGTATAGGCTTATTTATAAAAAAAGACGAACTTACTTATTTTGGCACGTGGAATAATGGAGAGAAAAATGGTGTTGGATTAGAACTTATATATTCTGAAATGTACGCTGATAAACAAAAATATATGTATGTAGGTGAATGGAGCAATGGAGATAAAGACGGGAAAGGGGTATTAATAAATAATGGCAATGTATATAGAGGTGATTTCAAATATTCAAAAAAACACGGCTTTGGGGAGATGATTTTTGAAAACGGAGATAAATATTTAGGTAATTTTGATGAAGAAGTTTTTCATGGGGAGGGAACATTTTTTCCGATAAATAAAGATAGAATTATAGATAATGGTTTATGGGAAGAAAATAAGTTAACCAAAAGAATAAATTATTTAGTGGATCCATCTTACAATAATGAAGATAAAGAAAATTTAGAAAAATTTTCGCTTCCTATATGTGATGATAAAGAAATAGATAAATTGGTTAATTGCAAAGGAATTATAATCTATGAAAATGGAGTAAAATATATTGGTGAATTTAAAAATGAAGAAGAACTATATCAAGGTCGAATGTACGACTATGAAAAAAAAGATTTATATATAGGACAGTTTAGAAATAAAAAATTTAATGGAAAAGGAATATTAATTTCAGAAGATGGATCTAGGTATGAAGGTGAATGGAAAGAAGGAAAAAAAAATGGAAAAGGTCTTTTTACAGCAAAAAAAAATACATCAAGTTCTAAGACACATGGGCTAAAATATGAGGGAGAATATAAAAATGGTCTAAGAGATGGTAAAGGACTTTTAATAAAATTTAATGGGGATATATATGAAGGAGATTTTAAAAATAATTTGCCTCACGGAAAAGGTATACTAAAAGTATTTGAAACAAAAAAAGAATGGAGAGGTATATTTGAAAATGGCGTATCATTAAAAAAACAAAAATATGATGAGAAAATTCAAGCCAAAAGAGAGAAAGAGGAATTAAGAAGACAAAAAAAAGAGGAAAAAATTCAAGCTAAAAGAGAGAAAGAGGAATATGAGAAAAGAGTTTCTGATTTAAATGCTTGGATAAGTGATGTAAAACAAAATGGAACAAGATTACTTAGATGGGAAATGGTACCAAAACTCTCAGGTTCAACAGTGATATATTATTTGGCTTGTATTTATGAAGGTTTTGAAGGTGCAGAAGTTCATTATAAAATTTTATATTATGATGGTATAACGAATCCAGCAGTTGAATGTGTGCCAATAGTAAGAAATATCAGTGTCCTTGAAATTTATGATGCACGTGCTCGTAGTATGAATTAATGTTTTTGATATTTTGTAAGTCTGTTAACTAAACTTAAATACCAAGTATTGGGTAATATCTTTAAAAATTTTAATATTAACGTTAACTGTTTTGGAAAATGAATTTCAAATTGATTGGTTTTTGTAAGTCCTTCAAATATTCTTTCAGCAGCATATTCAGCTGTTTTTAAAAAGGGCATTTTGAAATCATTTTTATCTGTCATAGGTGTTTTAATGAATCCAGGCGAAATTAAAGAAACTCTAACTCCATATCTTTTAAAATCAAAAAATAAGCTTTCAGCGAGATTATTTAGAGCTGACTTTGACGGGCCATACCCTGTAGAATTTGGTAACCCTCTATAACCTGCAATAGAAGAGACGATAGATATATGTCCACTTCTTTTATTCCGGTAGTATTTTTCAACACTCTTAATACAATTTAATGTTCCAAAAAAATTTACTTTCATTACATTTTCAATTTGCTCGACATCAATTTCTTTTTCTTTTCCAGGATCCCATGTACCGGTTGAAAAAAAAGATATATCAATAGTCTTAAATTTATCCTCAATTTTCTTAAAAACTTCTTTGCATTTTTCTTTATCTGTAACATCTAGAGGAAACGAATAAATATTTTGATTCAATTCTCCTAGTTCCTTTAAAAGACTTTCTCTTCTTGCAGATGCTGCAACATTCCACCCATTTTTAGCAAATTTTATGGCTAAAGCTCTACCAATACCTGTGCTTGCTCCTGTTATCCATATAGTTTTATCGTTCATGATCAAATGATATATATATTAAAATGTTAAAAAATAAATTTATATCTTTTTTTGTTTTTGCGATAGTTACGTATTCAGCGTCATTTATAGGAAGTGTAGCGACAATAACATACAAAGAGCCATGGTATTCTAATTTAATAAAAACAAGTCTTACACCACCAGATTGGGTTTTTGCACCTGTATGGACAACTTTATACTTATTAATGACAATATCAATTTGGTTAGTTTGGCACAAAAATTATAAAAACCTTAGTTTAATTTATTTGTATTTTATTCATCTAATTTTCAATACAACTTGGAGTATTGTTTTTTTTGTATACCATAATATTTTATTAGCACTATTAAATTTAATTATAATTATATTATTTATTATATTTTTAATGTTCGAATTTAAAAAAGTTAGCAATTTAAGTTTTATACTTATGATGCCATATTTACTTTGGAGCATTTATGCATTATTCCTTAATATAAATTTATTATTATTAAATTAAAAATGGATGATGTTGTTATAATCGGCGGTGGAATAATAGGAACTGCAACTGCTTATTTTCTCTCTAAAGAAGGTAGAAAAGTAAAAGTAATTGAGAGAGACCCTACATATAAAATTGCATCTTTCCCTCTATCTCTAGGTGGATTTAGAAGACAATTTTTCCAAAAAGAAAATATTTTGTTAGGAAAATTTGCTAAAGAGTTCATTTTTAATTTACCAAAAAATTTAAAAACAAAAAAAAATCCGAATCCAACTGCCAGCATGGTACCAAATGGGTATTTATTAATGTTTGGACCAGATAGAGCAGAGGAGCAATATAAAGCTTTAGAAAATCATAAAGAGTGTGATGCAGGAACTAAAAATATTAAAGGTTCCGAACTACCAGAATTTTTTCCATATATAAATAACGATGGAATAGAAACTGCAACTTACACAGATAATGAAACTGAAGGATGGATAGATCCATTTTTATTTCATGGAGCTTTAAAAAGCAAAGCTGAGGAGTTGGGTGCTAAATTTATAAAAGGTGATATAAAAAATATTTCAGAAATTAATGCTAAGACTATTGTATCTGCTGCAGGATGTTGGACAAAAGAATTATTAGGAGACATTCCTGTTGTTCCACAAAAGCACACAGTTTTTAGAGTTAAATGTCCAAAATATGTTAAAGAAATGCCTCTTACTGGAGATCTAACAACAGGAGTATATTGGAGACCAGAAGGAGGTGAATATTTAGCAGGTTCACCGATTTCTACATTCGATGCAAAAGATCTTGAACCTGATTGGAGTCACTTTGACGAACTTGTTTGGCCAGCTCTTGCAAAAAGAGTTCCTATTTTTGAAGAACTAAAACTAACTGGCGCATGGGCAGGCTATTATGATTGTAATAAATTAGATAATAATGCAGTTGTCGGTAAACATCCAAAATATGAAAATGTCTATATGGCATCAGGTTTTACAGGAAGAGGTCTAATGCAAGCACCTGGTATAGGCAGAGCATTAACTGAACTTATTACTACTGGAAAATACCAAACAATTGATATCAGTGTTTTCGGAGTGGATAGGGTTTTAAATAGTAAAGCTCGCCCAGAGCCATATGTTTTATAGTTTTTTTATATTAATTCCCAAAATTCCATTGAAAGTAGATATTGCTATTATCAATAATTGACCTTTAAAAGAGTAAAAATTAAAACTTGGGTAAAAACTTATCGCTATAGAAAAAAATAAATAAGTTAAAATAAAGGGTTTTACAAATTTTCTTAAAGATTCCAAATTCTCTTTAACACCTCCTCACGACCACAAGCTTTTTTGTACATTAAATAATTTAAAAAGTATTCATTGTAATAGTCTTGGTGCTTATCCTCAGCTATATAAAAAATTTCAAATTTTCGAACATAAGTTAAAACTTTTTTTTGAAATTTTTTTTCAATTTCCAAAATATTTTTATCAATAAGTTTTTTTTCTAAATCATTTTGATAAAAAGCAACTGATCTATAACTATAGCCTTTATCACAAAATTGACCAAAAGCATCAAAAGGATCTATATTTAACCAAAAGTTTTGCAATAATATTTCATATGAAATTATTTCTTTATCATAAACTATCTCGATCACCTCGAAATGACCTGTATTGCCATAGGTTACTTCTTTATATGTTGGGTTTGAGGTAGTTCCGCCTGAGTAACCTGATATTACTTCTTTAACACCATCTAATTTTTCAAATGACTCCTCCATACACCAAAAGCACCCTCCAGCAAAATATGCTTTACTAATATTTTCTGAATAAGCATAATTAATTTGTATTAAAAAAATTATTATAAATTTTGTAAATTTCACACGATAAGAATATTAAAATATTAAAATTTGTTAATGATATAAAAGGTAGCTACTTTTAATGTAGCTACCTTATTTAAATATGTTAAGCTTTTTTATATTTAGCAGCTTCTTCAGAACCACTTGTAGCTGATCCTTTACTGTATGAGTGTGCCCCCATACCTGCTAATTGTCCATCTTTCACAATTAGGTACTGATTTCTGATTTCTGTACCATCGAAAAAGCATTCTAGAATTTCTCTAACGCCATCGGCATATCTTGCTTGAGCAGTTAATGATGTTCCAGATGTATGTGGAGTCATGCCATGATTTGGCATACTTCTCCATACGTGATCATTTGGTGCTGGCTGAGGAAACCATACATCCCCCGCATATCCACTTAGTTGACCACTTTTCAAGGCTTTTGCAATTGCGTCTTTATTACAAATTTTTCCTCTTGCTGTATTTACAATGTAAGCACCTTTTTTCATTTTACTTATCATTGCATCGTCAAATAAATTTTCTGTTTCAGGGTGAAGAGGACAATTAATTGTTACTACGTCACAAACTTTAACCATAGATTCTACTGACTCATGGAATGTTAAGTTTAACTCTTTCTCAACGCTATCAGGTAGTTTATGTCTATCAAAGTAATGTAAATGAACATCAAATGGTTTCATTTTTCTAAGAGCATCTAGTCCGATTCTTCCTGCAGCAACAGTTCCAATATGCATTCCTTCAACATCATATGATCTTTGGACTGCATCCGCTATATTCCATCCACCTTCATTAACAATTCTATGCTGGTTATGGTAGTCTCTCACCATTGAGACAATCATCATAACTATGTGTTCAGCCACAGATCTAGAATTACAAAAAGTTACTTCAACAACATCAATTTTATTATCCATAGCAGCTTGTAAATCTACATGGTCTGATCCAATACCTGCTGTAATTGCCATCTTAAGATTTTTTGCCTTAGCAATTCGCTCTTTGGTTAAATAATACGGGAAAAAGGGCTGAGAAATAACAATGTCAGCATCAACAATATGTTTGTCTGCTTCACAACCATCTCCATCTTTACTGTTAGTTACTATTAATTCGTGTCCATTACTTTCTAAAAATTTTCTCAAGCCGAGCTCACCGGAAACACACCCTAAAAGTTGACCAGGCGTATAGTCTCGTCCTTTAGGTGTAGGCAATGTCATCCCATCAGGATATTTCTCTAATTTTGGAAGACTAGACAAAGGGTATGATTTTGGCATTCCTCCTTTAGGATCGTCATATAATATACAAAGTACTTTCATTTTTTATCTCTCCTTTTTAATAAATTCTAATAAAGTCTATTGCTTAATTTATGAGGGAAAGTCTAGCATATAAAAAAGTCTCTGCAAATAATATTTAATTTATAAGGATACTATTTTTTTGGGTATTCTTTACGTAATATAAATCTATTTAGAACGACCCCAAATACAATCACTATTAAACTACCTATAATAATAGGACTTAATATATAACTGAATGAAGCAGATCCTATTATTACAATAATTGGATTTCCACCTGCTGGTGGATGAGTTACATTTAAAAATATCATCAAAAAAACTCCAAAACCAACTGCAGCCGGTATCATAGCGTAAATTGGTAATGGTACATAATTAACAAATATTACACCTGTAATTGAAGTTAATAAATGACCAAAAAAAATATTTTTAGGTTGAGCAAAAGGACTTTCTGGGTATCCAAATAATATTACCATTGTTGAACCAAAAGAAGCAATTAGAAAAATTCCATATTCAGTTTTATAAGTTAATAATGTTAAAATACCTATTGTTAAAAAAGAAAAAAAACCAGCCAGTGATGATTTAATTAAATTTTCTTTATTCATAATTTTTTATTAATTTTGATAATACATTAAATGGTAATACTAAACATTGTTTACGGGAAATATTGTCTTTGTTAATTACTTTAATGAAACCATTCCATTCTTTTGGAAATTTGGTGCTTGGATCTTCAAAAAAATTTTCCACAGTTTCTACAAGATTTTTTATTTTGGTAATCGATTTCTTTTTACATTTTTCTGAAAGTAAGCTAGCTGATGCTTCACAATAAATGCACGATTTACTTTTATAACCAATATCTAAAATTTTTTTATTTTTTATTTTAAATGAAATTTCTATTTCATCGCCACAAATAGGATTTTTTTTTTTAAATTTATCAGTAAAATCTTCTAATAAATTATTATTTTTAGAATTTGAGGCGATTTTTATAATTTCTAGGTTCATTGATTTATAAAGATATTCTATATTTACCTTTATAAATAAAAAAAGTTAATTAGTCTTCAATAATTATTAATTGATTTAATTTAGTTGTGGAAAAAGAAATTTAGTAATAGAAATTATCAATGATACAACTTAAAAATCCAAAAGGAGCTATTCCTTTAGTATTGATTGCAGGGTTATTATGGTCCTTTGGACCCTATGTAGTAAGAAATATTGATGAACCCCATCTTGTCCCTTGGCAGTATCTTTTCACAAGAGGAATTGTGATATTTATACTTTTAAACTTTTTTCTTTATCTAGAGGAAGGTAAGAGTTTCTATAAAAATTATTTTAAAATGGGAATTTCAGGCCTAATCGGTGGAGCAGGGCTTGGAGCAGCAATGATAACTTTTATATGGTCCATCACAAATACCTCTGCTGCAATAACGTTGTTATGTCTGGCTTCTATGCCATTCATAACTGCACTATTAGGATTTCTTTTTTTAAAAGAAAAAGTTTCTGTAAATACCTGGATATCGATCATAATTGCATCAATCGGAATTATTATAATGGCTTTAGGATCTAAAAATTCAAACAATATTTTTGGATTACTATTTGGGTTAATATCTGCATTAGGTTTTGCTATATTTTCTACGAC
This sequence comes from uncultured Pelagibacteraceae bacterium, assembly GCA_902552035.1. GTDB lineage: Bacteria > Pseudomonadota > Alphaproteobacteria > Pelagibacterales > Pelagibacteraceae > Pelagibacter. Next base: position 62,543 of record CACDFC010000002.1, on the reverse strand, counting down.
GCTTAGATGGAGAAAAGACACACCAAAATTTACGACCGTATCTGTAGCCGGTTTAATATGTTTTATATTTTCCTCTGTAATGATAATTTCATTAGATATAAACTTTTTATCTAGTGGTAAAAACGAAAGCTTATTTGCTTTACACGGTTCCCTAGTTTGTTTTGGTCTGATTCTTTATTCTATTGGTTCAAAGCATATTCCAGCTGCAGATTTGACTTTACTATCTCTCACTGAAGTTATAGGAGGTATTTTTTGGGTATGGTTACCTTGGTTAGGTATAAATGAAATACCATCTACAAATACAATAGTTGGTGGTTTTTTAATATTTATCTCAATTTTTTATTATAGTTTTTTAATACAAAATAATAAGAGATTTATCGGCTTGAATTAGATAATATAAATTTCATGAACAAAACAATAGTTAATAGTTGGAATGAATGGGATCCACTTAAACATGTAATTGTTGGAAGAGCTGACAACTGTTGTATCCCAGCTCCTGAACCAGCAGTTGATGTAAAAATACCATCAGACTCAGATATGAAAGGTACACACGGTAGAAGAACTCAAGAAACTATTGATAGAGCAAACGAGCTTTTAGATAAATTTTCTAAAACACTAGAAAGTAGAGGTGTAAGGGTTGATAGACCATCTCCACTAAAGTTCGACACAGAAATTGGTACTCCAGATTGGAAAGTAGAAAATATGTTTGGCTGTATGCCTCCAAGAGATGTGATAATAACAGTTGGAAAAGAAATGTTAGAGGCAACAATGAGTTTTCGTTCGCGTTTCTTTGAATACTTAGCTTATAGACCTTTATTACAAAAGTATTTTACGGAAGATCCAAATATGAAACATGAGTCAGCACCCAAACCAAGATTAACAGATAAAGACTATCATAAAAATTATCTATCAGATGATGTCAGCCTTGAGCAAAGATTAGAATGGGCAGAAAAAAAGTACTTTGTAACAACAGAGGAAGAACCTTTATTTGATGCTGCCGATATATTACGTTTTGGTAAAGATTTAATTGTTCAACATGGTTTTACAACAAATCTTAAGGGGATTGATTGGCTAAAAAGGCATTTTCCTGACCATCGTGTTCACACAGTTAATTTTCCTGGTGATCCATATCCTATTCATATTGATGCTACATTTACACCTATTAGACCAGGTTTAATTCTTAATAATCCCCAAAGAAAACTTCCAAAAAATCAAAGAAAACTTTTTGAGGATAATGGATGGGAAATTGTTTATGCAGCTCAACCTGCTCATAATACTCCACCACCATTATGTTATTCTTCAGTTTGGCTATCAATGAATGTGCTTGTTGTAGACCCAAAAACTGTATGTGTTGAAAAAAGTGAGGTATATCAAGCTGAACAACTTGATAAGTTAGGAATGGAAGTTTTACCGATAGATTTAAGAGATGTATATGCTTTTGGAGGTGGCCTTCATTGTGGAACTACAGACGTGTATAGGGAAGGAAATTGTGAAGATTATTTTCCTAAACAATAAGTAATAATATAAAAAATTAAACTAAATTAATTTTTAAAACTTTTTTCTACATTAAAATTCTCAAGTCTTGATGAATTTTCATTTTGGATTTGTTGATCATCTAAACCCCTTAATTTTAATTGTTCTAATTCTTTTTGTCTCAACCTAATTTCTTTTTGCTGTTCTCTTTCTTCAATTAATTTTTGTTCTTTTTCAAACTTTTCTTCCCATTCTTTAATCTTTAGCATTTCTTCATCTTTATCTAGTTGTTTTTGTCGATCTAGCATTTTTTGCTTTCTATATCTTCTTTTATTTTCTCTTTGTTCCTTAATCTTTTGCTCTTCCTCTCTTACTTTAAGGTCAACATCTTTTCTTTTTTGTTCTTCCTCTTTAAGCTTAAGCTCTTTATCTTTTCTTTTCTGTTCAATATTTGCAACCTTTAAATCATTTTCTTTACTTATAACATTTTGTTCTTTTAATTTTAATTCATCTTCTTTTAATGACTGTTCTTTTTTAGTTATTTTTTGTTCTTTTTCTCTAAGAATTTGGTTTTGTTCATTTAATTTAATTTTATTTTCACGTTGATCTTGTTCAACAGAAATTAATTTTTGTTCTTTTTCTTTAAGTTTAATTAATTCCTCTAATCTTAACAGTTCTTTTTCTTTTAATTTAATTTCTTTATCTTTTTGTTTAATTTTCTCTAATTCTTTTTTTATTTTATCTTCTCTTTGTTTAATTTCTTTCTTCTCTTTACTTTTTTGATTATTTTTAAAATCCTGGTACAGTAAATTAAATATTCCTGAGTCTTTTTTTCTCGTATAATTTTTTTTTCTCATATGGTTATTTAAACAAAATATCTCGTTTTCGACAAGACAGAGGCATGAATTTTTTTTTAATACAACCTATGTTAGATTTAAAGTCTAATTTAAAACTATTTACTATTAATTAATTTTCATCTTTTTTGTAAGAAACACCTTTTCTTTCCAACATTTTTTTGACTTTTTCTGTGTATGGTTCTTCAATGTGCTCTGTTGTTGGATTTAATTCCATACCGAGAGGAGTTATAGTCTGCGGCATTGGTGTAAATTGAGAATCTGGATTTTCTTTAACATCTCTTACTTTCATTCTGTATATTGCAAACAATCCAATTAGAGAATGAAAAAAAATTAAAAAAATAAAATATCCATTTGGCCCAACCAAATTCATAAAGGATGCACATAAAAATGGGCCAGATATTGCTCCTAGTCCAAATGAAAATTGCAACCCAGCTCCAGCAGATACAAATTTTTCTTTTGGTATAAAATCATTTGTATGAGCGAATATTATAGCGAACATGGGTAAGCTACAAAATGAGAATAAAACTAAAAAAATATAAAACCAAAACTTATTTGTTGCTAAATCACCAGGTAAATACATTTGACCAGATGAGAATATTGCACAAAATGCAAAAAATGCTGCACCAAAGGTTGTATAAGTAATAATTTTTCTTCTATCGAAATTATCGGAAAGTTTTCCCACTGGCCACTGAGCAACTGCCCCTGATATTGCTAAAAGAAAAGTTACGAGTGATATTTCAAATATACTGAAGTTCATTGAAGCAGCATAAACTGCCAGTAATGAAAAAAGTGCTGATTGTGAAGTCCCATACAACAAAGAACCAACCATTCCAAGTGGCGATGCTTTATATAATTCTTTTATACTCATTTCAGTTATTTTTTTAAAATTTGGTGCTTTTCTTTTAGTTAATAAAATTGGAATCAAAGATAAAGACATAAATAGAGAAACTAAAATAAACGGTTGAAAGTTTTTTGGTGAGCTGAAATTCAAAAAAAACATACCTAGTGCCATTGCTCCAAATTGAATAACCATATAAATTGACAAAACACTTCCTCTATTTTTGTTACTTGATCTGTCATTTAACCAACTCTCTGCTATGGTATAAAGTGAAACCATACTAATTCCTGTAACTACTCTTAAAATAAACCAAGTTATTGGATTTACAAAAATTGAATGCATAAGAATTACTATAGATGCTATAGATGCAAAAGCTGCAAATACCCTAATATGACCTACCCGAGTAATAAATTTTGGAATAGTTCTCGCTCCAATAAAATAACCTACAAAATAACCTGACAACATAAATCCTGTTGCTGATAGTGAAAAATTTTCTTGAACTGCTCTGACCCCAAGCAAAGAACCTTGATATCCATGAGCTAACATAATTAGACCCATTCCAGTAAATAGTGCCCATGAGTTTCTTAAAATTTTATTCATTAGTGCGTGAGTATGCTTTTTTATATAAAAAGCAAGTGATTAGTTTTTTATTATGGTTTTTTTATGGCTAATATAGAATGAATGGTTATTGTGAAAATAATTATTATTCCTCCAAATAAAGTTTCAACACTTGGTTTTTCATTAATTACTAGCCATACCCAAATTGGACCTAATATTACTTCTAATAAAAAAAAAAGATTGACTTCTGCAGCAGTTATAAATCTTGGAGCTATAGTAACTAGAACAAAAGGTATGGCAACACACAAAATACACATTACAGGAACTATAATTATATCATTATTTAAAAGATCAAAATTGCTTACAAAGATAAATGCAAAAAGTGCCGTACCTAGTTTTCCTAATACAGCGGCAGGCACAAGATCTTTGCTTTTTGCATATCTTGCTAAGTTTGCGCTTATAGCTAAACCTAAAGCTGTAAGGAAACCAAATATATCACCTATAATATTACCTAATTGTAGAGAGTCATAAAATATGTATACAACAGACAATAAAGTTACAGTAATTGCAATCCAAGTTCTTTTATCAGTTATTTCATTTAAAAAAAAAGCTCCTAAAAATGCTGACAGCATTGGTGCCATAGCCACCATTATAAGTGTATTTGCAACATTTGTATTTTGAATTGAAATAATAAAAGTAATATTACAAATCGTAAAACTTATTGCATAAAAAATTCCTACATACCCAATATTTTTAAATGCTATAAAAAAATTTTTTTTATAAAATAAAATTAATCCTAATGAAACTATTATAAATGGAATTGCTCCTCTGTAAAATAATAAACCCCACGTATCAATATTAGCCAACCTTATAAACAGCGAGTCAGGCGTTATAAACAAAACACCTATAAACGCCAATAATGAACCCTTTTTTTGGTTGTTTAATTCTCTAAGCATAAATGGACATTTCTAGGTATTTTTTTATATCATCAAGTGATTTTAGTTTATCCGAACAAGTTTTATTTTTGCAGATTACTGAAAAAAAATTATCCTCGGTCACATTATAAATAATAGATACATTTCCCATAAATAATTTAAAGATTTCATTTTTATATTTATTAATTTCGTCCTTTCTTCCATGTAAAGTAATCGTTATATTTTTTTCACATATATCTAAAATTTTTAAGTAACTGAACATTTGAGAAAAATTATAGCTGATATATGAATTGCATGATTTGCTTAATAAATCTATTTTTTCATACCAATATTTATCATTTGTTACATTTTTTAATTTATTACAGACTAATAAGAAAATGCTATTTCCATTAGGTATATTTACATCAAAAATATCAATAGGGTTTACAAATAAATCATTATTTAATTTAGGATTTTTTTGCAGCAATTTATGCTCGTCATTATAAAAAAGACTCCAAGTTTCACGCATTATGATTTCACATTTTTTAAGTGCAGTCTTATCATGATTTAGTTCATACAAAGTTATCAACAATAAAGAAAAATATACATAGTCTTCTAAAAAAACATCTACTTCTTTATGATCTTTATTGTAGCAATGAAAAATATTTTTACTTAATTTATGAATAATTTTTTTTGAATTATCTAAGTTTTTTTGAAGTAATTTTTTGTCATTTAATATTAAAGATGAAAAAAGAGTTGTATATATCCAATAACAATTTAAATCTGTTTGAACCTTTCCATCAAAAAAAGGTTTAGTTCTTCTATTTCTTTCTTTTAATAATTTTTGTTCTATGTTTGATATTAAAGCATTTTCCTTCTCACTAAATTGTATATTATTATTTTCGACTAAAATATTTAAACCTTCAAAATTTCCTTTTTCATTTATAGAATATTTTTTTTTAAAAATTTCAAAATCATTTCCTAAAAAAGCTTCTAAATCTTTATACTTCCATGTATAATATTTTCCTTCAACACCTTCACTATCTGCATCATATGCAGATCCCAATAACTCATCTTCTGACAAAAACTGAGAATTAATAAACTGGATTGTTTGGATTAATTTTTTTTTAAAATAATCTGAGTCATTAGTTTGAATATATTTATTAAGCAAATCAACATATAGAATATTGTCGTAAAGCATCTTTTCAAAATGAGGAATTATCCATTTTTCATCAACAGTATACCTTGCTATACCTCCTTCCAAATGATCATAGATACCTCTTGAAGAAACATTTTTTAAAAGTTTTTCTACCGATTCTAAAAAATTTTTTTTTTTATTTTTTTTATAGTAATAAAATATTGTTTCGAAAATATAAAATTGAGGAAATTTTGGCGAACCTTTAAATCCTCCATTTATTTCGTCAAAATATTGAATAATTTTATCTGCGTATTGCTCTAAGTCTTGTTTTACAATTGCATCTTTTCTACTCAAATCCTTAAAAACAGTTCTTAATTGAAAAACTTGTGAAATTATTTTGTTTTTGTTTTCATTATAAACTTTGGATACATTCTCAAGCACCTGTGAGAAACTTGGTCTACCTTGCATTTCATTTGGAGGAAAATAAGTTCCTCCGGTGAATGGGACAGCATTTTCGTCTAGAAACATAGACAAGGGCCACCCACCTTGTGCTCCAGTAAGTATACCTAGACTTTTTTGAAAAATGGAGTCTAGATCAGGTCTTTCCTCTCTATCTACCTTAATATTTATAAATTTATCATTCATTATTTTTGCAATTTTATCATCTTCGAAGCTTTCATGAGCCATTACATGACACCAATGACAACTTGCATATCCTACACTTAAAAAAATTGGTTTTTTTAATTTTTTTGCTTTTTCTAAAGTCTCTTTATTCCAGGGCAACCAATCAACAGGATTATTTTCGTGTTGCTTTAAATATGGGCTTTTTTCTTTGCTTAATTTATTTGGCACCTTTTCTAAACACTATAAGGTTTTCTTGAGAAAATTCTTTTTACCATTGGAGCAAAATATTTAAGGTCAAAAGATTCATAATTAGGATCAAAACATCCTTGATCGTAATTTTCACAGAAATCTATTGTTGCTTGATAATATTTATGATCTTTATACTTACTTCTTTTATATCTATCTCCACCTAGATGATGAGCGTAATAATAAGTTTGAAATAATCCGTGCATTTTTACAATCCAGTGGGTTTTTTCACTTACATACGGTTTTAAAATCGCTGCTGCATACTCTGAATGATTCATTGGAGCAAGTTCATCACCTATATCATGAAGTAGAGCAGCAACAATCATTTCTTCGCTCTCTCCATTTCTTAAAGCTTTCGAGGCGCTCTGAAGTGAGTGCTCAAGTCTTGATACTTGATAGCCTTCAAGTGTCTCATTTAATCCAGACATAAAATTAAGAATTCTATCAGCAGTTTCACTTGCATACTTTTTTTCATGTTTGTCTAAAAAAAGGTAATCTTCTTTTGTGCCGTGTTTCATTTGTGTAAAACTAACTTTTTTCATAATTAATTATTTGAAGCTGTACTTAAAAGAGATAGTTGAGTAACTTTATCATTTCCTAATTCATCAATTACTTTAATAGGATAATCTCCTGTAAAATAATGATCTGTAAGTTGGGGGTAAGTTTCATTTCTTTTTTCATAACCCATAGCATTATATAAACCATCAACAGATAAAAACTTAAGAGACTTAGCGTTAATAAATTTACAAATTTCATCAACCGACTTATTAGCTGCTAACAACTCTTTTTTTGTAGGCATGTCGACACCATAAAAATCAGGATACTTAATTTCAGGACATGCTATTCTCATATGAACCTCCTTAGCTCCACCATCATATAACATTTTTACAATTTTTTCAGAAGTTGTTCCTCTTACCAAGGAGTCATCTACTAAAATAATTTTTTTATTTTTTATTGAAGATTTATTTGCATTTAGTTTTAATTTTACACCTAAACTCCTTATTTTTTGTCCAGGCTCTATAAATGTTCTTCCAACATAATGATTCCTAATTAAACCTAAATCAAATGTAATGCCTTTTTTTTGGCTATAGCCTAATGCTGCTGCATTTCCAGAGTCGGGAACAGGAACGACAACATCAGCATCAACGACATCCTCATTTGCAAGATACTCACCAAATTTTTTTCTATATTCATAAGCAGTATTACCATTTAAGATACTGTCTGGTCTTGAAAAATAAATATACTCAAAAATACATGGTCTTATTTTTTTTGGTGGGAACGGTTTTAAGGATTTTATTTCATTATTTTCAATACAAACTATTTCTCCATTCTCAACCTCTCTAACAAATTTTGCTCCAATAATATCTAATGCACAGGTTTCTGAGGCAAAAACATATGAATTTTTTAATTTTCCTATTACCAAAGGTCTTATTCCTAGAGGATCTCTTACACCAATTAATATATTTTGAGCCAACATAACTAATGCATAACCTCCTTGTATTTGGAAAAGCGCATCTATAACTTTATCTATTATTTTTTTTCTTTTTGATTTTGCAACTAATTGTACAATTGTCTCAGTATCTGAGGTCGTATAAAATATTGCTCCCTCTTCAACTAATTTTCTTCTTAATGTAATTGCATTTGTTAAATTTCCATTATGTGAAACACCTATACCACCAGCATTTGTATCAGCAAAAAAAGGTTGAACATTTCTCAAAGCTGTCCCTCCTGTAGTGCTATATCGGTTATGTCCAATTGCAAAATTACCTGGTAATTTTTTTAAAACTTTTTCTTTATTAAAGTTATCTCCGACTAATCCAAACCTTTTCTCAGAATGATATTTTTTACCATCATAGGTTACTATTCCACATCCTTCTTGTCCTCTATGTTGAAGAGCATGAAGTCCTAGTGCGGTTAGTGCAGCAGAGTCATTTGTGTTACTTATTCCAAAAACACCACACTCCTCTTTCAATTTAGGATCATATATCTTGAACTTTGTCTTTTGCATTTTGATAATCTTTTTCATTTGGAAATACTTTTATAAGGTAGTTGCTACCTTTTTCAACCCATGGAAAAGCAACAGAGGTATTTAATTTAATTGGCCATTTTTTATGACTATATACTATATCCAAAGTTGTAAATAAACACACTGCTATAGTGTAAGATATAAAAAAACCAAAAAAGAAACCAAAGATTCTGTCTACCATTCCTAGTCCAGTAAATCTTACTGCTCTGCTAATTCCTTTACTGATTAGTAAAATTATAAATATTATAATTATAAATAAAACTATACCAAGTCCTATATCTAGAACATATTCACTATCTAGAGTATTTTTAAAATAAGGTTTAACCCTTGGAAAAATGATAATTGTAAGTATGTAAGCAATTATCCATTTAGAAAAAGAGAGAATACTTAAAACAAAACCATCCTTCAAACATTTAATTACGAAACAAACTGTAATGAGTAAATAAATTATATCAAATAGAGTTAGTTGTTGAAAAACCTCTAAGAATTTTTCCATTAATTATTTTTGAAAGGTTTGAATAGTAATAATAAAGATGGAAGTAAAGTTAAAACAGAAATCATAGCTAATAACATTGCAATACCTGTGAAAACTCCAAAATAAATTGTAGGGATGAAATTTGACAATACTAATATCGAAAAACCAAAAACAATAGTTATAGATGTATTTAAAATTGCAACACCAACAGTTGAATGACATATTTTAAGTGTATTTATATAGTTTTTGCCTTTTAAAAATTCTTCTCTAAACCTGTAAATATAATGAATACTATTATCCACTGCTATTCCAATTGTAATCGCTGCTATTGTAATTGTCATCATATCCAAAGGTATATTTGCCAATCCTATTATACCGAGAATAAAAAAAGCTGCTAAAAAATTTGGTATAACTCCTATAAGAGATAATTTAATATTTCTGAATAAAATTAGAAACATAATAAATATTCCAATCATTACAAATCCCAAAGTTAAAATTTGTGATTTAAACAAGCTTTGTAAAAGATTATTAAATAAAATTAGAACGCCTGCTAATTTATATTCACCTTTTTTTAAATTAAGTTCATTCTCAAGATCAAAATTTATTTTATTAATAAGATCATTTCTTTTTAAATCTTCTTTTGAGTCTTTAATTCTAAGGCTTATTCTAGCTTCAGAGTCTGATATTGAAATATAAGGATCAACAATTTGACTTTTAATTGATCGAGGAATTTTTGAATACAAAACTCCCATCTCTAGTGTACCCAGAGGTTTATTATTATTTAATTGCGTCGCTACATCAAGTACTGATGAAAAAGATAAAACTTTACCAACTTCAGGAAGATCTTCTAAATATTCATGAACTCTTTTAATTTTATCTATTTTATCTTTAGTAAACCAATATTTTTCATCATTATCATCTTTTTCATCACCCCAGTCATCTTCCTCATCAGCAATTTCGTCATTAATTTCTTTTTTGGGAAATTTTAAAATAATTTCTAATGGCGTGGTTCCTCCCAATTTTTCGTCGATAAGCTTCATTCCTTTATAAATTTCTGTATTTTTTTTAAAATAATTTATAAAGCTATTTTCTACTTCCAATTTATTAATACCTACTATACTTAAAAAAATAACTAGTCCTGTTATAAAAAAAATTATACTTCTATTATTTAATGTAATTTTCTCAAATAAAATTGTTATTTTTGATTTATATTCTTTTTTAATTGTTATTTTATTTTCAGGAAAAAAACTTAGTAATGTCGGAAGTAGAGTGAAAGTAATTATAAAGGATGTAATAAGTCCCAGAGTCATCATCCATCCAAAATCTATAACAGGTTTAATTCCACTAAATACGAGTGATAAAAAAGCAAATATTGTTGTTAAAACTGTATATAATATTGGCCAAAACATTTTACTAGTTGTTTTTTTTATTATTTCTAATTTTGAAAGTCCGGGATTTTCTTTTCTTAATTGCAAAAATCTAGTGCTAGTATGAATATTCATCGCCATAGTTAATATCAACATTAAAGCAATAAAATTTGATGATATTACAGTGACTTTCCAACCCAAAAGACCTAATAAACCCATCATAATCAAAACTGAAAAAAAACAGCTGCTAATTGGAATTACTATCCAAATTATTTTTCTGAAAACATACCATAATGTAAAAATTATAAATAATAGAACGCCAGCTCCAAATACAATAATATCATTTTTAATGAAAGTCATCATATCATCTGCTATCATTGGAATTCCACCTAGATGAATTTCCCCAATACTCTTGTAAGATTTTATAACTTCTCTAATTTCTACTATGTTTTCATGATTTTCTTTTTTAATTTTGTCTTTATAAATTTCTAGTTCTTCATTTGATAATTCGACTGGTACAGATTTCTTTTTTAAATAAGCAATGATACCAGTTGTATTTCCGTCTTCACTTATTACAAAATTTTTAAATACTGGGCTATTTAAAATTTCATTAAATCCTTTATTCTTATTTATTCCTTCACTCTTCAATGTACTAAAATTTTTTAATTTTTCAGTCAATGTATCATCAGTACTAGTGAGTAAAGGTACATCCAATATCGTAATTACACTATCAATCCAATCAAGACTTTGTATTTTATATTTTAAACTTAATAAATTATTAATTGAATTTTCGGAAATCATCGATTCTTTTGGAGTAAAAGTTAAAACTAAAAATTCTTTTGAATTATATCTTTTATTAATTTCCTTTAAATATTGTAGATCAGGATCACCATCAATAAGCAATGTATCTGAAGAAGCATCTAATCTAAAATCTTTAGAAAAGTAACCAAAAATTAATAAAAAAAAAGCAAGCAGCAAAAGAACTGCCTTAGGTTTTTCTAAAATATTTTTTTGGTAAAATTCACCTAGCATTGAATAGGTAAATATATAAATTAAATTAGTTGTTTTGAATATCTTTAAATTTGGTAAACATTTCTTCAAATTCTAAGGTAATATTTCCCGTAGGCCCGTGTCTTTGCTTACCTATAATTAGTTCTGCTAAATGGGATACTTCATTCATTTTAGCTTGCCATTCAGCATGTTCAACTGTTGCTGGTCTTGGCTCTTTTGCTCTCAGATAGTATGATTCTCTATATACAAACATAACTACGTCAGCATCCTGTTCAATTGATCCGGACTCTCTTAAATCAGATAGTAATGGCTTTTTATCGTCTCTTTGTTCAACAGCTCTAGATAATTGAGAAAGCGCAACAACTGGAACAGCCAATTCTTTTGCTAACGCCTTTAGACCTTGGGTAATTTCAGAAATTTCTTGAACTCTTCCTTCCTTAAAATTTGATGCTCTCATTAATTGAATATAGTCAACAACAACCAACTCTAATCCATAAAGTCTTTTTATTCTTCTAGCTCTATTACTTAAAGCAGCTACGCTAATTGCTGGAGTTTCGTCTATGTAAAGTGGAAGTTCAGCTATATTTTTTGAAGTTTCTATAAACTTATCAAATTCTTCTTCTGATATTCTTCCTCTTCTAATATCATTAGATTTTATTCTTGATTGTTCAGCTAGTATTCTAGTTGATAATTGTTCAGATGACATTTCTAAGGAGAAAAAAGCAACAGTAGATTTTTTAACATTCTCTTGAATGTTTTTTGCAGCGTGAAATGCTATATTTGTAGCTAATGCTGTTTTACCCATAGAAGGTCTTCCTGCTATTATTACTAGATCAGATTTATGAAGACCACCAAGCCTATCATCTAAATCTGATAATCCAGTTGGTACACCAACAATTCCTTCTTCATTCTTATATGCATTAGACGCCATCTCAATAGTTAACTTCATTGCTTCATCAAATTTTAAAATTGATGAACCAAAAGATCCCCTTTCAGCAAGATCGAATAACGATTTCTCAGAGTTTTGGATTATTGTTTGAGCATTTTGATCTAAATCATTTAATTTAGCTGTATCAATTATATTTTCAGACAATTTTATCAATTCTCTTTTTACATATAAATCATAAACAAGTTTTGAATATTCAATTGTTTGCCTTGCTGCCGACGAAAATTTTGTTATTTTTACAAGATAGTCTGGAATATTAAGACTGTCTTTTTCGTTATCAAAATAGTTTTTCAAAGTAATAGGATTTGCAAGCATTCCGCTATATATTAGTTTTTCCATTGCAGCATAGATTTTTTGGTGCATAGGGTCGTAAAAATTCTTACTTGCAACAATCATATTTATTTCATCAAACAACTCATTTGAAATTAAGATTGAACCTATTATCGATTGTTCTGCCTCGATATTATTTGGTAACTCTTTAGATATATTTCTTACTATATTTAAAGGTTCGGACATTTATTACAGATCTTAATTTTTAATTGATAATTAACAACAAAAAAAATAATCTGGGGAAAAAATTGTATAATTACTTTGTTTCCTCTGGGATAACTTCTATTGTAAGATGTGTTACTATTTCTGAGTGAAGATTAACATTTACTCTAAAATTTCCCAATGTTTTAATTTCTTTGACAGGTTGAATTTGTGACGGAGCGATTTCTACTTTTTCTGCATTTAAAATTATTTTTGAAATTTCTGTAGGTTTAACCGAACCATAAAGTTCTTTATTTTCTGTACTTAGTTTTTTTACAGTATAAATTTTATTTTCTATTTTTTCTTGAATACTCTTAGCAAATTTCTTCTTTTCTAAGTCTTTTTTATTTAGTTCATTTTTAAGCCTCTCTACTTCTTTTACGTTTTCCTTAGAGGCAAATAATGCCTTCTTTTTTGAAATAAGATAATTTCTAGCATATCCTCTTTTTACATCTATTATATCTCCAATAGAGCCTATTTTTCTTAAGTTTTCTAATAGTACTACTTTCATAATCTATATTAATGCTAAATTTCTAGCTCTTTTAATTGAAAGAGATAGCTCTCTCTGTTTTTTTTGAGATATATTCGTTACTCTTGATGGTAATATTTTTCCATTTTCAGATGTGTATTTTTTTAAAAGCTTTAAATTTTTATAATCAATTCTTGGTGCTCCTTTTACTGATAATGGGCATTTTTTCTTAAATTTAAATTTATTATTTTGGAAAATACTTAATTTATTAAAGCTACTTTGTTTACCTTTTTTTTTATCAGAGAACTTACTTCTTTTCATCATTTACCCTTTTGACTGCTTTCCTCTTTAACTGAATTGTCAAAATAATTTGTATCTAAATCGAGCTTTTTGTATCTTATTGTTAAATATTTTAAAATATTTTTATCTAATTTTTCATTTTTTTCCAATTCATTTACTACGTTTGGCTTAGATTGAAACTTATAGTGAATATAGTTTCCTTTTTTATTTTTTTTGATAATATAAGCTAAATTTATCAGCCCCCAATTTTGCTTTTGTAGGATTTTTCCCTCATTTTTTTCTATTATACTAGAATATTTATCCTCTAGCTGTTTTAACTGTGTTTTACTAGCATCTTGTCTAGCCACGATTGTATGTTCGTAAAAATTCATATTTTTATTTTAAAATTTGAAACCGTATACTATTATAATTATATAAAAACAACATAATAAAAAATTCTAAATTAATAGCTACTATGTTTTCTTTAGTTTTTCCAGGCCAAGGATCCCAAACTGTAGGCATGGCAAGGGATTTTTATCAAAATTTTGACTTAGTAAAGAAATTATTTAATCAAGCTGACGAAATACTTGGAATAAAAATATCGCAGACTATTTTGGAAGGTCCAAAAGAAAATCTCAATATGACTGAAAATACTCAACCTGCAATATTTTTAGTAGGTTATTCAATTTACCAAGTTGCCATAAAAGAATTTAATCTAAATTTAAATGAAGCCACTTTTGCAGCAGGACATTCTTTAGGTGAATATACAGCTTTATCTTGTCTAGGATCATTGAAATTTTCCGACGGATTAAAAATTTTAAAAATTAGGGGCAAATCAATGCAAAATTCTGTTCCTGTGGGAGAAGGTGGTATGATTGCAGTAATTGGAATGAAAATAGAAGAATTAGATAAAATTATACTTGATAATGCAAATAATTTTAATTGCTACATAGCAAATGATAATACTAATGGACAAGTTGTCGTTAGTGGAAAAACTGATCAACTCAAAAAATTTATGGAGATACTTAAAGAAAATAAAATAAAAAGTATTAAATTGCCAGTGAGCGCACCATTTCATTGCCCCTTAATGAATAAAGCCAGCAAAATAATGAGTGAAGAAATTAAAAAATTAGATATAAAAATGCCTCAAATTAAAATTTTATCAAATGTAAATGCCAAGGAAGTTGATAATGTAAGTGATTTAAAAAAATTACTTATATCACAAATCGAAAGTAGAGTTAGATGGAGAGAAATAATCAATAGTATAATTCATAATAATTGCAATAATTTTATTGAAATCGGACCTGGAAAAGTATTATCTGGAATGATTAAAAGACTTGCAAAAAATATAAATGTTAATTCATTTAATTCAATAGAAGATATGAGGAATTATAAAATTAATGATTGATCTTAAAAATAAAAATATATTTGTTACAGGTGCAACTGGTGGCATTGGTGGTTCCATTATTGATATATTAAATATTGCAGGAGCCAATTTAATTGCAAGCGGATCAAATCAAGAAAAATTAGAGATGATAAAATCAAAATATGAAAATATTAAAATAATAAAATTTGATATTAGTAATCATAACGAAATCGAGAAATTAGCTGAACAAGTCTCTAATTTGTTTGATGGAAAGATTGACGGTTTAGTTAACAATGCAGGAGTCAATAGGGACAATATTTTTTTAAGAATGTCTTTAGATGAATGGCAAAAAGTTTTAGATGTAAATCTAACTTCTAATTTCCTAATAAGCAAATTCTTCATAAAAAAGATGATTAAAAATAAATCAGGAAAAATTGTAAATATAACGTCAATAGTTGGCCATACAGGGAATATAGGTCAAGCAAATTACGCAGCGTCAAAATCTGGAATTATCGGAATGTCAAAAAGTTTAGCTCTTGAATATGCAAAAAAAAATATATTAATTAACTGTATATCTCCAGGATTTATTGATACAGCTATGACAGACAAGATTGATGATAAGTTTAAAAATCAATTGATAGATAAAATCCCGATAAATAGGTTGGGCAAACCTTTAGATGTAGCTAATGTAGTATCATTTTTAATGTCAGATCTTTCAAATTATATAACTGGGGAGACTATTCATGTTAATGGAGGTATGTATTTTGGTTGACAAAATTAGTAATTTATCTATTAACGAACTATCAACTTAAAGGAAAATTAATATGTCAGAAGATATATCAACCAAAGTAAAGAAAATTGTAGCAGATCATTTAGGTATTGAGGAGACAAAAGTAAATGATGAATCTAGTTTTATTGATGACTTAGGAGCAGATAGCTTAGATACGGTTGAACTCGTAATGGCCTTTGAAGAAGAATTTGGGTCAGAAATATCCGATAGCGAGGCAGAAAAAATATTAACCGTTGGTGATGCTATTAAATTTATA
Source organism: uncultured Pelagibacteraceae bacterium (assembly GCA_902552035.1). Taxonomy (GTDB): domain Bacteria; phylum Pseudomonadota; class Alphaproteobacteria; order Pelagibacterales; family Pelagibacteraceae; genus Pelagibacter. The sequence goes on along the minus strand of CACDFC010000002.1, from coordinate 46,379 downwards.
GAAAGTAAAAGTAATTAATAATATAACTTTTCATGTCTTTGAAAAAAGATGGAATAATGATTATACTTTCATCTCCATCAGGAGCAGGAAAAACAACCCTCACAAACCTACTTTCTAGAAAATTCAGGTTTCATATATCAGTATCCCACACCACAAGAAAACCCAGACCTAAAGAAATTCATTCGAAACACTATTTTTTTGTAAAGAAAAAAGAATTTAACAGATTAATTTTAAATAATAAATTTTTAGAGTATGCAAAAGTTTTCAATAATTTTTATGGAACTTCAAAAGATTATGTTTTTAAAATGTTAAAAAATGGAAAAGATGTATTATTTGACATAGACTGGCAAGGGACAAAGAAAATAAAAAATAAAAAACTAAAATTTAAAATTTTGACTATCTTTGTTCTTCCGCCAAGTAGAGATGTCCTTTTTAAAAGACTATCAAATAGGGATATGAGAGACAAATTAATAGCTGAAGAAAGAATGAAACAGTTTAACAAGGATATATTGCATTGGAAAAATTATAATTATGTAGTTATTAACGACAAATTAGATAGATGCATCCAAGAAATAAAAAAAATTATATTTTTTAAAAAGAAATCAAAAAAATATCTCCAAGATAAAAAGAAAATCAGAAAACATGTAAAACATTTATTAAGTTAATTAGACTCAATAATCTTAACCATGTTATAGTAAAAATCTGGAGAAAGGTTCTGAGGCCTAAGATTTAAGTCAACACTGATCTTGTCTGTAATATTATTTTCACTTATTAAAGATTTAATAACGTTTTTAATTTTTTTTCTTCTTTGATTAAAAAAAAGTGAAGTAATTTTTTCCAAATTTTTAATATTTTTAATTTTAATAAAATTTTTTTTTGGTGTGAACTTAACTAAAGTGCTTTCAACTTTTGGAACAGGATAAAAACAAGAAGGCTTGATATTAAATAATATTTCACAGTCCAATCTCCATTGGGCTAAAATTGAGAGTCTTCCATAACTTTTTTTGTTTTTTTTTGAAACTATTCTTTCTGCAACTTCTTTTTGAAACATAAGGTACATTTCTTCAAACCAAGGTTCATTGTCTAGATTTAATATCCATTTTGATATGATCTTAGTTGAAATATTATATGGCAGATTCCCAAATACTTTACACTTATTTTCGAATAATTTTTTTTCATCAATTTTTAAAATATCACAATTTAATATATCTATTTTTTTTTCAAATTTTTTTAGAAGTAGTGGAATTAGATTTTCATCTTTTTCAATTACCTTCATTTTTTTTGGATTTTTGTTTAGTATTTCATTTGTAAGATTTCCAGATCCTGGGCCTATTTCCAAAATAAAATCATGATTTTTTATTAAAGAAAAATTTATAATTTTTTTAAGAATATTTTTATCTACTAAAAAATTTTGTCCAAGTTTTTTCTTATATTTAATTGTCAAATTTCTTTACAAAATTTAAAGTTTGGATTAAACTTAGTGGATTAGAAATATTTTTACCTAACATCTTTTCGTTTGGTCCATGATCGGGAGATATTCTTATAAAAGGCAAACCTAAAGTTATATTTATTGCATCAAAACCATAAATTGTTTTAATGGGTGTTAAAACTTGGTCATGGTACATTCCAACAATAACATCAAATTTTTTTAAATTTTGTCTCAAAAAAATAGTATCAGCTGGAAATGGACCCTCAATTTTAACTCCTGCTCTTTTTAAAAATTTTATTGCAGGTATTATTATTTTTTCTTCTTCATTAAATTTTTCTTTAGTTTCGCAATGTGGATTTATCCCTGTTACAGCAAAAGATGCCTTTTTTTGTAAAATTTCTTTATAGAATTTATTAATGTTTAAAACTTTTTTTGTTATTTTTTTTTTAGTTATTTTTTTGAAAATATTTCTTAATGCATCATGTGTCGTAATTGGACATACCGACAATTTTTTATTATATATTAACATTGTTTCCTCACCACTTTTATTAGTTTTTTTTGCAAGATATTCAGTAACACCTTGAAATTTTTTTTCTAGAAAATGTTTTTTTGATACTGGTCCATTAATTAAAAACTTGAGATTTAATTCTTTTATAATCTTAAATCCAACGTCAAAGCACTCATTAATATATTTTTTTGATTTTTTTGAAATTTTATCAAATGGCTTTTTAAAAGAAAAATCAACATCTATTATATTTATTTTATTATTGTTAATTTGACTGATATTAAAATTATCTTTTTTTAAAAAATTAAATTTAAAATTATAGTTTAACTTTTTCATTTGATTTAATAGTAAATTTTTAGATACAATTAATAAAATTGGTTTTTTTGTATTTATTTTATTGCAACATTTAAAAAAAATTTCTAAAAATATGCTGTTTGGTTCACCTGCGATAATTAATAACGGTTTGTTTTTCATGATTAATTAATTTGTTGATTAATTTTTACTTTATTAAAATGTAACAATGAAAAATTTTTAAGTTTTTCATTAGTTTCATAATTAATTAAATTTTTTACCTCTTTTTCTACATCAATTTGTTTATCTGAATATTGAATGTCTTTCGCCATTAGCAACATGTACCCATTTATCGTTTTTATAGGATCTGTGATCTCTCCTTTTTTGAGACCTGCTAGTTTATTATATATAGTATTGGAAACTTGTCCTTCGTTCACCCATCCAATTTTTCCGCCAAGTTTGGCTGTATCTGAGATACTATAAATGCCTACAGCACTTTCAAATCCAATATCTTTAATACTTTTTTCTATTTCAGATGTTTTATTTTGTAAATTATTTATATCATCAATATTGTAAACTAGCTCGTATAAAAGAAATTTTTTTTCTTTTTCCTTTTTTGATATTTCTATAACTTTTTTTCTAATTTTATTTTCATCGATTTTAATTCCTTTTGAATATTTATTGTAAATTAGGCTATTCCATAAAAATTCCATATAAATTTTCTTTTTTACCGCATCTAATTCAAGATTTTGTAATTTTAAAAATTTTTCAAATTCTTCCTCAGTATCTATATTAAATTTTTTGATGAATGAAATAAAAACATCCTTAGGTAGTTCTTTATGATCAATTATAAAGAATCTCTGTAATTCTATTTCTTTAATTTTCTCATTTATCAAAGAGTCTAATGCGATTTTTCTAAACTCCTTGGGGTCTAAATTTGCTATCTTTGGATTTAATGTTTGTAAGTATTTTTCCTCAACATCAATATCTAAATTTGTTATTATTTGGTTATTTACTTTTTTAATAATTGTTATCTTACTTTCTGCGTTTAAATTTAAAAAAAAAATTAAAACTATCAAGTAAAAAGTTTTTTTTTTAATCATTTAACATTTGGTCCGGAAAATTTCCCAAAAGAACTAATACTCAAACTAAAATATATTTCGTCTTCTGGTTTAATATCTTGATTATCATAATATTTTTTTTTGTATTCTATGCCTGCTGTTAAACAATCAAGTTTATATTCGTATATTATATTATTATACTCTATAAGGTTAGTTTTAGTGTTTTCTCTCCTTGAATAACTTAAACTATTATTTTTGTTAAAATTATATTGTATTGAACTATCAAAGTAACCTTGTTCGCTGATACTTATGTCATTATCTAAGTAAATAAATTCTGTAATAAAATTATTTACGTTAAATTTTAAATCATAGTAGTTATAGTTAGAATCTCTCAAATCTTCGTCAAAAGAAAAATTAGATTTAAAATCGACAAAGTTTTTATATTTTAAATTTAAATTCCCAAAAATATTTGACGATTTATTCCCTATAGTACTGTTTAATGGTAAGTCTTTATTTTGCTCCATCCTAAATACTTGAGCCAAACCAGTCTTTAAAAATATATCATTATTTAGTTTATCTGAAAGTTCATAGTTAACACCTAAAGAAGCAGACTCACCGGTTTCAATAGTATCAAATAATGACAGTCTATTTAAAGAAAATATGTTGTTTAAATCTAGTCTTCTGTCTTCGTTAAGTAAATTTTTTGTTTTGTTAGGACTATATCTTAGTGATATTTTTGGACTTAAAAAATTTAAATACTTCTCACCATTTTTTTTTAATGGATAGCTTAAATTATAAATAAATGCACCAAAACCTTGTGCCCTAGAATTTTTTATATCTGAAGTTTTATTTGTTTCCTTGTTTAAATTAATCAAATTAACATACCAATCTTGCTTTGTTCCAAGCTTAAATATCTTTTCAGGAGCAGAATAGAGTAAATCATTTTTATTTAAAATTATATCTTGGTTAGTATTATTTTTTTTATAGTATGAAATTGTTTTAAAATTTATATCTTTGAATTTTTTTTCTACTGACACATACGGTAAAATAAATTCATACCTATCGGATCTTTTTTCATTTAAATTTTCATAAACTTTGGAGTATATATTTACATTTAAATCTTCATTAGAACCTTTATAGTCAATTAATGAAGTAAGTAGATTTCTATCATTAATTATAGGAGAAGATATATTGTATTTACTTAAGTAAGTATCGTTTGTTGTGTTTTCTACTCTTACAGTTAAACTACTTTCATCAAAATAATCTGAAATATCTTCAAATATTGTGTTTACAAAAAAATGTGACTTGCTTCCTTTTTCGTCTAAGAAAGTACTAAAATCACCAGTTAAAGATGAATTTTTTCCTGCTTTTCGGTATTCGTTTTGTATTATTGCACTATTAGTGTCAAATATTCTTGGCTTAAAAGTTAAATCCTTGTCAATTGATATTGCGTAAAAATAAGGAATGGTAACACTAAAACCTGATGAGCTAGAGTCGGAAAATGATGGTGCTAAAAATCCTGACTGTCTTTTTACTGTTGGATCTGGGTGAAAAAATTTAGGAAAATACATTATTGGTACATCGTAAATTTTTAACCACGCATTTTTATAATCTATTAACCTGCTTTCTTTATTGTGGGTAATTTCTTCTGCTTGTATTATCCATGGGGAACAGCCTTTTCTTTTTGCGCACGTAGTATAAGTACCTTTGTATATTTTAGATATATTATTATTAGATACAATACTTAATCCTTTTAATCTAGGTTTTTCCGAATTTAAATTTTTCATTTCATAAGACAAGTCTTTTCCAACAAATTCTTTTTTTGTAATATTTAACTTAAATTCACTAAATAAATATTCACTATTTTCTTTGTCTACAAGTTTTACTTCATTCCCAGAAAAAATTTTTTCATTTGTATTAAAGTTAAATTTGTTTAAATAAATTTTATTTTGATTTAAATCTATTAATTCAGTCTTTTGATTTGAAAAGATTAAGTTATTTTTTTTATCATAAATTACATCATAACTAGTTATAGAGTATTCATTATTAATTGTAATATATGTTACATCTTGTAAAAAAACTTTATCTTCATTTTTAAAATATTTAATTCTATTATTTTTTATAACTAAATTTTGTTTTATATCATTTATGATAACATTTCCTTCTGCTTCTAAAGTATTTTTGATTTTATTATATCGAAATTCATCACCTGCTACTTTTAATCCAGTATCTGAATATGATTTAAAACCATTTTTACCTTCAAGAATTTTTCCACCTTCAATAATATTTAGTTCACTACTATCAATTTTAATTTCCTCTGAAAAAACACTTGTTAAAAAAAATAACCCAAATAAAAAAATTATGGTAAATTTTATAAATATATTATTTTTCATTTATTTTAATTAATCCTAAAAATGTAATAGTACCCAAAGTTATAATTGGCAACCATATTGATAAAAAATTAGAAAACTCCTTAGTTTCACCCAAAGTATTAAAAAACTGAGTCACATAGTAAATTATCACTGATAACAAAACTCCTATTGCAAGTAACAAAACCTTACTTTTATTATCTTTAAAATTAATCATTATAATAGAAGCTAAAATGGTCATAATAGTTACTAAAAAGGGGTAAGAGTAAAGTTTATTCAAATAATAATCAATTTCTCTTGGTGAGAATCTAAATATTTCAGCTCTTTTTTCAGCATCAATTAATGTCCAAATTGTTACAGAATTTAGAGTATCAAATAAGCTATTTAACTTTGCAGTATTAAAATTTGATTTAAATTTTAATTCTTCTTTTATAATTTTAGGTTTATTTTTTTCAGAAATTTTTGCATTTTTAATTATCCAGGTAAATGAATTTATATTTGCTTCACTTGCTTCTATATTTTGAATTAGTTTAAAATCATCTGAAAATCTAGTAATAGAAACGTTGTTTAAAATGTTCTCTTCCAGAGAGTCTGCATTAATAAAATTTATTTCATTATTAATTTTATCTCTTATCCACAGTCCATTTGAATTAATTACAGCTAGATATTTATTATCCTCAGAGTATTTATTTTTAATATCATAGTAAAAAAACTTCATTTTTGCTGAAAAACTGTAAAAAAATAAAATTATAATAAAACCAAATAATAATGTTACAGTGGATGTAGTTAATATTATCTTTAAATTATTTAAGCCGAATTTTTTTAAGGATTGTATCTCATTATTCTCATGAAAATTTAAATAAAAAAATTGTGTTGATAAAAGAAATATGAATGGTGATACTTCATATAATATAGATGGTATATTAAATAAGGTTAGGATAATTGCATAGTAAAATCCATTTTCAAATGATTTAAAAAAATTTAATTCCTCAAATATATTTAATAAAAAAATTAAGCAGGAAAAAATAAATGTAACTAATGCAAAGAAATAAAAAAATTTAGAAATTAAATACTTTTGATAAATTTTTATGATCATTTTTTAAACTCAAACTTATAATATATAAAAAAATAGTTTATTAAAAAAACCGCAACAGGTAGAGATAAAAAAGCTAAAGTATGTATTAAATCTTTTGCCGAGTATCTTACTAAAACTTCTGATAAAGAAATTATTATGAAACCATATAAAAATACAAGCAGCCTTTTAAATTTATAGCTGAATTCATCTTTAGATATCAAAACCAAACAACAACCAATTAAGACTAATAAAGGTATATAAATTGGCAAATAAGATCTTTTAAAAATTTCAATCAGAATATCTTCTTTCCTTTCATCACATCGTAGAAATTGAGATTTGTATTTTTTTAAAAACTCACTTAAAATTGGCAAGGATTCTTTGAAACAATGTAAAAGCTCAAAAGTATTTGTTTCTTGAAATTTTCTATATACAGTTGTTTTTGTTTCATAAATTGATAAAGAAATTTTTGTTTTGTCAAATGAGAAAGAACTTATATAACCCTTATCATTGTTTATAAATTTTCCATCTTCTAATAACAAAAAAGTGGAACCATTTTTATACTCAATATTTCCTTCCGCAGCATATATTGTTTGTGTAATATCACCTGATTTATTATCTTTAATAAAAACATCATAAATTTTGTTGTCTTTTTTTTTGTTAACAAAAATTGTTAAATTTTTTACACCATCAAAAAAACTCTTTTCTTTAATAATATTTTTTAAGTAACCAATATCTGAACTTCTAACAAAAGATTTTGCTTTATCTTGAGTGAAGGGCACTAAGAATAATGCAAAAAACATTTGAATTGCTAAAAATAATATTGAAAATTTTATTATTTTATTAATAAATTGAATTTTACTTATCCCGTTTATCCAAAAAATAATAATTTCATTTCTTCTTTCATAGTTTATTATTACCAAGCAAACTGAAAGAAATAATACAAACAAGAGAATTCTACTTATTATTTTTGGAAGATTTAATAATGAGTAATATGCATATACTTGCAAGCTATGACCGTCTTCAGTTACAAGATCTAAGTAGTTTACTGATTGTATAATCCATACAATTATACTCAGTGTGCCTAAAATAAATAAAAAATACAATAAAACTTCTTCAAAAAATTTTTCAAATATTAATTTTTTCATTGAATTTTTCCATATTGATACATATATACACTACAACTTATACTATAGTTAATACAAATGACTTTAAAAATAAAATATTTAAATACAAAAATTGTATCCTCTAAAAACAAAGCTTTAATTTTGTCAAAAGATACTAAAATTTCAGATTTTAAGGGAATTTTTGATGATAAAACAAACCTAAAAATTTTAAATCTTTTAAAAAATAGCAAAAAAATTGATGATAATAAAATATCTTCATTAAATTTAGATTTTGATAAGAAATTAATTGTCATTTTAATAGCAAAAAAGAGCGATTTTTTTCAATCAGAAAAATTAGGAGCTCAATTCTATGATTATGTAAAAACTAATAATATTAATGAGGTTTTAATTATAGGCTCTAATTTTAAATCGGTATTTGATAAGATTAATTTTGAGTCTTTTTTACACGGAGCTGAACTAAAATCATATGAATTTAATCTTTATAAATCAAAAAATAAAATAAAAGTTATCAATTTAAATATATTGAATAAAAAAAATTCAAATAATCAAAAAGAAAAGAAAAAATTAAATGCATTATTAAGAGGAGTAAATTTTACAAAGGATTTAGTATCTGAACCTGGGAATATTTTACATCCAGATGAATATGCTAAAAGGTTGATTAAGCTTAAAAAATTTGGATTAAAAGTTACAGTTTATGACAAAAAGAAATTAAAAAAATTAGGATGTAACGCTTTATTAGGAGTTGGGCAAGGCAGTATAAGAGGCTCTTATCTTGTAACACTGGAGTGGAAGGGATCAAGTTCAAAATCAAAACCTTTAGCATTTGTTGGAAAAGGTGTTTGTTTTGATACCGGTGGTATCTCTTTAAAACCTGCAAGATTCATGGAGGATATGACATACGATATGGCTGGTTCAGCTGTAGTTGTTGGTCTAATGAAAAATCTTGCTCTAAGAAAAGCAAAAGTAAATGCAGTAGGAGTTGTTGGACTTGTTGAAAATATGCCAGGGGGAAACGCCCAAAGGCCTGGAGATATAGTAAAATCTTTTAGCGGAAAAACAATAGAGGTATTAAATACGGATGCTGAAGGAAGATTAGTATTAGCTGATGCTTTAACATTTACTGAAAAGAAATTTAAACCAAATTTGATTGTAGACTTAGCGACTTTAACAGGAGCTATTGTAGTTGCATTAGGTTCGGAATATGCAGGTCTTTTTTCAAATAATGATAAGTTATCAAAAGAACTTTTTGATGCAGGTGAAAAAGTTGATGAGAAAGTTTGGAGACTTCCTCTTCATAAAAATTATAATAAACTTATGAATTCAAAAAATGCAGATATGCAGAATATAAATTATGTTGGTGGTGCTGGCTCAACGACGGCAGCAGAATTTTTACAAAGATTTATAATTAATAAAACACCATGGGCCCATCTGGATATTGCTGGGATGGCATTTTCTAAATATGCCGGAGCGTTAAATTCAGGAGGTGCTACAGGTTATGGTGTAAGATTGTTAAATAAGTTTGTAGAGGAAAACTATGAGTGATGTGGAACAAACACTTTCAATAATAAAACCAGATGCTGTAGAAAGAGATTTACAAAATAAAATTAAGGACGAGTTCATAAAAAGTGGGTTTACTATTATCAAAGAAAAAAAAATACATATAACTAAAATAGAAGCAGAGGAGTTTTATAAGGTTCATCAAACAAAACCATTCTATAATGATTTGTGCGAATATTTATCTTCAGGCCCCATATTTGTTATGATATTGGAAAAATTTAATGCTATTTTAGATAATAGAGAGTTAATGGGAGCAACTGATCCCAAAAAAGCAGATGAAGGAACAATCAGAAAAAAGTATGGAGTTTCAATAGATAAAAATTCAGTTCATGGATCAGATAGCTCAGAAAACGCAAAAAAGGAAATACAATTTTTTTTTAAAGATTAGAAACAAACTTTCTTATAGTTTTAGAATAAAGGATATGTTCTTGTTTTAGTATTCTTTTGCTTAATTTTGATGCATTTTCATTTTTTCTTATCTTAACTATTTTTTGACTAAGAATTCTGCCAGAGTCAAGAGCAGGCGTGACAAGGTGAACTGTACAACCTGAAAATTTTTCCTTATTTAAAATAACTCTAGAATGGGTGTTGAGACCTTTATATTTTGGAAGAAGGGAAGGGTGGATATTTAAAATCGGCTTTTTAAATTTTTTTATAAAACGTTTTGATAATATTTTCATGAAGCCAGCCAAACATACAACATTAATTTTATTTTTTTTTAATAAATTAAGAATTATATTTTCTGCTTTATTTTTATTTTTATAATTAATAATTTTGTTCTTTATTTTATTTTTTTTTGCGTAGACTAACCCGTAAGCATTCGAGTTACTAGATAAGACTAACGATATTTTTATTTTAGAATTATTTTTAAAATTTTTTATAAGTGACTTTAAATTACTACCATTACCTGAAATAAATACAGCAATAAAAATTATTCTTTTACCAACTAATTTTACCATTCATTCTTACTTGTTTTTTTCCTTTTATAATTTTACCAATTACATAAGGTTTATATTTATTAGGAAAAATTTTTTTTATTTTATTTAAATTTTTAGAATTAACAATTAAACAAAATCCAACTCCACAATTAAAAGTTTTCAACATCTCTTTTTCATTAACACCTAAGTTTTTTAAAAATTTAAAAATTTTAGTTATTTTAATGTTATTCAGGTTTAATTCTGCATCTAAATTGTTTGGTAAAACTCTAGATAAATTATCTTTAAGACCACCCCCAGTAATATTTGCGCAACCATTTATTAGATCTTTCTTAAAAAGTTTCACAACTTCATTCACATAAATTTTTGTTGGAATAAGTAATTCCTTTTTAAGATATAAATTTTTTTTTATATTTATACGTTTTTTTTTTAATATATATCTCACTAATGAAAATCCATTTGAATGTAAACCACTTGATGGTATTGCTAAAATAATATTATTTTTTTTAATTTTTTCTTTTTTTAAAATTTTATTTTTTGAGACTAAACCTACAGCAAAACCGGCTAAATCAAATTTTTCACTAGAATAGGTCCCAGGCATTTCTGCAGTTTCGCCTCCTACTAGTTCGCATTTTGAAATTTTACATCCTTTTAAAATTCCTTTCATAATTGATTTCAGTTTTTTTAATTTAACTTTGTTGATCGAAATATAATCAAGAAAATAATATGGTTTAGCACCCTGGACTATTATATCGTTTACGCACATAGCTACTAAATCAATTCCTATTGTATCAAATTTTCTTAATTCATTTGCTAATTCAATTTTTGTCCCAACCCCATCAGTACTCGTTACCATATATGGTTTTTTTATTTCATCAGGTATTTTAGAAATAGCTCCAAATCCACCAATGTTTGCCAATTTCCGCCTTTTTTTAAGTTTATTTAAATTTGAAGATATGTATTTAACAAACTTATCAGCAGCTTTAATATTCACTCCACTTTTTTCGTATGTTAATTTACTCTTATTCATTAAAGTACATTATGTTTTTTAAAAAAAAAAATTATAGATATATATACATTCTTAATTTAATTTTATTTACACTTTTAACCATTTTTTCCACAACAAATGTTTTTTGTAAAATTTACAAAATTGAAGATATTAATGTAAACGAACCTTACAATTTAAGTTTTCAAAAAAATATAGTAATAGAAAAAGCTTTTCAGGAAGGTTTTGTTGAATTATTAAAAAAAATCACCTCATCTAAAGATTTTGAAAATTTAAAAAAAATTGAGATAAAAAGAGTAAAAGAGTTAGTTGATTCTTTTATAATTATCGACGAAAAATTTATAGAAAATAAATATTTTGCAAAATTCGAAGTTGATTTTAATAAAGATAAGATACTAAAATTTTTGGACAAGAAAAATATCTCATCTTCAATACCTTTACGGAAAAAAATATTTATTTTACCGATTTTATTAGATGAGGAAAAAAATCAAATTCTAATGTTCAGTGAAAATATTTTTTATAAAGAGTGGAAAAAAAATAATAAAAGTTATTTTTTAATTAATTATATTTTACCAAATGAAGATTTAGATGATATAAGTTTAATGCAAAGTCAAATAGAAGAAATTGAAAATTATGATTTTAAAGAAATTATTAAAAAATATAATCTTGAGGACTATATAATCGTATTAGTTTTTCAAGATAAAAATAAGATTAAAATTTTATCTAAAATTAACTTAAATGAAAATAAAAAAACTATTAGTAATTTATATGATGCTATCAACTTAAAGAATTTAAATGAAGTAAATAAAATTATTTTAGATTTAAAAATAAATTTCGAAGATGAATGGAAAAAACAAAATATAATAGATCAATCTATAAAGATAGCTATTAAAGCATCGATAGATAGTAGGGAAATAAATATAATTAATAAATTTGAAAAAATGTTAAATGACTCTAATTTTGTCTATGAATTTAATATTGAGCAATTTTCTAATAAAAATATATTATTCAAAATTGTTTATAATAACACTCCAGATAAGTTTTTAACTGAATTTGAGTCTTATGGTTTTAATATTAATTCAAATGAAAATATTTGGATAGTAAAATGAAAGATATAGATCAATTATTACTCAATTTTAACCAAAAAAAGAATTTCGAGAATGATAACTTTTATGTAAGCAAAAGTAATTTTCTAGCTTATGAAATTTTAAATAAATGGCCAAGATGGGAAAAAAATATTTTAAATATTTATGGAGAGAAATATTCAGGAAAAACACATCTAGCAAATATTTTTAAAAAAAAAGGTAAGACAAAGTATATTTTAGAAGCTGAACTGAATGATGAAATATTTAAAGAATTAAAATTATATGAGTGTATAATTTTAGATAATTTTAATAATATAATTTCTGAGAGAATTTTGTACACTTTATTTAACTTTATTGACCAGAGTAACAAATATTTATTAATAATATCAGAAAAACCAATCAATAAGACTAAATTTCAATTAAAAGATTTGATTTCACGAGCAAAAAATTGCCTGTTTGCAGAAATTGAAATACCTGATGATGAGTTGATTTTTGCAATTATATTAAAAAACTTTTCTGACAAACAAATTACAATAGAAAAAAAATTAATTGAATTTATCATAAAGCGAATTGATAGATCTTATAGCAAAATCTACGATTTTATATATAAACTTGATCAATTGAGTTTAAAAAAAAAAAAACCTATAACTCTAAAAATAGTTAAAGAAATACTTAAGGTTAAAAATTGAATAAATACAGAACACATACTTGCAATGAATTAAATAAGTCTTTTAAAGATAAAAATGTATCGCTATCTGGTTGGATTAATAAAAAACGAGATCATGGAAATCTTTTGTTCTTAGATTTAAGAGATAATTATGGTGTTACACAATGTGTAATAGAAAAAGAAAATTCTAGTTTTAGTGAGTTGGAAAAGATTCCTCTTGAAACAGTAATTAAAATTTCAGGTAAAGTAATTGAAAGAGAAAAAAATTCTATAAATTCAGAAATTGCTACTGGTGAAATTGAAATTTCAATTTCCACTTTTGAAGTACTCGGAAGAACCAAAGAGCTTCCATTGCCTATTTTTTCAGATCAAGAATATTCTGAGGAGGTTAGATTGAAATATAGATTTTTGGATTTAAGAAGAAAAAAAATTCATAAAAATATTATTTTAAGATCTAAAGTAATTTCATTTATAAGATCTGAAATGGAGAAATATGGTTTTTTAGAGTTTCAAACTCCAATTTTGACATCATCAAGTCCTGAAGGTGCAAGAGATTTTTTAGTTCCTAGTAGGCTTAATCCTGGAAAATTTTATGCACTACCTCAAGCGCCACAACAATTTAAACAGCTTACAATGATTTCTGGTTTCGATAAATATTTTCAAATAGCGCCATGTTTCAGAGACGAAGATGCAAGATCCGATAGAAGTCCAGGTGAATTTTATCAACTAGATATAGAGATGTCTTTTGTTGAACAAGATGATATTTTTCAAATAGTAGAAAAATTAATTAACAGTGTATTCAAAAAATTTTCTAAGAATAAAATTCTTTACCAAAAATTTCCTAAAATAAGTTATTCAGATGCAATGCTTAAATATGGAACGGATAAACCAGATCTAAGAAATCCACTTTTAATTTCTGATTTAACAAAAATATTTGATAGAGAGGATGTTAAGTTTGAAATATTTAAAAAATTAATTAAATCAGATTCTATTGTTAGAGCAATAGTTACAAAGAAAACAAAAGATAAACCTAGAAGTTTTTTTGATAATTTAGATAAATGGGCAAAAGAATATGGAGCTAGTGGTCTCGCATATTTTACTTTTGTTAATGAGAATGGTATTAAAGGAAAAGGTCCAATCGGAAAGTTTTTTTCGGAGGAGTCACTAAAAGAAATTATGAATATTACTTCTGCAGAGGTTGGCGACAGTATTTTCCTATCTTGCGGAAAAAAAAATGAAATTGAGAATTTTTTATCGATTGCTAGAGATAAAATTTCTAAAGAATTAAATTTAATAGATAATGATACGTTTGCATTTTGTTGGATAATTGATTATCCAATGTTTGAACTTGATCAAGTTACAAAAAAAATTAAATTTAGCCATAATCCATTTTCAATGCCTCAAGGGGATTTAAAAACTATTGATTTTACAAAACCCTTAGATATTAAAGCTTATCAATATGACATTGTTTGTAATGGAATTGAACTATCATCAGGAGCAATAAGAAATCATATACCAGATTTAATGTATAAACTTTTTAAAATAGCCGGTTATGAAAAAAAAATAGTTGATGAAAAATTTAGAGGAATGATTAATGCATTAAGTTATGGAGCTCCACCGCATGGTGGAATTGCACCTGGTATAGATAGAATTGTAATGCTTTTAGCAAATGAAAAAAATATTAGAGAAGTTACAATGTTTCCAATGAATCAAAATGCTCAGGATTTAATGATGAATTCACCTTCAGAAGTTACAGCAGAACAACTAAAAGAATTGAATATTTTAATTAAAAAATAAACTATTTTTTTCCTTTTAAATTTATTTTAATGTCTGAGAGATCAATCAATTTTTTTTCATAATTATTTCTTACAAAACCCTTACTAGTAATATCTTTTACAATTTTTAAAAGTTGATTTTGTTCTTCTATATTTTCATCCATATTTTCATCGACTCTTTCATTTACTGAAATTGATGGAGTATGTGCTAGATCTTCTCGGTTTAAATATGAGATCGCTAATTCTCTAAATATATAATCTAAAATAGATGTTGCACTTAAAATTCTGTCATTACCAAAAACTTTACCAGATGGTTCAAATTTAGTATCTACAAAGGCATTTACAAATTCGTCAAGAGGCACACCATATTGCAATCCAAGTGATATAGCGATTGCAAAATTATTCATTAGTGCTTTGACAAGCTCTCCTTCTTTGCTCGTATCAATAAATATTTCACCAATCTTGCCATCTTCATACTCTCCAGTATGTAAATATACTTTGTGGTTTCCCACAGATGCTTTTTGTATATAACCTTTTCTTCTATCTGGCATACTTGATCTTTTTCCAACATCATCAACAATTTTATTAATAATTTTTTTATTTATTGATTTTGTAGGTTTATCATTTTTTAAAACAGATATTTCGTTTTGAAGCGAATCATTTGAATTATTTTTTACAGCTTTGATATCTAAATTTTTTGTTTTTCTTTTATCAAGCTTTATATCTAAAATTTCATAGTTACCATCATCTCTTTTTTCAAGCTTTTGAAGTTCAATTTCGTCTATTTTGTCTAAATAATGTTTAACTTTAAAGCTACAGGTATAGTAAGTTTCAATAAGATATTTTGCCATTTTTTTCCTTATAATAAAAATTTATATTAAGTAAATATTGTATATACAAAATAATTGTTTAGTCTAATTTATTTTTTACAATTTAAAATTGAAAATAAATTTAAAAATATATGTTGACACTAATTAAAGAAATTTTTATCTGGTGGAATCGCCAAACTTTGGGAACAAGAATATATACGATTATTTTTGGAAAATTTGTAGGACAAGACGAATTTGGAAATAAATATTATCAGAGCAAAAAAAATAAAAGGTGGATTATTTATAAAGATGAAATAGATGCATCCAAAATACCAACCGAGTGGTATTCTTGGATACACTTCACAAATAATAAAATTGAAAAAGTGCATAAATTTGAAAAGTATAAATGGCAAAAACCTCATCAATATAATCAAACTGGGACTAGTAAAGCTTATAGCCCCGTAAAAAAGAAAAATGAAAATATCAAAAAAAAATATTCAACTTGGAAAAGTTAATTTAAAAATAATCACTTTTTTGTTATGTTGTTTTTTTTCCAATGGACTTTCAAATGAAAATAATGATTACGAAGGTAATTTTGTTGAAATAAAAATATTGGATAAATTAAGTTCAAAAAATATAAGTTTAAATCTTGAAATTGGAAAAGAAAAAAAATATCAAAATTTAAATATCAAAGCTTTAAAATGTAAAAATTCAGAATTTGATGATGATCCAGAGATTACTGCTTATTTACAAGTAAAAGATTTAAAAAATACAAGCAATGATTCAGTTTTTATATTTAATGGATGGACATTTGCTTCAAGTCCAACTTTAAAGACTTTTGATCATCCAGTTTATGATATTTGGTTAGTAAAGTGTTACAGTTGAGATATGTTTTCATTATCAAGCCAACTAACATTAAAATTTGATTTGATAAATTTCTCATGAGTAAGTAGTTTTTTATGTAAATCAATAGTTGAAGTGATGCCTTCAATTACAAATTCATCTAAAGATCTAATCATTCTTTGAATTGCTTCTTCTCTATTTCTTCCATGGCATATTAATTTAGAAATCATACTATCATAGTATGGTTGAACCTTGTAACCTTGATATATACAGCTATCAACTCTAGTTCTAAAACCTGAAGGTTGATGACACATACCAATTGTACCTGGTGATGGTTGAAAATTCTTTTTTGGATCTTCTGCATTTATCCTGCATTCAATTGCATGACCTCGAGGGTTTATATCACTTTGTTTTAAAGCTGTATTTCCTGTAAAGGCTATCCAAATTTGCTCTTTAATAATATCTATTCCTGTTACCATTTCTGATACTGGGTGTTCAACTTGAACTCTTGTGTTCATTTCTAAAAAATAAAATTTTTCATTTTCATAAATAAATTCAACTGTTCCAGCTCCCTCATAATTAATTTTACTAACCATTTGAACAGTTTTTTCAAATAAATCGTTTCTTATTTTTTCTGTAAGAATTGGACTAGGTGTTTCCTCAATAAGCTTTTGATGCCTTCTTTGAACAGAGCAGTCTCTCTCATGCAAATGTACAGTTCTATTTTTTCCTGATAATATTTGAACTTCTATATGCCTTGGGTTTTCAAAAAATTTTTCAATATAAACCTCATCGTTATTGAAAAATTTCTTAGCCTCAAGCTTTGCTGTTAAAAAAAGTTGTTCAAAATCCTTTAATTTTCTTACTATCTTCATTCCTTTTCCACCTCCTCCTCCAGCAGCTTTAATTAAAATTGGAAAACCTATTTTTTCAGAAATTTTTTTTGCCTCTTCGATATCTGATACACCACCTTCAGAGCCCTCTATAACTGGAAGTCCGTATTCTTTTGCTATTTTTTTTGCCTGAATTTTATCACCCATCATTTTAATCAGTTTTGAAGAAGGTCCTACAAATTTAATATCATTATCTTCAAGAATTTTTGCGAATTCATAATTTTCAGATAAAAATCCATATCCAGGATGTACAGCTTCAGCATTTGTCAATTCGATTGCTGACATAATAGCAGGAATATTAAGGTAACTATTTGATGGTTGATGAGATCCTATACAAATAGATTCATCAGCAAGTCGAACATGCATACTTTCTTTGTCAACATCTGAATGAACTGCAACACAAGAAATTCCCCATTCTTTACATGCTCTGATAATTCTTACTGCAATTTCTCCTCGATTGGCAATTAATATTTTTTTAAACATTAATCTAGTAAAATGATTGTTTGACCAAATTCAACTGGTTGACCATCTTCAACATTAATTTCTTTTACTATTCCATCGAAGGGTGATGGAACATGATTCATAGTTTTCATGGCCTCGATAATCATAACTGTGTCGCCTTTTTTAATTTTTTTACCAACATCAACAAATTTTTTTCCTCCAGGTTCAGGCGCTAAATAGGCAGTTCCAATTATGGGTGATTTTATTTTTTTGCCTTCATTTTTCTCTACAGCTTTTTCCTCGTTATTTGATAAGTTTTTTTGATTATTATTTTTTTCTAAAAGATTCGATTTTATCGCTTTGGTAACTTTTACTGAAGTTTCATTATCTGAATATTCTAGCTCTGTTAAATTAAATTCATCTAAATAATCAGTAAGCTCTTTTATTATTTTTTTATTTATTTTCATTTTTTAGCATTTCATGCATTGAATTTATGGCCAAAATATAGCCGTTAGTTCCAAGCCCGCAAATTATGCCAGTCACAACGTCACTAATAAGAGATTTTTTCCTAAACTCTTCTCTTTTATAAATATTTGATATATGTAACTCAATTATTGGTTTTTTGAATACATTTAGAGCATCACGAATTGATACTGAAGTATGTGTAAAACCACCAGCGTTTATTATCATTCCATCGTGCTGAATTCTTGCTTCTTGAATAATATTTACAATTTCTCCTTCGATATTTGACTGTTTAAAATCTAATTTTAAATTGAGTTCTTGACACTTTAAAATACAAAGGTTTTTTAAATCATCAAAAGTAACTGAGCCATATTGTGATTGTTCTCTTTCTCCTAATAGATTAAGATTAGGACCATTTATAATAATTATTTTGTTCACTCTAAACTTTATAGTATATGAATAAAAAAAATAAAATAAAAATAAAACTTAATGGTAAAATAGTTTTTATACCTAAAAACACTTCTTTAAAAAATTTAGCTAATAAATTTAAAATCCCTTTAAATAAGGTTGCAATTGAGGTAAATATGGAAATTATAGATAAGAAGAAATTAAATAAAACAATTATAAAATCAGCTGACAAAATAGAAATAGTACAATTTATTGGTGGAGGGTAATAAAAATGGATAAGTTAAAAATAGCAAAAAAAACTTTTTCTTCACGATTAATTGTAGGAACAGGTAAATATAGTTCCATGAGTGAATGTGCAAAGGCTATCAAAATTTCTGGTGCTGAAATTGTTACAGTAGCTGTAAGAAGGGTTAATATATCAGATTCAAAAAAACCTCTTTTAATGGATTTTATTGATCCTAAAAAAATTACATATTTACCTAATACAGCTGGTTGTTTTAACTCAAAAGACGCTCTTAGAACATTAAGATTAGCTAGAGAAATTGGTGGGTGGAAACTAGTCAAGTTAGAAGTTTTGGGTGATAAAAAAAGTTTATTTCCAGACATGATTGAAACTTTAAAATCTACTGAAGTTTTGACAAAAGAAGGTTTCAACGTAATGGTTTATTGTAATGACGATCCATTAATGGCAAAGAGATTAGAAAATGCAGGAGCTGTTGCAATAATGCCTTTGGCTGCGCCTATAGGCTCAGGTTTAGGAATCCAAAATATAGTAAATATTAAAATTATACGTGATCAGACAAAACTTCCTCTGATAATTGACGCTGGAATTGGACAGGCATCTGATGCGGCTGAGACAATGGAGCTTGGTTGTGATGGTGTTCTTATAAACACTGCAATTGCAAAAGCTAACAAACCGTACATTATGGCAGAGGCAATGAAATTTGCTGTAATTGCAGGAAGAAAATCTTATCTATCTGGAAGAATTAAAAAAAATTTATTTGGCAATGCTTCTTCACCGAAATTAGGAGTTATTTAATTTTTCTTTTGAAAAATTTTTTTTTAGATCGTTTTTTTTTGAAATTGACGTTAATTTTTTTCCCTTTAAAATTTTTGTCTAATTTTGAATTATTAAGTATATTTTCTTTATCTATTTTGTATATATTCTCTATCTTCTCTATAATTTTTTTATTTTTACTTTCAAAACTTACTATATAATCAGATGGTTGCATATTGTCATCATGATCAATATTAATTTTTAACTTATTTTTTCTTTCAAAAAATTTTACATTTTCAGAAAAATTATCCTGAATAAAATTTTTTACTTTTTGATTAACAATAATATTGATAACTTTTGATTTATTTTCAATTGATTTTAATTCGACCAGTTTAATAATTTTTAATGAAAGTGACTCATTAGTTAAAGTAATTTGCCATTTAACATTACTTTCTCTTAATCTTTGTCTAGACATTTCTAAAAGACCAAAATTACTTATTCTACCAATTTGAATTCTAGCTCTATCCGATCTACATTTTTCTTTTAATTTTCTTTCGACTTGTTTTCTATTATTAAAATTTAGCATATCAATAAAATCAATTATTATTAGACCTGAAAGATCTCTTATTTTTAACTGTCTTGCTATTTCTTCGGCAGCCTCCATATTTGTATCCAAAGCAGTATTCTCAATATTTTTTTGTTTAATTGACTTTCCAGAGTTTACATCAATAGAAATCAAGGCCTCAGTAGGATTTATTTCTAAATAACCACCAGAATTTAATTTAACTTTTGTTTGAAAAATTTCATAAAGTTTATTTTCTATTTTTTCTTTAAAAAATAATGGAAGTTTATCTCTATATTTTTTTATTTTCTTAACGTTTTTCGGCATTATCATTTTCATATAATTTTTAGCTTTTTGATATCCTTCATTTCCTTCAACAAAAATATTTTGTGTATCATCATCATACATATCTCTAAGACTTCTTTTAATGATATCACTTTCTTGGTGTACTAAGGAAGGTGCTATTGAATTTAAAGCGTTGTCTTTAATTGAATTCCAAATATTTAGTAAGTTTTTAAGATCATTATCAATTTCATTTTTTGTTTTATTTGATCCAGCTGTTCTTACTATTATTCCCATTTCTTTTGGAATTTCGATTTGATTTAAAATATTTCTAATTTTTTTTCTATCAGAAGAATTAAATATTTTTCTAGAAATACCACCTCCTTTTGGAGTGTTTGGCATCAATACAATATATTTTCCAGCTATTGATATAAAAGTGCTTAATGCAGCTCCTTTTAATCCTCTCTCATCTTTTAAAACTTGAACAAGTATTACCTGGTTTGGTTTGATTACCTCTTGAATTTTATACCTTTTAGATGGAAATTTCTTTTCTTTTTTTTCTAAACTATATATTTTGGAATTTTTTTCAGACTCTTCACTATTAGAATTTTTATCGTGATTTTCTGGGATAGTACTATTTTCTTCTTCTTGTTTTTCGCTTTCTTTCAGTAATTCTACTCTTGCTTCTTCTTCTTCTTTTTTAATCTTTTCTAAATCGCTTATCGGAAGTTGGTAATAGTCACTTTGAATATCATTAAAAGATAAAAAACCATGCCTTTCTCTACCAAAGTCTATAAACGCAGCTTGTAAAGAAGGTTCTATTCTACTAACTTTTCCTAAATAAATATTATTTTTTATTAAGGTATTACTTAGACTTTCAGACTCGTAGTCATCAATTTGCTCATTTGATTTAAGTACAACTCTAGTCTCATTAGGATGCGAAGCATCGATATATAAATTCTTTGACATATGATTTTTGTTTTAATTTGCATTGTTTTTTTTAAAATTCTGTGCCTTAACATTAACAAATTCATCAGGTAATTAAAACCAAAATGAGTAATTTTATTAAAAAAAGTCTAATAACTGCCTTTGCAGCTTTTTTACTATTAATAACATCAATAATCTCTATTCTTTGGATATTTTCTAATGAACTACCAGATTATAAATTTTTACAAAATTACAAACCTCCAGTTTCAAGCAAATTGTATTCAGGATCAGGCCAGTTAGTAGCTGAATTTTCATCCGAAAAAAGAATATTTGTTCCATACAAATCAATACCAGACACTATTATTAACTCTTTCTTATCAGCTGAGGATAAAAACTTTTTTTCTCATCCAGGAGTTGACGCTAAAGGAGTGTTGAGAGCTTCGATAAAAAATATTTCAAATATAATTAAATCAGAAAGACTTGAAGGAGCATCTACCATTACACAACAAGTTGCTAAAAATTTTTTACTTAGCAATGAAGTAAGTATTAATAGAAAAATTAAAGAGGCAATTCTTGCTTTTAGAATAGAAAGAACTCTGTCAAAAGAGAGAATTTTAGAGTTATATTTAAATCAAATTTATTTAGGTGAAGGAAGTTATGGAATTGCGTCTGCAAGTCTAGAGTATTTTGACAAACCTATAAATAATTTAAATTATTTAGAAGCTTCTCTTTTAGCAGCTTTACCTAAAGCGCCAAGCAGATACAATCCTTATAAAAATATAGAAATAGCTAAATATAGAAGAAATTTAGTACTTAGAAATTTGTATGAGAATTCATATATAAGCAAGTCTGAATATGAAAATTTAAAAGAGAAACCAATTAAATTAAAAAAAATTAAAAACAAATACTCTGAGGATGCAAAGTATTATGTTGAAGATGTACGTAAATTTATAGTTGATAAGTACGGTTTTAATAAAGTCTATAAACAAGGTTTTAATATTAAATCACCTATTAATTTAGAATTTCAATCAATAGCATCAAAAGTTTTAAGAGATGGATTAATTACTTATGATAAAAGAAGAGGATGGAGAGGTTCATTAGGAAGTACAAAATATAAAAAAAATTGGTATAAAAAATTTTCTGACTTGAAATTAGAAAAGTCTATTGGATGGGAATTAGCGATTATAAAAAAAATAAATAAGTTTGATGTAGATATTGAAACTGAATCAAAACAAAATGGCAAAATTGATTATAATGATATCTCGTGGACAAAAAAAGAATTTAGTGAAATTTTAAAAAAAGGAGATATAGTTTATGTTCAAAAGAACGAAGAAAAGTATAGCTTACGTCAATTACCTTTAGCTAATGGTAGTATAGTTGTTATTCATCCTTTTACAGGAAGAGTTTTAGCATTGACAGGTGGTTTTAGCTTTAAAAAAAGCGAATTTAATAGGGCTACCCAAGCACTTCGGCAACCTGGGTCAGCATTTAAACCTTTTATTTACGCATTAGCTTTAGAAAACAACTTTACCCCATCATCATTAGTTTTAGATGCTCCAATAGTGTTAGATCAAGGAAAAGATTTAAAAAAATGGAAACCTGTAAATTATGGGAAGAAATTTTATGGACCCTCTACTCTTAGAACTGGCATAGAGAAATCTAGAAATTTAATGACAGTACGAATTGCGCAAGAACTTGGTATAAAAAAAATTACAGAATTTTCAAAAAAATTAAATATTTATGATAATCCAGAAGAATTAATGTCCATTTCCTTAGGATCAGCCGAAACAACATTACTTAAACTTACAAGTGCATATAGTTCTTTTTTAAATGGAGGAAAATTAGTTGAACCAATTTTAATAGACAGAATCCAAGACTCAGAAGGCAATACAATATTTAATTCAGAAAAAAGAATTTGTAAACAATGTGAAGAAATTTCATATCTTGGTAATAACTTTCCTGAAATATCAGATAACTTTACTAAAATTTTTTCCTCTGAAACAGCATATCAAATTGTTTCAATGTTAGAAGGTGTTATTAAAAGAGGAACAGGAAAAAAACTTAGAAAATTAAATCTTGATATTGCAGGAAAAACTGGAACAACCAACAAGAATACTGATGCTTGGTTTATAGGTTTTACATCAAATTTGGTTGTTGGAGTTTATGTTGGTCACGACGATCCCAAGAGTTTAGGAAAATTTGAAACCGGTTCAAAAGCTGCTTTGCCAATATTTGAATTATTTATCAAAAATGCGATAAACAAAAAACAAGCTAGACCTTTTAAAGTCCCAAAGAATATAAAAATGCAAGTAGTTGAACTTAAGACTGGCAAGAAAGTAAATTTTGGAAGTAAAAAAACAATTATTGAGGCTTTTAAAAATGATAATTTGGAAAAAGTTAATTATAATGATAATACTAATCTCATATACAAAATGTCAAAAAATAATATTTTAAAGTTTTATTAATGGATAACGATATAATAGAGGCCAGTCATAGGATTAAAAAGGCAAATCAAAGAATAAAGGAGTATCTTTGAAACAAAAGATATCTTTAATAAATTAAAAAATATAGATACACAAATACAAGAACCAGATTTTTGGAAAGATAAAAAAAAAGCTGAGACTATATTTAAAGAAAAAAAAATTTACGAAGATTTAATTAATAATTATAATGTTTGTAATAAAGAAGCCGAAGATCTTTTTGATTTATTCAATCTTGCTAAGGATGAAAATAATCAAACTATAATAAAAGAAGTTTTAGAAAAATTTAAAATATTAGAAAAAAAAATTAAAAAATCTGAAATAGCGTGCTTTTTGTCAAATCAAAATGATAATATGGATGCTTACCTAGAAATCCATGCTGGCGCTGGTGGTACCGAAAGTCAAGATTGGGCAAACATGTTAAGAAGAATGTATACCAAATGGGCTTCTACAAAAAAATGTAAAATTCAATTAATCAGTGAACACACAGGTGAAGAAGCAGGCATAAAATCTTCTACTATTAAAATCTCTGGAGATTATATCTATGGTTTTCTTAAACATGAATCCGGTATTCATAGATTAGTTAGAATATCTCCATTCGACTCAGGTGCTAGAAGACATACTAGTTTTGCCAGTGTGTGGGTTTATCCTGTCGTTGACGAAAATATAGATATAGAAATTTTGGATAAAGATTTAAGAATTGACACATATAGATCTAGTGGAGCAGGGGGACAACATGTTAATACAACAGATAGTGCTGTTAGAATTACCCATTTACCTACAAAAATAGTTGTTCAATGCCAAAATGAAAGATCTCAGCACAAAAATAAAGAAACTTGTGTGAATATGTTGAGAGCTAGATTGTATGAATTTGAACTTCAAAAAAAAGATAAAGAAAATCAAAATTTGGAAAATAGCAAATCAGACATTGGTTGGGGTCATCAAATAAGATCTTATGTTTTGCACCCTTATAGATTAGTAAAAGACAATAGAACTAATTATGAAAGTTCAGATCCAGAAAAAATATTAGATGGTGACATCGATGATTTTTTAGAGAGTTCTTTATACAGATAAATGATAAAAAGAACGTTATACTTTGTTATATTATTTTTAATAGTTAGCATATTTTATCTGAATTTTTTTGGAATAAAAACTGATAAATTTAATGACAAAATTGAAAATAAAATAAAAGAGAGCCACCCAAACATTAGTGTAAGATTAAATGATGTAAAAATAATATTTGATATAATCAAATTATCTATAAATCTAGAAACAAAAAATCCAATAATCATTGTAAGAGAAGAAGAAATTAAATTAAATAATATCTCAACTATTTATAAAATTAATTCAATTTTAAAAAGGGAATTTGCTATTAGCAATCTAATATTTGATTCAAATCAAAATAAAATTAAAAAAGTAATTAAGTTATTAAGAACATATAATGATAGTCCACAATTAATGATTTTTGATAAAATTATCAAAGACGGTGACATTAAAATCAATGCTAAATTCAATTTTGATAAGAATGGGAAATTAAAAAAGGATGATTACGAAATTACATCTAAGGTAAACGAATTATCATTAAAATTATTTGACCAGTCTGAGGTTCAAAATTTATCTTTTGAATTATATTATACTCATAATAATATTAATTTAAGCAGATTAACCTCAAATTATTTAGATATAGATATTATATCTGATAATATTTTTATAAAAAAACAAAATGAAAATTTTCATATTAGTGGAAATTTAAAAAGTCTTGAGCAAAATATATCAAAAGAAATTTTATCAATATTAATTAAGGATAATAATTTCGAAAAAGTTATATTTTCATCAGATAACAACTTTAAATTTAATATCACAAATAAATTAAAAATTACAGACTTAACAGTCGATACTAAAATAAATCTAAAAGAAGCTGAATTAAATTATAAGAATAAAATTATAAAAAAGTATCTACCTAGTTTTAATGAAAATATTAAATTTTTTGATCATTTAATAAATATAAGATATGAAAATAAATTATTTTTAGATGGCTTTGGAAAATTTCAAGCAGGAGATCATAAAGAAGACATGAAATATAATTTAGTTTCTAAGGAGAATAAAATTAATTATCAATTATTTTTAAATTTAAATAAAGCACCTATTAAAATAGATTTAATAAATTTTTATAAAGAAAAAAATATTGAAGGTAAATTAAAAATTGATGGACAAAAAAATAAAAATAAAGTTAAAATTAAAGAAATTCTTTTAGAAACAAAAAATAGTAATTTTAGTTTAGAAGATTTTGAATTCTCAGAAAATTTCAAAATATTAAATTTTAAAAAAATTGAGCTAGACTACGTTGATAAAAATATGCAACGTAATGATTTATTAATTAAAAATTCTAGTAAAAATAATTTTTTTATTTCTGGTAATAATTTTAATCTTAGTAACATTATTAATAATATATTTTTTAACGGTAATGATAATTCTTCTAAATTATTTGACAACAAAAATAGAAATTTCAAAGTAAAATTTAAAAAAAATTATATTGACGAAACACATTATCTTTTAAATTTAAATGGCAACTTCCAAATTAAAAATGATGAAGTTCATGATATGATTTTAGACTCATACTTTCCTAATAATAAAACTGTAGTTTTGACTGTGAAAACTAAAAATAAAAAAAAAATAACTACCTTTTATTCTGATTTTGCAAAACCTTTTGTAAAAAAATATAAGTTTATTAAGGGTTTTGAAAATGGCAAAATAGACTTGTACTCAATTAAAGAAAATAAAATTTCAAGCTCTTTGTTAAAAATTTATGATTTTAGATTGAAAGAATTACCTGCTCTAACAAAACTATTAACTTTAGCATCACTACAAGGCATAGCAGATATTTTATCTGGTGAAGGAGTTGGTTTTGATGAATTTGAAATGAAATTTGAAAATAAAAAAAAGTTAATGGATATAAAAGAAATCTATGCCATTGGACCAGCGATATCTATTCTTATGGAGGGTTATGTCCAAGAAGACGAACTTATTAGTTTAAGAGGTACTTTAGTACCTGCAACAACAATAAATAAATTTGTAGGTTCAATACCAATCTTAGGTGATATTCTAGTAGGTAAAAAAACTGGCGAAGGGGTATTTGGTGTAAGTTTTAAAATTAAAGGACCACCAAAAGATCTTAAAACCACAGTTAATCCAATAAAAACTTTAACACCAAGATTTATTACAAGAACTTTAGAAAAAATAAAAAAAACAAATTAATCAATCCTAATTATTATATGCTTTTTTTTCCCGTATGATAATTTTAAGAAATTGTCTTTAGTAAAGTGTTCTACAGAAATGATTAGTTTTTCATCATTAACTATTTCATTATTAATTTTGATCCCTCTATTTTTAATTGTTCTTCTAACTTCACTTTTTGAATTTAAAAATTTGGATACTACAACCAAATCAATTAAATTCATCCCACCTTCAATTTGTTTTTTTGATAATTTTACAGAAGGTAAATCTGATCCAATTGAGCCACCTTCAAAAGTTTTTTTTGCAGTTTCTTGAGCCATATTCGCAGCCTTCTTACCGTGTAACATTGAGGTAGCTTCGTTTGCTAATAGTATTTTTAATTTATTTATATCATCATCTTTAATTTGATTAATTTTCTTTAAATCTATATCAGTAAACATTTTTAAAAATTTAATAACATCTCTGTCATCTGTGTTTCTCCAAAATTGCCAATAATCATAGGAAGATAATAAATTTTTATCTAACCAAATAGCTCCAGTTTCAGTCTTACCCATTTTGGCACCGTTTGCCAAAGTTATTAATGGTGTAGTTAAACCATATGCAACTTTACCAGAATATCTTTTGATTAACTCAGTTCCATTTACTATATTTCCCCACTGATCAGAGCCACCAATTTGTAAAGAGCAATTTTCTTTTTTATTAAGTTCTAAAAAATCATATGCTTGAAGTATCATATAATTAAATTCCATGTAGCTTAATGACTGCTCTCTATCCAATCTAGTTTTTATACTATCGAAAGTTAGCATTTTATTGATTGTAAAATGTTTTCCTATATCTCTTAAAAAAGAGATATAATTTAGTCCTTTTAGCCATGTGTAGTTATTTACAAACAAAGGTTTTGTTTTAGGATCATTATTGTCTAAGTAACTCTTTAATATTTTCTCAATATTTTTAATATTTTTTGTAATTTCACTATCGTTTAAGATTTTTCTAGTTTTATCTTTACCTGAAGGATCACCTATTCTAGTTGTGCCGCCACCAATTAATACAATTGGTCGATGTCCATGTTTTTGCATTAATCTTAAACACATTATTTGGAGCAAACTTCCAACATGAAGGCTCTCGGCTGTACAGTCAAAACCAATATAACCTTTAATTTTTTCTTTATCTAAGATGCTCGACAATTCATTTTCGCTAGTGCATTGATAAAAATATCCTCTTTCTTTAAATTCTTTTAAAAATTTATTCATAGGTCTATAGTTGTACAATATACATTATTTAATAAAAAAAAATAAGAATGGAAAAGATATATACAGCTTTAGGATTGATGAGTGGAACTTCAATGGATGGTGTAGACGCCTCTATTATATCATCAATTGATGGATTTCATTATGATGAGAAATTTAATAGATATTTTGAGTATGATAAGGGTCTCTTTCAAAAAATAAGCCTTATTAGAGATCAAATTTTTACTTCAAAAGATCTTAAAAAACTATCAAAAGAGCTTAATTCATTAGAGAAAGAGATTACATTGTTTCATGCAAAAGTAGTAGATGACATTTCACATTTAGCAAAAAAGTCTAATATTCCAAAACTGGAAATTATTGGTTTTCACGGGCAAACCATATTTCATAATCCAAAAGAAAAAATTTCAGTGCAATTAGGTGATGGAAAACTTTTATCTCAACTTACAAAAAAAACCGTTGCTTATGATTTTAGACAAAATGACTTACAAAATGGTGGGCAGGGTGCGCCTTTGACACCCATTTTTCACAAAAGTTTATTGAATAAAACTTTAAACGCTCCAGCAATATTCATTAACATTGGTGGAATTACCAATGTAACTTGTTTTCATTTATTTGAAAAATTTGAAACACCTATGTTTGCAAGTGATATAGGGCCAGGAAATTGTTTAATCGACGAATGGGTAAGAAAAAATTCAAATAAAAAATTTGATAAAGATGGAATTATTGCTAAATCTGGAAAAATTAATGAATTGATATTAAATCAAGCACTGGATAATTTTGAAGGTATTTTAAATAATTCTTTGGATATAAAAGATTTTGATATTTCATTTGTAAGAGGTCTTTCTTTAGAAGATGGCGCCTCGACTCTAACAAGTTTTACAGCAGAAATAATTACAACAAGTTTAAAAAAATTACTGAATAAAAATAAATATTATTCAGGTAAAGAAGGTCCAAACATTATATTTTGTGGAGGAGGTAGAAAAAATAAATATCTAATGAGTCTTATTCAAAACAAGATAATTGAATACAAAAGTTTTGAATTAATAGATAAATATAATATTGATGGTGATTTTGTTGAATCACAAGCTTTTGCGTTTTTAGCAATCAGATCTATACTTAAGTTGCCAATTTCTTTTCCTGAAACAACAGGATGTAAAAAACCATGTACGGGAGGAGTAATTGTAAAAAATTTTTAGTAAAGTGCAGTTTCTTTTTTTATGTATTTACTTAAAGATTTGGTTAAACTTTTGTCAGCATTAGTAAAAAAATGATTTGCTTCATTAATTAAATCAAATTCAACTTTAATTCCTTTTTGAGATTTAAGTCTTTTATCTAGTTCAGATATATTTTCAATTGGAACTAGCTCATCTTTTTTTCCATAAATCATCAAACCAGAAGTAGGACATGGTGATAAAAAAGAAAAATCATACACATTTGGTTGTGGCGAAATAGCTATAAACCTATTTATTTCTGGTCTTCTCATCAAAAGTTGCATTGCTATTAAAGATCCAAATGAAAATCCAGCAATCCAACATTGCGAGTTATCAAAATTTTCTCTTTCTAACCAGTCAAGCGCTGCCGCAGCATCTGCTAATTCCCCTTGTCCGTTATCAAATTCTCCATCACTTTTTCCAACACCCCTAAAGTTAACTCTACAAGCCGAAAAGTCATTTTCTATAAAAGTTTGAAATGTATCTACAACAACTTTGTTATTCATAGTTCCACCATACTGTGGATGAGGGTGAAGTATTAAAACTACAGGAGAAGTATTTTTTTTACTTTTATAATATTTTGCTTCAAGCCTGCCAGCTGGTCCCGGTATGAATATTTCTAAAATTTTACTGTCCATAAGAGTTATTGATAATCAATCTCAAAAAAAAATTATATTTTTCTATCAAAATTGAGCGTCAAATTGCAAGATTAAAAATTCTAAATATACTTGACTAAAATAGTCGGGTATATATATAAGCCGCATAAATAAACAATTATGAAACTATCAAACAAAGGCAGATATGCTGTAATGGCTTTAGCAGATTTAGCGAAATTTAATACAAACAAGCCGATATCCTTAAGGGATATTTCACTAAGACAAGGAATTTCTTTGCTCTATTTGGAACAAATATTTTTAAAGTTAAAAAAAAATAAAATAGTAGTTAGCGCCAGAGGCATGAATGGTGGATATAATTTAAATAAAGATGCTTCAGAAATAAAAATTTCAGAAGTTTTAAATGCAGTAGATGAAAAAGTGAAAACTATAGGATGTACAAAAGATTCCAAAAAAGGCTGTAATGGCAAATCTGTGAAATGCATTACTCATAACCTTTGGGATGAGCTTGAACTACACATAAACGATTTTTTTAATAAAAAAAATCTTGGAGACTTAATAAAAGGTAGAAATGAAAATACAATCTGAGCAGAATTCTAGAGAAAAAGAAATAGAAAATTTAAAAGAATATAAATATGGTTTTTCGACAGATATTGAAAATATTAAAGCTCCAAAAGGATTAAACGAAGAAGTAATAAAGTTTATTTCTAATATAAAAAAAGAACCTAAATGGATGCTAGATTTTAGACTAAAAGCATTCGAAAGATTTAAGCAATTGAAAGAACCTGCTTGGCAAAAACCTAAATATCCAAAAATTGACTACCAAGATTTATATTATTACTCAGCACCAAAAAGCATGGATGATAAACCAAAAAGTTTGGATGAATTAGATCCTAAACTTTTAGAAACTTATAAAAAACTTGGTATTCCTCTTCAAGAACAAGCAAGGTTAAATGGTATTGCTGTAGACGCAGTATTTGACTCAGTCTCTGTGGCAACAACTTTTAAAGATGAATTAACTAAGCATGGAATTATTTTTTGTCCAATATCTGAAGCAATTCAAAACCACCCTGAATTGGTTAAAAAGTATTTAGGATCTGTAATTCCAACAACAGACCATTTTTTTGCTACACTTAATTCTGCAGTATTTACAGATGGCTCATTTGCATACATTCCAGAGGGAGTAAGATGTCCAATGGAACTTTCGACTTATTTTAGAATAAATGCGTCTAATACTGGACAGTTTGAAAGAACATTAATCATTGCAGACAAAGGAAGTTATGTGAGTTATTTAGAAGGATGTACAGCACCAATGAGAGATGAAAATCAATTACATGCTGCTAATGTTGAGTTGATTGCTCTTGATGATGCGGAAATTAAATACTCTACAGTACAAAATTGGTATCCAGGAGATAAAGATGGAAAGGGAGGAATATATAATTTTGTAACTAAGCGTGGATTGTGCAAAGGTAAAAATTCAAAAATTTCTTGGACACAAGTTGAAACAGGTTCAGCTATTACTTGGAAATACCCAAGTTGTATTTTAAAAGGTGACAATTCAATTGGAGAATTTTATTCTATTGCAATAACTAATAACCATCAAAAAGCAGATACTGGAACTAAAATGATTCATTTAGGCAAAAATACTAAGAGTAAAATTATATCAAAAGGAATTAGTGCAGGAGTTTCTGATATGACTTATAGAGGCCTTGTAGATATCTCATCAAAAGCTGACAACTCAAATAATTATACTCAATGTGACTCGTTATTAATGAGCAATAAATGTGGAGCACATACAGTGCCATATATTAAAAATAAAAATTCTCAATCAAATATAGCTCATGAGGCCACAACCTCAAAAATAAGTGAGGAACAATTACATTATTGCCAACAAAGAGGTTTGAGCGCAGAAGAAGCTGTAGGATTAATAGTAAATGGATTTTGTAAAGAGGTTTTACAACAGTTACCAATGGAATTTGCAGTTGAGGCTCAAAAACTCGTTGGAATCAGTTTAGAAGGAAGTGTGGGTTAATGTTAAAAATAAACAAATTAAACGCCAAGATAGAAAATAAAGAAATTTTAAAAGGATTCTCTCTTAATATAAATCCTGGAGAAGTTCATGCCATAATGGGCCCAAATGGATCTGGTAAAAGTACGCTATCAAATATTTTGTCAGGAAAAAAAGGATATGAAGTCTCAGGAGAAATTCTATTTGAGGAAAGAGATTTATTTGAACTTGAGGCAGAGGAAAGAGCTCATAAAGGTATTTTCTTAGCTTTTCAATATCCATTAGAAATTCCTGGTGTTAACACTAATATATTTTTGAAAACATCATTAAATGCAGTGAGAAAAGCAAGAGGAGAAAGAGAACTTGATGCTATCGAATTTCTTAAATTAGTTAAAGAAAAATCAAAAGAACTTAAATTTGACGAAGAAAAATTGAATAGACAATTAAATGTAGGCTTTTCTGGAGGTGAAAAAAAGAAAAATGAAATTTTACAAATGTCAATGTTATCCCCAAAGTTATCTATTTTAGATGAAACAGATTCAGGACTAGATATAGATGCTTTAAAAATTGTAGCAGATGGAGTTAATACATTAAGAAATAATAAAAATTCATTTTTAATTATTACACATTATCAAAGATTACTTGATTATATTAAACCTGACTTTGTCCATGTCTTAATGAATGGAAAAATTGTTAAATCTGGAGGTCCAGATTTAGCTATAGAATTAGAAAAAAAGGGGTATGAAAATTTTCATTAAATGAAAGAACAATTACAAAAAGATTTCGAAAATATTATTAAAAATTTGAGTTTATCTCAAAGAGATATTGAAATAAAAAAATTTTATTTAGACAGTTTTATAAACAAAGGTTTTCCAAGCAGAAAAGAAGAAGATTGGAAATTCTCAGATCTTAACCAAATAATAAAAAAAAATATTGGGGAATTAAGTTTTTTTACTGACTATACTTCTACAAACAAAATTGATACTTCAGTATATGTAGATGGACTAGAGCATAATAAAATAGTCTTTATAAATGGTAGAATTGAAAAAATTGATTTTAACTATGAAAAAAAAAATCAAATAGAAATTATCGACCAATCAGAAACCATCGATAGATTTACTAATAAAAACTCTTTATGCGATTTAAACAATGCGTTTACTAACAAATCTTTTAAAATAGTAGTCAAAAAAGGATATCAATTAGAAAAACCACTTATTATTTATCATACGACTAACTCAAACATCTGGTCAAAAAACATAAATTTGAGATTAAATTTTGAGCTTAATAAAGATAGTTCTTTAAGACTAATTGACTTATTTAATGATACCTCTGAAAAAAACTTTTTAAATATTTTTTATAATTTTGATATAAAAGAAAATTCAATTTTAAAAAACTATAAATTAGACAGTTTCAAAAATAAAAATATTAAATATTCTTATAACAATATTGACCAAGACAAAAATAGTATTTCTGAGACGTTTATTTTATCTTCTGGATCAGATTTTTTTAAGAGCGAAATTAATAGCAATTTAAAAGGAGAATATTCAGCAGCTTTTGTGAACGGAATGTTTTCTCTTAATAAAGATAAACATCATGAAATTAGAACTATAATAAATCATTTAACCGAGAATACTAAAAGCTATCAACTAATTAAAAGTGTTTTAGAAGATAGTTCTAGAGCGGTGTATCAAGGAAAAATATTTGTTAACCCGGAAGCGCAAAAAACTGATGGATATCAACTAAGCAAAGCTATCCTTCTTGATGAAACAACAGAGTTTAACGCCAAACCTGAGCTAGAAATATATGCAGATGATGTAAAATGTTCACATGGTTCTGCATCAGGTAGTTTAAACGAAAACTCCATATTCTATTTAATGACTAGAGGTCTTAATCGCAAAGAAGCAAAAGAACTTTTGATAAATGGATTTTTATTAGATGTCATAGAGAAAATTACTGACAGAGAGATCAAAAATTTAATTAAAAACATGATTGGTTTGAAAGAATGAATTTAAAAGACATAAAAAAAGAATTTCCAATATTTAGTAACAAAGTGCATAACAATGATCTTGTATATTTGGATAGCGCAAATTCTTCTCAAAAACCACTTGTTGTTGTAGATAGGATTTACGATTTTTATACAAAAGAATTTTCTAATGTTGGTAGAAGTGTTCATTATTTAGCTGTCGCAGCAACCAATCTTTATGAAAACACAAGATCATCTGTTCAAAAATATATTAATGCTAAAGATAAAAATGAGATAGTTTTTACAAAAGGTGCAACAGAGGCAATTAATCTTGTAGCAAATTCGTTTGGTCAAAAATATTTAAAAGAGGGTGATGAGGTATTATTAACTGAATTAGAACACCACTCAAATTATGTTCCTTGGCATTATTTAAGAAAATCTAAAGGGATTAAAATTGAGTTTGCTGAGATAAATGAGAATGGTGAAGTTACTTTAGATAGTATAGAAAAAAAAATTACAAAAAAAACAAAAATAATAGCTATTACTCATCTTTCAAATGTAACCGGCGCTATATTGCCAGTTAAAGAAATTATAAAACTTGCACATTCAAAAGGTATTCCAGTTTTAATAGATGGTTGTCAAAGTGCCCCACATTTGAAATTAGACATGCAAGATCTAGACTGTGATTTTTATGCAATATCTTGTCATAAAATGTATGGACCTACAGGTCTTGGAATTTTATATGCAAAAAAAAAATGGCTTGAGGAATTGCCACCTTATCAAGGTGGAGGTGGAATGATAAATGAAGTAAAAAAAGAGAGTATTTCTTATGGTGATCTCCCAAACAAATTTGAAGCTGGAACAATGGCCACCGCCCAAGTAATTGCTTTTGATGAGTCAATTAAGTTTTTAAACAAGATTGGAATAGAAAATATTGTTAAACATGAAAATGAACTTATGGACTACGGTCAAGAATTATTGAGAAGAAATAATTCTGTAACATTAATCGGAAATCCTAAAAATAAAGGAGCTGTTTTGTCTTTTACTATGAAAGATATTCATCCTCATGATATTGCAACAATTTTAGATGAGGATGGAGTAGCAATTAGAGCAGGACATCATTGTTGTCAAATACTTCATGATAAACTAGGTTTAGCAGCAACCGCAAGAGCATCACTTGGTGTATATAATACCAAAGATGATTTAGACCAACTAAATTCCTCAATCAATAAATGTAAAAAAATATTTGAATAAATGAACTTAAAAGAACTTTATCAAGAAATTATTTTAGATCATGGTAAAAATCCTAGAAACTTAGGAAGAGCAGAAAATTTTAATAAAGACGCAAAAGGCCATAACCCTTTATGTGGTGATAAGGTTCATGTATATCTTAAATTAAATGAGAATAAAAAAGTTGAAGATATATCTTTTGAGGGTCAAGGTTGCGCGATATCTATGGCTTCAGCATCAATAATGACTGGTTTGATAAAAGGTAAGGAGGAAAAAGAAGTAAAGGAAATAGTCACAGATTTTTTAGAAATGATAAAGGAAAAAGAAAATTTAAATACTAAACTTTTAGGAGAAGACGAAAAGACTAAGTTAATGTGTTTATCTGGAGTAAAACAGTATCCAATGCGAGTAAAATGTGCAACATTATCATGGCATACTTTAACTTCAGCTATTGATAAGTCACAAAATGAGATTAACAACGAGGTTAAGTGAGCACAGAAATAAAACAAAAAATAATTGCTGAAATAAAAAAAATTTATGATCCAGAAATTCCAGTAAATATTTATGAACTTGGATTAATTTATGATATAACTGTTAATGGAAATGAAGCAAAAATTAAAATGACCTTAACAACACCAAATTGCCCAGTAGCAGAAAGTTTGCCTAAGGAGGTAAAAGATAGTGTGATGCAAGTAGAGAATATAGATAAAGTTGATCTTGATTTAGTATGGGACCCTCCTTGGGATAAATCAATGATGTCAGAGGCTGCTAAGTTGGAGTTAAATTTATAATGAAACAAATAATAACATTAAGCGATAAAGCAGCAGAAAGAATTAAACAAATAATGTCAGCCGCAAAAGATGGATCTATTGGTGTTAGAGTAGGAGTAAAGAGCGGAGGTTGTGCAGGGATGTCTTATATAATGGAATATATAAACAAACCAAATCCAAATGATGAAATCATAGAGGACAAGGGTGTTAAGGTTTTTATAGACTCTGCTGCAGTGATGTATTTATTAGGAACTGAAATGGATTATAAAAAAGAGGATTTTTCGTCAAATTTTGTATTCAAAAACCCCAATGAAACTGAAAGATGTGGATGCGGGGAGTCATTTAAAATCTAGTATAAGTTTTATGCATAGCAGAGTTGCAAATAATGCATATCTGTGCTAAATTGATCTATTATGAACGTATTTGAATTTAGAAATTTGCTTAGTTCAGAAGAAAAAAAAGAAAAAAGAAAATCTTTTTTTAGATCTCTTATAAGACCCGTTGAAACAGGAGCAAATGGAACTCAAGACTACGTTGTTAAAAAAGGTTCTGGTAGAAACAAAATAGCTTCTACCAGACAATAATTTAACAACTGTAGTACATATCAAATTCTATAGGATGAGGTGTGTGTTCAAAATTATGAATTTCTTCAAATTTTAACGCAATGTAAGCATCGATTTGGTCATCCGTAAACACATTACCTTGTTTTAAGAAATTTCTGTCTTTATCTAAACTCTCCATAGCTTCTCTTAAAGAACCACAAACAGTAGGTACTTTTTTAACTTCTTCTTCAGATAAAGCATATAAATCTTTATCAAATGATTTACCTGGATGAATTTTATTCTTAATTCCATCTAAACCTGCCATTAACATTGAAGCAAAAGTTAAATAAGGATTACCAGATGCATCAGGAAATCTGATTTCACATCTTGCACCTTTTTTACTTAATGTTATTGGAATCCTACAAGAAGCAGATCTGTTTCTTGCAGAGTAAGCTAGCAGAACCGGAGCTTCAAAACCTGGAATTAATCTTTTGTAACTATTAGTCGTTGCATTAGAAAACGCATTAATAGCTTTTGCATGTTTTAATATTCCACCAATATAGTACAAAGCTGTCTTGGACAATCCTGAATACTCATTTCCAGAAAATACAGGCGTACTACCTTTCCAAATTGATTGGTGTGTGTGCATTCCTGAACCATTATCACCTTTGACCGGTTTAGGCATAAAAGTTGCAGTTTTGCCAAAAGAGTGTGATACCATCTGTACTACATATTTATAAAGTTGAACATTATCAGCTTGATCTACTAAAGTTCCAAAATACATTCCTAATTCATGTTGACTAGGAGCTACCTCGTGATGATGCTTTTCGACTTTTATTCCAACATCTCGTAAACCTTTTAAATATTCACTTCTCATGTCTTGAGCACTATCAACTGGAGGAACTGGGAAATAACCACCTTTGATCCCTGGTCTATGACCCATGTTACCATTCTCGTATTTTTTTCCAGAGTTATAAGGACCTTCAGTGCTATCGATTGAAAAACTTGTCTCATTCATATCATTTTTAATTCTAACATCATCAAAAACAAAAAATTCTGGCTCAGGACCGAAGAATGCCTTGTCACCAATACCAGTTTTTTTTAAATAAGCCTCAGCTTTTTTAGCAATTCCTCGAGGATCTCTCTCATAAGGATTTTTTTTGATAGCGTCTAAAATATCACAAAACAAAATAAGGGTATTGTGTGATGTAAATGGATCTACAATTTTTCTTGTTAGATCAGGTTTTAAAATCATATCTGACTCATTAATTGCCTTCCAACCCGCAATTGAAGAGCCATCAAAGAAAACACCATCATTTAACATACCATTATCGACTACTGTTGAGTCCATTGTAAGATGTTGTAGTTTTCCTCTAGGATCTGTAAATCTTAGATCCACATATTCTATATTTTTATCTTTTATAAGTTTTAAAATGTTACCAGCGCTCATACTATCCTCCCAATTAGAGTGGTTTTTTAACAGAAAAAAATGTAATAATATCCCTTATTAAATTTATATCTCTTATGCAATTTGTGCATATATTATAAACCTAATTATTAGTGCTAGGCAATCAATTAATAGTTGTATGGAAAACTTATTAAATAAAGAAGCAGTAAAAAGGGCAGATCATGCTCTTAAAAAATTTGATGAGAATTTAAAAATTATTGTATTAAAAACGACAGCTAGAACAGCGATAGAAGCAGCAAATTCTTTAAATTGTGAAGTAGGAGCAATTGTTAAAAGTCTTCTTTTTAGAACTGATAATTCTTTTCTTTTATGTTTAGTGTCTGGAGATAAAAAATGTTCACTTAATAAACTTAAGAAAATTACTTTAAAAAAAGATGTTTGTATGGCAAGTCCCGATGAAGTGAAAGATCAAACTGGGTATACAATAGGCGGTGTCTCACCTGTTGGCCATTTAAATTCAATAGAAATATTTATCGATAATTCTTTACAAAGGTTCGAAAAAATTTATGCAGCCGCAGGTCACCCAAATTGCGTTTTTGAAATTAGTTTTATAAAATTACAACAAATTACATCTGGGAAAATTATGGATATAATAGAATGACAAGTCCAAAATCAATTGATTATATTTTGTTATCTGTTTTATCATTAATATGGGCTTCAGCTTTTTTTAATATTAAAATAGCAACTTATTCTTATGGACCTTTAACAATAGCGTTTTTGAGAATCTTTCTTGGTGCAGTTCTAATTGTTATTTTATGTTATTTTAAAAATATAAAAATTGAAGCATTTTCAAAAGATTGGTATTGGTTTGCATTAATAGGTTTTGTAAATCTTGTAATACCTTTTTTTTTAATTGCTTATGGTGTTCAAAAAATCCAAAGTAATCTTGCTGCAATTTTAATGTCAACTACACCATTAAGTTCAGCAATTCTTGCGCATTTTTTTACAAAAACAGAAAAAATAAATTTTACTAAAATTATAGGTGTAATTGTTGGTTTCTTAGGAATTATAATTTTATTTTCTGATAACATTTTAATAAATAATGAAAATTTTTTTTATGCTCTTATGATTCTAGTGGGATCAACTTTTTATGTTATAGGGGGAATTTTAACTTTAAAAATTAGTAAAAAAAAGAATGAAAATTTGACAAGTTCTATTTTAATTTGGGGATCATTAATTATATTCCCAATCGCCATGTATTATGAACAACCTTGGTATCTTACTCCAAGACTAGACTCGACTTTATCATTAATATATTTAGGAATTTTCCCTACTGGTATTGCTTGGTTAATAAGATTTCATATTTTAAAAAAAAATGGTTTGGTATTTCACTCACAAGTAGCTTACCTCATACCAATATTTGGAGTAATATTAGGTTATGTTTTTTTAAAAGAGGTAATAACCTTTAAAGTTTTAATTGCATTATTTGCAGTAATTCTGGGATTTTATTTTGTAAGAAGATCAATTAGACAAAATCTTGCTTCAAACTAGATAGAACTGATATATGCCTAGGATTTGTCTCACAACATCCACCAAGAATTGTTGCTCCGTTTGCAACAAATTTTTTTCCTAAATTTTTAAATATTTCTTCTGATACTTCTCTTTTTCCCATTACAGTGTTTAAATTAACTGCGTCCTCATTATATTTTGCATTATTAATTTTTCTTACCGGAGATGGCTCATCATCACCCCAAAGATTTACTTTGTAGCCAAATGGTAATTTATGTAATTTAAGACTATTTATTGAGTTTTCAGCAATCTCCATTGATATACATGATCCAATAATCCCTATCCAGTTGCGACTTCTGTATTTATTTAATACTTCATCTATTGTTTCACCTGATGGAAGTTTTCCATTTTTTAATAAATATATACCTACTAAAATAGGTTTATTTAACTTTTCAATTATTTCTGATGCTATTCCTATCTCTCTACCACTTGAAATAACGTCTAAATAAAAGAAATCTATAAAATCTTTGATACAATTTATTTGATCATTAAAAGCTTTGTAAATAACTTCATTGTCTCTTATATCTTCTTTGTATGAGTCATGCTGCGCAGGTATACTACCAGCAATTAATATTTCTTTTTTAGATTTTTCTTTAGCTATCATTGCAAGTTCACAAGCTTTTTTATTTGCATACTCAAAACGATTATTTACTTTATTTTGTTCCATTCTTATTCTTCTGCTTGAGAAATTAGTTGTAGTAATAACTTCAGCACCAGCTTCAATATATGCTAAATGAGTATCAATTATTAATCCGTGATATTTTTCATCTAATACGGCACTTGTTGACCAGAGAGTTCCTTTTGAAACAAGACCCTTAGCATGCAATTCTTGCCCCATTCCTCCATCTAAAATTCTAAGTTTACTAAAAAAGTCTTTTTCCATGAATTTAACTTATCACATATTTAAAATTTTCAAGCATAAGTTGAGAAAGCAAATTGTGTCATTTACATTCAACTTAAAAGAGTTTTAAATAATATTTATAAAAAACTAACTAAGGAGAGTATATGAGTGCAGAAGCAATGAAAGTGTCTTCGGTTCTAGATACCTCTCATCTAAAGGTTAAATTTCCGTTTAAGGCAAAATACGGAAACTACATTAATGGAAAATTTGTAGAACCTAAATCAGGCAAATATTTTGATAATGTTAGCCCGATATCTAATGAGAAGATCTGTTCAGTTGCACGATCTAACGAAAAAGACGTTGAAGCAGCATTAGATGCAGCTCACGCAGCTTTCCCTGAATGGGGGAAGACGGACATCACAACAAGATCAAATATCTTGTATAAAATTGCTGATGTTTTAGAAAAAAACCTAAACTTATTAGCTGTCGCTGAGTGTTTAGATAATGGAAAACCAATAAGAGAATGTATGGCAGCAGATCTACCTTTGGTAATTGATCACTGGAGATATTTTGCTGGAGTAATCAGAGCTGAGGAAGGTTCTATTGCTGAGATTAGTAATAATCAATATTCATACAATTTTCATGAACCATTAGGAGTAGTTGGTCAGATAGTTCCATGGAATTTCCCATTATTAATGGCTACATGGAAATTAGCACCAGCTCTTGCAGCTGGAAACTGTTCTGTTTTAAAACCAGCAGAGCAAACACCTGCATCAATTATGGTAATGATGGAACTTATTGGTGATTTATTACCTCCAGGAGTTGTGAATATTGTAAGTGGCTTTGGATTAGAAGCAGGTAAACCTTTAGCTTCATCTAAAAGAGTTGCTAAAGTTGCATTTACTGGTGAAACAACAACAGGAAGATTGATTATGCAGTATGCTGCACAAAACATAATTCCAATTACACTGGAATTAGGTGGAAAATCTCCTAACATTTTCTTTGAAGATATCATGGAAAAAGATGATGACTTTTTTGATAAATGTATAGAAGGTTTTGTAATGTTCAATCTTAACCAGGGTGAAGTTTGTACTTGTCCAAGTAGGGCTTTAATTCAAGAATCGATCTATGATAAATTCATGGAAAGAGCTATTGCAAGAACAAAAGCTGTTGTGCAAGACAATCCTTTAAAAATGGAAACCATGATTGGAGCTCAAGCGTCAGTAGAGCAGATGGAGAAGATTAAGTCTTATCTTGAACTTGGTAAAAAAGAAGGCGCTAAAGTTCTAACAGGCGGCAGTGTTGCTAAGCTTAATAGTGGATTAGAAAAAGGTAATTATATTCAACCTACTATTTTTGAAGCGAATAACAGCATGCGAATCTCTCAAGAAGAGATTTTTGGACCTGTTGTGTCTGTGATTAAATTTAAAGATGAAGCAGAAGCATTGAAAATTGCTAATGATACTCTTTATGGTTTAGGAGCAGCTGTATGGACTAGAAATGGAAATATAGCTCACAGAATGGGTAGAGAGATACAAGCAGGAATAGTATGGACTAACTGTTATCATGCTTATCCAGCTCACTCACCATTTGGTGGATACA
This sequence comes from uncultured Pelagibacteraceae bacterium, assembly GCA_902552035.1. Lineage (GTDB taxonomy): Bacteria > Pseudomonadota > Alphaproteobacteria > Pelagibacterales > Pelagibacteraceae > Pelagibacter. The sequence goes on along the minus strand of CACDFC010000002.1, from coordinate 4,157 downwards.
AACAATCAGGAGTTGGAAGAGAAACTCACAAAATGATGCTTAATCATTATAGACAGAATAAGAACTTACATGTCTCTTATGCTGAAAAGAAATTAGGCTTCTTTTAAACAATAATATATACTGGCCCATGATTCTAAATCATGGGCCGTACTTTAAAAATGAAAGTATCTGCAACACATTCAGCTCTTAATTTACTATCTGAGCTTCAAGAGAAATATGGAGAAAAATTAATGTTTCACCAATCGGGTGGTTGTTGTGATGGGAGTGCTCCTATGTGTTTTCAAGAAGGAGAATTTCCTTTAGGTGATAACGATGTAAAATTAGGAGAAATCGGGGGTGTACCTTTTTATATGAATGGAGACCAATATGAAAAATGGAAACATACCGACCTAACTATTGATGCTGTTAAAGGAATAGGTGGCATGTTTTCATTAGACAATGGAACAGGTCGCAGATTTCTGACTAAATCAGAAATCTGCCTAGTCGTTGATAACGATAAAAAATAATAAATTTTTACTGTCCTGGTGGTTTGTAACCAATCTTACTTGCTTTAGTTGTTGCTTTTGTAAAATCTATAGACTCTAGTATTGTCATATTTTTTACGGCACCAGATGATTCCACAACTAGTTTTATAGCCGCGAAGTCATCAAAAGACTCTAGTTCAACTAAAACTATAAAATCATATGAACCTCTAACTATATCCATACTGTGTATTTTTCCACCTACAGCTTTTGTTAATTGTTCTACAACTGCTTTTCTATCGCTTGTAGGATCTTTCATAAATCCCTGAAAAGCTTTTTCTGTATAGTTCCCCATAATATACGCTTTCATAATATCTCCTTTTTTAAAAAAATATTTTAGCAAAAAATATATAATTGTAAAAAAATTAAATTGTCTCAACTAAAATTGTATAAGATGGTTTTATTTTCTTGTAGCTATAAATACACCAATAGATGCGATTATAAATCCTATTAAATCTACAGTTGTTAAATTTTCATTTAAAAATATCCAGGCCATAGTTGCGGTAACTATTGGAATTAAAAAAAATAAAGATACAGTTTTGCTAGCAGAATTTTTTTTTATTAAATACATTAAAATAGAAAATGCTCCAAGAGATACTAAAAATATTTGATGAGACATTGCTAGTAAAAACTGTGAATTGATATTTAGAAATGGTCTTTCAAATATAAATACCAATATGAAAAGATGAAATATTACAGCACCAATAGCTTGGTACATGTTATTTACAGCTAGCGGAATATTGTTACTAACTTTCTTCTGCCAAATGGTCGAAGAAGTTATTGCTAATAAAGCAATAATTCCTGCTATAATTCCATCTATCGGCAAGGATTTTCCAACATCAAAACCAATTACTAAAACCGACCCAATAAATCCTAAAAATATTCCTATCCATTGATTTAATAAAATTTTTTCTTTTAAAAGGGGTCCTGCCAAAATATTTGTGAGTATTGGCTGCAAAGTGACTATTAAAGCAACAATTGCAGTTGGTAATCCAACAAAAATTGAATAAAAAACACCTCCTAGATAAAAACCATGGAACAAAATACCTGTACTAAAAGAATTAAATAAATTTTTAATACCTATTAATATTTTGAGTTTTTTAAATAAACAGTAAATAAAAAAACAAATTGCTACAAAGAAAAATCTAAATGCCAACGCTGAAAATGGATCACTATTTAAAACGATTGGTAATGTTGTAATAAAAGCTGATGACCAAAGAATAACAAAAATTAGAGGAAAAAACTTTGACACTTTATTTAAATGAAATTAAGTTATATAGTTAAATTATATTATTCAATAAGTAGATCATAAAAAAAAAATTATGTATAGCAAATTTGGGCAGTTTATTGACGGAAAGTGGCAACAATCAAAAAATAAAGAAACCTATGAAGTAATAAATCCTGCTACTGAAGAAATATTAGGCAATGCATCAAAAGCATCAAGAGAGGATGTTGATAATGCACTTAAGTCTGCTGAAAAAGGTTTAGAAATTTGGAAAAATACTTCACCATGGGAGAGATCAAGTATCATAAGAAAGATAGCAGATAAGATGAGGGAAAAACGCGACACCCTTGCAAAATGGATGACTTTAGAAGTGGGTAAACCTTTTAAAGAGGCTCAAGGTGAAGTTAATGGTTCCGCTGATATCTTTGAATGGAATGCAGAGGAAACAAAAAGAATTTTTGGTCAAACAGTAGAAAGTAGATTTGCAGATACAAGAGTCCATGTTTATTATCAGCCTGTTGGAGTTGTTGCGGCTCTAACACCTTGGAATTTTCCTTTAGTTTTATCTTCAAGAAAAATTTCTACAGCACTTGCTGCAGGTTGCTCTGTAATTGTTAAGCCTGATGTTATTACTCCAGGGACAGTAATGGAACTGGTTGATATATGTAAAGAGTGTGGTGTTCCTCCAGGAGTAGTAAATTTATTGTCAGGAGATCCACCAAGTATTGCTCAACAATTAATTTCATCAGATATAATAAAAAAAATTTCAATAACAGGCTCAACTAGAGTTGGAAAATTAATTCTTAAACAAGCTGCAGATAAAGTTCAAAGAGTAACAATGGAGTTAAGTGGACATTCTCCATTTATTGTATTTGAAGATGCTGATATAAAAAAAGCTGCTGATATGGCAATTTCTGCAAAGTTTAGAAATAATGGCCAAGTATGTATTTCTCCAAATAGGTTTTATATTCATGAAAAAAAGAAAAAGGAATTCGTAAATCTTTTTGTTGAAAAGACTAAAAAATTAAAAATTGGAAATGGTATGGATCCAGACGTACAATTAGGTCCATTAACAACAAAAAAAAGATTAAATGAATTAGAAGATTTAGTTGAAACTACTAAAAAAGAGGGTGCTAAAGTTTTATTAGGAGGCAAGAGACCTTCTGATTTCAATAAAGGTTTTTATTATGAACCAACTATTTTTGATGATGTAAAAGATGATTTTACAATAATGAGAGTAGAACCTTTTGGACCGCTTGTTCCAATGTTATCTTTCAATTCTTTTGATGAAGTTGTTAAAAGAGCTAACAATAATGATCTGGGTCTTTGTAGTTATATTTGCACAAATTCAATGGAAAAAGCTCATAAAGCATCAGAAATGATGGAAACAGGTACAGTAGCAGTAAACACACCTGTTGTAGCAATTGCTGAAGCACCTTTTGGCGGAATTAAACAAACTGGATATGGAAGAGAAGGTGGTTCAATGGCTATTAAAGATTATCTTAACGTCAAATATACCCACCTTGGTTTAAAAGGATAAATATTAAAAACTATGAAACTTCTAAGAGTTGGATCAGCAGGAAAAGAAAAACCTGTAATATTAGATAAAGAGGAAAATTACAGAGATTTATCTAATGTCATACAAGATTTTAATCCAGAATATTTAAATTTTGAAACATTAAATAAAATTAATGAAATAGAAATTCAAGACTTACCTATAATTTCAAAAAATCAAAGAATTGGAGCATGTGTTAATAATTCCTCCAAATTTATTGGCATAGGTTTAAATTTTAAAGACCACGCACTAGAACAAAATTTACCTATACCAAGTGAACCAATTATTTTTTCAAAATTCACTAACTGTATATGTGGTCCCAATGATGATATACAGATACCAAAAAACTCTTCACATACAGATTGGGAAGTTGAATTGGGTTTCGTAATTGGTAAAAAAGCCAAGTACGTTTCTGAGGACAATGCACTTGATTATGTGCTTGGTTTTTTTTTAGTAAATGATGTCAGTGAAAGAGAATTTCAAAAAAAAAGAGGTCTTACTTGGGATAAAGGAAAAGGTTTTGATACATTTGGACCAATTGGACCATTTATCTTTACTAAAGATGAAATTCCTGATTTTCAAAATTTAAATATGCATTTAGATGTAAATGGAGAAAGAATGCAAACTGGAAATACAAATCAAATGATATTTGATGTAAAAAAATTAGTGTCCTATATGAGTCATTGTATGACTTTATTTCCTGGAGATATATGTTGCACTGGTACCCCCCCAGGAGTTGGTGAAAATATGTCACCTCCTAGATTTTTAAAAGGTGGTGATACGGTTGTTTTAAGTATAGATAAATTAGGAACACAAACTCATAAGGTTATAGAATAAGTATTAAACAATATGCTCA
>CACDFC010000001.1 GCA_902552035.1 uncultured Pelagibacteraceae bacterium | reverse complement strand
AGATCCAACTATCCCCGGCAATGCTGCAGGAAAAATAACTCTCTTGATTGTTTCTGATTTAGTTGCTCCCATAGCGTAACTTCCATCTCTTAAACTTTGAGGCACACTTGTAATTACATCGTCACTTAAACTTGAAATAAATGGTATAATCATAATACCCATTACCCCTCCTGCCGCTAAAGCACTCTCAGCTGAAACTTCAAGACCCATTGAGGTTCCTAATTCTTTTAAAAATGGGCCAACAGTTAGGGCTGCAAAAAAACCATAAACAACTGTTGGTATACCGGCTAAAATTTCAATTAAAGGTTTTGCATATTGTCTAACTTTACTTGATGCATATTCAGCTAAATAAATTCCACTCATTAATCCAATTGGGATAGCAACGCACATAGCAATAAATGCAATAAAAAATGTGCCTGCAAAAATAGGGACCGCTCCAAAAGTATCAGAATACATTGACGGATCTAAAGCCTCAGAAGAATCTCTAACAAAAGCTTTTGCTGGATACCAGTGAGTTCCAAAGACAAAATCAAATAATGGAATTACTTTAAAAAAATCTATAGTTTGAAATATAAGTGAGAAAACTATTCCAACAGTAGTTAATATTGCAGCTAAAGAAGCTGTAAATAAAACTGCGTTCAAAAATTTTTCAACTGGTTCTCTTGTTCTAGAATTAGATGAAATTCTTTTATACGCATAAGCAACTGAAGCAATAATTATAGATAATACTATAACAACTTTTGAACTTTGAGCTATTGATCGAAGACTTAAATATTTTTCAGCTGAAGCTTCAATAAAAGGTGTAATTTCTCCAGTGAATTGCCCTCGAGACAATGCTTTTGTTTTTTCGTATATTAAATTTAATTCATCATCAAGATAACCTTGATTTGAATAATCATTTAAGACTAATAATTTTACAATTGTGGGCTCAAAAATTGCCCATAATGAAAAAATTATAAAGGCTGGTATTGCACACCAGATTGCAAGATAATAACCATAAAATTGTGGTAATGCAGTTAATCTTTTTTTTGTAGATTGAATTGTATATGCTTTTTTGCGTCCAAAATAATAGCTTGTGAAACCTAAAAGAACAATAAATGTAAATAATATTAAGTTCACAGAATCTCCTTAAATGAGGACTTTACTCTTAATTTAAAAAAAAGGGGTCTAAAAAGACCCCCTTTTTAATCATTTGTTAACAGAGGAATAATTAATTACCCATAGCAACTAGTTTGGTAGCATTAGTTCTAGTTGTTTTATACAACTTAGAGTCTAATGGCACTAAACCAATGTCTGCTAGGTAACCACCTTTTCCAATAGCTTTCTTAGTTGTGAATTCTTTCACAAACTCATGTAAGCCTGGAATTACTCCAACGTGAGCTTTTTTCACGTAGAAGAATAAAGGTCTAGCAACAGCATAACTGTAGTCTTGAATAGACTTCAATGATGGTTGTCCACCATCAATACTTGCTGCTTGTAATTTATCTTTTGCAGCTAAGAAATAACTGAAACCAAAGAAACCAAACATATCTTTATCTTGAGTTAACTTTTGGATGATTAAACTATCATTTTCTCCAACTTCAATAGCAGCACCATCTTCTCTGTAAAGTTTTTGAGGTTTTTTGTATTTTTTATTTCCAGCTTCAAAACCAGCTTTATAAAGAGCTTTAGCTTCTTTAGTCATACCTTTTTTCATTACTAAAGAATTCCAAGCATCTCTAGTTCCTGATGTTCCTGGTGGGATCATCACTGAAATTTTTTGTTTTGGTAAACTAGAGTCAATTTGGTCCCAAGTTTTATAAATATTTGGAACTAATTTACCATCAACAACTGTATGAGCAGCTAGTGCTAAATACAAATGTTCTTTAGTAAAGTTTACTGGTTTTGCATCTTTGCTGTAAGCTAATGTAATACCATCGTTACCAATTACGATCTCAACGATTTCATTTACACCATTTTTCTTACATAGAGCTTTTTCTTTATCTTTCATAGCTCTTGATGCGTTTGTAATATCTGGATGTTGTTCACCTACACCAGCACAGAATAGTTTAGCTCCACCACCAGTACCAGTAGACTCGATTACAGGAGTTTTAAAACCTGTACCACCAAATCTTTCAGCAACAACTGTTGCATAAGGGAATACCGTAGAAGAACCAACTATCTTAATTTGATCTCTTGCTTGAGCAACAGTTGCAATTGAAAGTGCAACTAAAGAAGCAATTATCATAGTTAGTTTTTTCATTATCTTTAATCCTTTCGTTATTTATTAATTAAAAGATGACAGACTCGTATAAATTTATTGAATCTTTAATATTACAGAATTGTTACACTTTTGTTAAAAAGGTAACTTTTTAGTTGTATTTTTTTGATATAATTATCTGATCAATATCAGTTTCTAGGCCACCAATACATGAAACAGGGTTTACTTGTTCATTAAGAGCTAGTTCAATGCTTGGACGTAAAGTTATTTCTAGTTTTACTAAGTTTACTAATTCTTCTCTAATTTCTTCATCATATCTCCAGCTTGGCCATGAACTTGGGGTTGAAAATATAGAGGTTAAATAACTTGTAGCCATAGTATATCTGTAATTACTCAAATTTTCATTCCTCAATAAAAAATCTCTTACAGAATTAAAAATATTCTTACATCTAAAAGAATCTGAAAAATAATTTTCCTTCTTGAGATTTTCATTCATAGGAACAGAAACAATTAAATCAATTGAATTTTTAGAATACGAGGTAACTACGTCTGTATAAAATTCAGCTTCAGTAACTTCTAAATGATCTTTTATAGAAGGATATGAGGTTTTTAAATCTGCTTCTAATCTAAAAATTCCAATATCAAAAACTGTAAGTTGCTGATTTCTTAATAATGTTGTGATATCTTTAGAAAAAACACTTGTTGTTATAGAACTTAACAAAAAAGCAAAAATCAAAATATTTTTGAATATTTTAACCATATAAAAAATTAATTAAAAGATTAACATTAATCAAGTAGAGAATTGTTAAAAAAACCTTCTAAAACTATTACAGTATAATACTTTTTAAGTTTAAGTTTTCGCTGGTAAATAAATTTGAATTTCAGTTCCTTGGTTTTCCTCACTTAGAATCTCATAGTGTCCACGATGTTGAGTAACTATATGTTTAACAATAGCTAATCCTAAACCAGTTCCACCAACCTTATTACTTTGTTCAAGATCTACTCTAAAAAATCTTTCTGTAATTCTAGAAATATATCTTTGAGGAATGCCAACACCTTCGTCTTTAACACTGATCATAAAATTTTTTTCTAACAATTTACCATCACTAATTTCACTTGATATAAAAATAGACTTATTTTCCTTTGAATACTTAATTGAATTATCTAAAAGATTAGAAAAAACAGTTTGTAATTTTTTTTCATCTCCAATAACAACTGTTGGATTTGTGAGAGATAAATTAATATTTAATTTCTTTTTTTTTAAAACAATCTCAAAATTACTGATGATTGTTTTGAAAAGATCATTTATATTAACTAAAGAGTTTGGCCTTATGTGTTCTTCTAATTCAATTCTTGTGAGTATTAAAAGATCATTAATTAAATTTTCCATTCTATTTGATTGATCAGTCATTATTTTCATAAATTTTTTTTTTGCTTTATCGTCTTCTGCCGCTGGACCTTCAATAGTTTCTAAAGATCCTTTGATAGCCATCAAGGGTGTTCTTAATTCATGGCTTACATTGGCGACAAAATCAGTTTTAAATTTTTGTGCTTTTGTAATTTCAGTAAAGTCTTTTAAAAATAACACAACAGAATCTGGTTCGGTAAACAAATGAGTTGGACCAGGAATAATATAAATTTTATAAAATTGATATGATGGCAAGTCTATTTCAATATCAATATTTTTTGTTTTATTTTCAACTATAGCTTTTTCAATATTTTCTATTAATTCTGGCTTTCGAATTACAGAGGATATGTTTTTATCAATTAAACTACTTCCAAATCTTTTCAATGCACTTGGATTAGCATATTTAATTATGTTAAATTTATTTAATGCAAAAAACTGATCTTCAAGCTCATCAATAATTACTCTTTTGGTTTTTTCTTCTCTTTTATTAATTATTGTGGCGGTATTTATTGATTTATTTTTTTTTTGATTAAGTAAATAGAGAAGATAAATTATAACAACTATAAGTAGAATGACGAAATATTCCATAAATTTAGATAAGTTAATTTTGCATCATTACTCTTTTTAATGCAAATAAATTAATAAAAGTTTACTAATGATTTGGTGAAATATTATCAAAAAATATTTTTGCTGTTTCTTCCCAAGTAAATTTTTTTGCAAATTCAAGACAATCATTTCGATCAACTTTCAAAGCTTTATGGGCTGAAACTTTAAGATCATTATCTAAACAATTTATTTTGGATCCTTCAAATATATCTTTAGGACCTGGAACAGGATACGCAGCAACAGGAGTACCACAATTTAAAGCCTCAGTAACTACAATTCCAAATGTATCTGTTTTACTAGGGAATACAAAAACATCAGAAGATGCAAAATATGATGCAAGTGCACCATTTGTTTTTTCTCCTAAAAAAATATCTTTAGGGAATTCTTCTTTTAATTTTTTTAAATCGGGTCCTTTTCCTATTATTATTTTTGTACCTTCTAAATCACATTCTAAGAAAGCTCTTATGTTTTTTTCAACTGCTACTCTTCCAACATAAATCCAAATTGGTCTTTTGTGATGTAATTCAATTTTTTTAGGTTTCTTAAAGGCTCCGTGATTTCCCCCTCTGGTCCAAGTAATCATTTTATTATTATCTATACCTATATCGATTAATTCTTTTCTCATGGATTCTGTTGTTACTAAAATTCTCTCGGCCTTGTTATGAAAATTTGCTAAGAATTTTTCAGCCCATTTTGCTGGTATAATAGGAAAGTAAAGTTTTAGATATTTATCAAATCTTGTATGGAAACTCGTAGTAAACTTTAGATTATTTTTTAAACAATATCTTCTTGCCATCGTCCCTATAGGACCTTCGGTAGCAATATGTATTGCATCAGGTTTTATTTTCTTTATTAAACTACCAACTCTTGGCCATACATTTATAGACAACCTAATTTCGTTATATTTCGGCATCGGAAAAGTTAAAAATAAATGTGGTGTAATATATTCTATAATATGACCTTGTTCTTTTAATACATTGCCTGTTTCATGTAAGGTTCTTACGACACCATTTACTTGTGGAAAATATGCATCTGTCGCTATTAAAATTTTCATTAACTATGAAGCTTTTTTTAAGTCTTCAGTTGTGATTGGTTTAATTATTTCTTTATTATCTAAATATTGTTCTCTTATTTTGTCCCAATATAATATTTCAAAACTACCATCATAATTTTCGGCTAATGCAGTGCAAGATTCAACCCAGTCTCCACAATTTAAATAATTGACTCCATTAAAATCTCTATCCTCGGCATGATGGATGTGGCCACAAATAATTCCATCAAATTTTTTTCTTTTTGCATAATCTGAGACTGTTTTTTCATATTCACCAATATATTTGACTGCGTTTTTGACTTTATACTTTAAAAATTTTGCAAGAGACCAATATTCTTTTCCTCTCAACCTTCTAAAAAAGTTAATTATTACATTAAATTGTAACAATAAATTATATGCTATTGATCCAAGTTTAGATAACCATTTAGCATGTTTCATTACTCCGTCCCAAGCATCACCATGGACAACAACATATTTTTTTCCAGCATTTGTTTCATGAATTACTCTATTAACCATATGAATGTCACCAAAATGCATTGGAATAAATTTCCTTAGCATCTCGTCATGATTACCCATTATGTAGAACACTTTAGTCCCATGTCTTGCTTTTCTTAAAATTTTTTGGATTACGTCATTATGTTCTTGAGGCCAAAAAAAACTTTTTTGCATTTCCCAGATATCTATAATGTCCCCTACAAGATAAAGATTTTCGGATCTTGAGTTTTTAAAAAACTCTAAAATTTTATTCGCCTGACAACCTTTGGTACCTAAATGCAAATCAGAAATAAATATACTCTTATATTTTAATATATTAGGCATTTAAAAATCTTTTTTTTAACACAACTGTAACACGAATCATGTAATTCTTATTTCATTCAAATGTTACAAATTTGTTAAAAATTTTTTAAAGAATAATTATGTTATATTGTTTAATTTATAATCTAAACTCTTCTTCAGGAAGAAAATCACAATTCATAAATAGAGTTTTATCTAAGTTAAAAGAAAATAATTCTGTAGACTACTTTGAGACAAAAACAACAAATCAAGCTAAAGAAATTTTTAGAAATTTTAATCAAAAAAAATACGATCGACTAATAATAGCTGGTGGTGATGGATCGGTATCTTTTGCAATTAATGAACTAATTAAAAATGATTTTAACTTTAAAGACGACTTTGCCATAGGTTATATACCCGCTGGTACAGCAAATTTACTTCAAGCTGAATTATCAATGAATAGAAAAGTTGATGATATAGTTAATGTATTAGTTTCTAATAATTATAAATCCTCTAATCTTGTAAAAATTAACGAAAGATATTTCTTTTTAATGGCTGGTATAGGATGGGATGCAAAAATTGTTCATTCAATTAATTCAAAAATTAAAAAGATTCTTGGTAAAATTATATTTGGTATCAAGGGTTTTCAATATTTCTTATTTATGAATAATAAAAAATTAAAGGTTACTTTTGACGGACAATTTTATCAAGCAGACTGGATATTATCCTCAAATACCAAATATTACGCTGGGCATCATAAAATAAATAAAACAAATATTTTTGAAGATAAATTAGTTACCTATATATTTAAGGATTTAACTAGGATCAATTTATTATATTCCATATTTTTAATTATCCTTAATGGCGACTTAAGTAAAAACAAAAATGTTATTACTACTTTTTCTAAAAATATCACTATTGAAGGAAATGATTTAATACCTGTTCAAATTGATGGAGATAATTTTGGTTCATATAAAAAAATTCATTTAAATCAGTCAAATAAAAAAATGAATTTTCTTGTAAAATAGTTATTTTACGCTTCCTAAATAATTTACTAATATCACACCAACAATGATTAAAATTATACCTATAGTTCCATAAATATTAGGCAATTGATTATATTTTATAATTCCAAAAATTGTTACTGCAGTAATAGTTAATCCTCCATATGTTGCATAAGTAAAACCTACTGGAATTATATCCATTGCTTTTGATAAGCAAAATAAACAAAGGACAATTGATGTAACACAAAAAATAGTAGGAAATATATTAGTAAAACCATTGGTAGTTTTTAAGAATCCATTTGCACAAATTCCAAGTATTATTGCTAAAAATAGAAAAATATAACCTGATGTAATATTCATTGTTTACTTTATTCTCCCATAAATATCTTGAAATCTTACTATATCAGTTTCTTTAAGTATTGGACCAGTTTGAACTTCAATAATTTTAACAGGTTTTTTAAAATGATTTTCAATTCTATGTATAGCGCCTGTGGGTATAAAAACAGACTCCTCAGGCTTTTTATAAAACCTTTGCTTATTAATAGTAATTTTAGGTTTACCATGTGTAATCATCCAGTGTTCAGATCTATGATGATGTTTTTGCAAACTAATAGATGATTTAGAATTTACAGTAAGTTCTTTAACAAGAAAGTTTTTTCCCTCAAATAAGTTAACATACCTACCCCACGGTCTATAATAAACATTCTTTTTTTTAAAATATTTTGCTTTATCTCTTTTATAAATTTTAGATATTTCTCTCCAGCTTCCAAGATCAGACCAAGGTATATCTAATTTAATAGCATTAATTTTCTTTGTTTTCTCTAAAATTGCATAATCAAACGATTTTTCTACTGATTTAGAAAATGCTTTTTTATTTAAGTAGTAAGTATTGTTTCTATATTTGGCTTTATTAATTGCCTCTAAACAACTTTTATAAGTTTTATTTTGATATTTTTTAAAGTTATTAATTATAGAGTCTTTTCTTAAATAAAACATTCCAGAGTTCCAATAACCTTTATTTTTAATAACTTGTTTAGCTTTAGAGGTTTTTGGTTTTTCAATAAACTTTGTAACTTTATTAATATTTTTTTTAATTTTTTTAGTTAAAAAATAACCATATTCACTTGATGGGTTTGTAGGTTTAATACCAAATATGAATATATTTTGATCGTCTAAATTAGACTTATTTTTATGAATGGATCTATTTAAAATATGAGATTTTTCAATTAAATGATCTGCAGCAAAGTACATTAAAGGTTGTTTTAAAGGTATGTCTTTGATTAAAGCTGAGGACAATATAGCTGGAGCAGTATTTTTCTTTGCTGGTTCTAGAACTATTTTATACTTTTTAACTTTATTTTTTTTTAAAGACTTTCTGACATCTTTTAAATATTTTAAATTAGTACTTATTATAGGGTAATCAAAAACAGGTTTTTTAATTCTTTCTAATGTTTTTTGAATTAAAGACCATCCTCCAAAATCAATAAATTGCTTTGCTTGATGTTTTTTTTGCTTTGGCCAAAGTCTTGTTCCAGCTCCGCCGCAAAGAATAACTGGTCTTATTTTCATTAAATATCAGCGTATACTTTTACTTCGTTTTTACCACCAGGATGTGTAGGTGCACCTAAATAAGCTGGCCCTACTGTTTGCGCATATTTCCAAAGTGTGCCATTACCAAAGTTTATTTTCTTTGGTTTCCATTTTTTTCTTCTTTTAGCTAATTCTTTCTTTGATAAACGAACGTTAATAATTCCTTTTTTTGCATCTAAATCAATTATATCTCCATTTCTAAGTAATGCTATTGGTCCCCCTACAGATGCTTCCGGTCCAACATGCCCAATACAAAAGCCTCTTGTGGCTCCTGAAAACCTTCCATCTGTTATTAAAGCTACTTTCTCACCTTTGCCTTGACCGTAAATCGCTCCTGTGGTTTGAAGCATTTCTCTCATGCCAGGTCCACCTTTTGGTCCTTCGTATCTAATAATTATTATATCACCATCTTTATATTTTCTATTTTTAACAGCTTTATATGCAGCCTCTTCTGTATCAAAACATCTTGCTCTTCCAGTAAACTGTAATTTTTTTAACCCAGCTACTTTTACAATTGCACCTTCAGGGGCTAAATTACCTTTAAGACCTACTACTCCTCCATCTGGTGATAAAGGATTATTATATTTACGCATCACTTTTTGTTTTAGATTAAATTTAACATTTTTTAAATTTTGTCTCATAGTTTTTCCAGTAACTGTCATACAATCTCCATGAATATAACCACCATCCATAAGTGTCTTAAGTAACATTGGAACACCGCCTGCTTGCCACATATCTTTTGCAACATATTTTCCACCTGGTTTTAAATCTGCAAGATAAGGTGTTTTTTTAAATATTTTTGCAACATCCATTAAATCAAATTTAATTCCAATCTCATTTGCTAATGCTGGTAAATGTAAAGCTGCATTAGTTGATCCACCTGTTGCAGCAACAATCGTAGCTGCATTTTCTAATGATTTTCGAGTTACAATTTGTCTTGGTCTGATATTTCTTTTTAATAAATTCATTACTGCCTTACCGCTTTGTAATGCATATTTGTCTCTCTGCTCGTATGGTGCAGGAGTACCAGCTGAATAAGGTAAAGCTAAACCAATTGCTTCAGAAACACACGCCATTGTATTAGCTGTAAATTGTCCACCACAAGCTCCAGCGCTTGGACATGCTATTAATTCTAATTTTCTTAATGCGTGTTTAGTCATTTTTCCTGAAGAATATTTTCCAACTCCTTCAAATACATCTACTACAGTTACATCTTTTCCATTAAATCTACCTGGAAGAATTGAGCCACCATATATAAAAACACTTGGAACATTTAATCGAACCATTGCCATCATTAATCCTGGTAAAGATTTATCACAACCTGCAACTCCAACTAGAGCATCGTAACAATGCCCTCTTACTGTTAGTTCAGTTGAATCTGCAATTACATCCCTTGAGATAAGTGAAGATTTCATTCCTTCATGACCCATAGCAATACCGTCAGTAACCGTAATTGTACAAAACTCCCTTGGTGTACCACCTGAAAGACTAACACCTTTTTTAACTGATTGTGCTTGTCTCATTAATGCTATATTACAAGGTGCCGCCTCATTCCAAGTTGAAACTACTCCGACAAATGGCTTAGCAACATCTTTTTCGGTTAAATTCATTGCGTAATAAAACGATCTTTGTGGCGCTTTATCTGGACCTAAAGATGTATGTCTACTTGGTAATTTCTTTTTGTTAAACTTTGTCATTATAAACTTTTTACTGTTAATGATATTTTTTTAATATCGTTTTTCAAATTATTATAGTTAGTTTTTTCCTGATCAACAATATGTTTTGGTGCTCTTGCTATGAAATCTTTGTTATTAAGCCGAGAATTGATCTTATCTATTTCATTTTGGCATTTTTTTTGTTTATTTAATAAGTTTTCTTTTATTGCGCCCAAATCTACATTTTCTTCAAAATAAACTTTAAATATATCTCCAGAAATCACCATTGTAGCCGAAGGTTTTTCTTTATCATTATCAAAAAAATTATTAATTCTGCCCAATTTTTTAAGAACTATATTGTTATGTTTAAAGAAGGCTTTGTTGTTTGTGCTAATCTTGCTTAAAGAAATATCAACAAATGAACCTGGACTTACGTTTAGCTCATTTTTAAATGATCTTATTTGAGAAATTATATTAATTATTTTTTCAACTTCTTTAAAATCCTGATCTTTTTTTGAGCTACCAGATGCCCAATTTGCCAACATAAGATAATTTTTTTTGGAATTATCTAACTTATTTTTTAACCAAATCTCTTCAGTTACAAATGGTATAAAAGGATGCATTAATATTAGGATTTCCTTAAATATATAGCTAGATACCTCTCTTATTTCTTTAATAGACTTTTTATCATTGGAATAAAGAATGGTCTTGGTAAGCTCTAAGTACCAATCGCAATAAGAATGCCATACAAATTGGTAAGAATTTCTTGCTGCCTCGTCAAAACGGTAATCTTTAATATTTTTTTCAACATTTTTTTTAGTTTCTAATAACTCTGCATATATCCACTTATTGATATTAATTGAAATTTTTGGTTTTTTTTGAATGTTTTTAAAGGAACACTTATTTTGAATTAAAAAGTTATTAGCATTCCATAGTTTGTTTAAAAAATTTCTATAACCTTTAACTCTATCCTCAGACAATTTAACATCTCTTCCTGGGGAAGCCATTGAAAGCAATGTAAACCTTAAAGCATCAGCACTGTATTTCTCTATAAGCTCTAAAGGATCAATAACATTACCTTTAGACTTAGACATTTTTTGTCCTTTTTCATCTCTAACAAGAGCATGAACATAAATATCTTTAAAAGGTTCTTTATTTAGAAATTCCATACCAAACATAATCATACGAGCAACCCAGAAAAATATAATATCAAAGCCTGTTACTAATACAGATGTGGGATAAAATTTTTTGACAAATTCATTTTTAGTAGGCCATCCTAATGTTGCAAATGCCCAAAGGCCTGATGAAAACCATGTGTCTAAAACATCTGGATCTCTATTTAATTTAATATCTTTTTTATAATATTTTTTTGCAAGTTGTTTTGCTTCTTTTTCAGTTTTTGCAACAAAAATTTTTTTACCTGGTCCGTACCATGCTGGTATTTGATGACCCCACCATAGTTGTCTTGAAATACACCATGGTTCAATATTATTCATCCATTGAAAATATGTTTTAGACCAATTACCAGGATAAAATTTTGTCTTCTTCGATTTTACAATTTTTTTTGCTTTTACAGAAAGTTTTTTTGCATCTGCAAACCATTGCTCTGTCAAATAAGGTTCAATAATAGAGTTTGATCTATCACCATAAGGAACTTTATTTTTAATATTTTCCTCTTTAACAAAAAAACCTTTTTCAACTAATTTTTTTAATATTATTTTTCTTGCCTCAAACCGATCTAAACCAATAAATTCTTTCGGAGCATTTTCATTTATTTTTCCATCATCAGTAAATATATTTAAGATTTCAAGTTTATTTCTGACCCCTACTTCATAATCATTAAAATCGTGAGCTGGTGTTATTTTAACAGCGCCTGTTCCTTGCTCTGGATCTGCATATTCATCTGATATGATTTTAATCTTTCTTTCAACCAGTGGGAGTATAATATTTAAACCAACTAATTTTTTATATCTTTGGTCCTTTGGGTTCACAGCAACAGCAGTATCACCAAGCATTGTCTCGGGTCTTGTAGTTGCTATAGTTATATTTTCGTTAGATCCTTCAATTGGATAATTTATGTAATAAAGTTTTGAATTTACTTCCCTTAAATCTACCTCTAAATCTGAAATTGCTGTTTTTAATACAGTGTCCCAATTTACCAATTTTTTAGACTTATATATTAATTTTTTATTATAAAGATCTACGAATACCTTGATCACCGAGTCAGATAGATTCTGATCCATTGTAAAAGCATTTCTTGACCAATCACATGAACAACCCAGTTTTTTAAGCTGATTAATAATAATGTCCCCGTATTGGTTTTTCCACTCCCATACTTTTTCTATGAATTTTTCTCTACCTAAATCGTTTTTTTTCAATCCATCTTTCTCAAGTTTTTTTTCTACTAAAGCTTGAGTTGCTATTCCAGCATGGTCAGTTCCTGGTTGCCACAAAGTTTCATAGTTGTTCATCCTATGATATCTGGTTAATAAATCCTGAATGGAGTTATTAAGTGCATGACCCATATGTAAACTTCCAGTAACGTTTGGAGGTGGTATTACAATTGAAAATTTTTTCTTATTTTTTCTAGGTTTAAAAAGATGATTTTTTTCCCAATATGAATATATACGATTTTCTACTTCAGAATGATTATATTTATTAGAAATCATATGTACTTTTAGTTTATAAATTAATCATTTGAATAAACAATCACCAATTTTTGTGAAAATAAATAGACTAATCGCAAAAATCATTTATATAAACTTTAATTAAATTGATTTATTATCCATTTAACGGCAACGTGGCGGAATGGTTACGCAGAGGATTGCAAATCCTTGTATCCCGGTTCGATTCCGGGCGTTGCCTCCAAAAAAAAGTGTTGAGTTAAATTTAAAAAAAAGTAAGTTGATTTTCTATATTCCTCGGTAGCTCAGTTGGTAGAGCAGTTGACTGTTAATCAATTGGTCGCAGGTTCGAGTCCTGCCCGAGGAGCCAAAAGTTAAACTACTTTAGCAATTCCAATACTTGAACCTTGTAAACTTTTATTAAATTTAATTTTCTGATCTTGAGTAAGTTCAGAATATAATTTAACTAAAAAATTATAATTTACGCTTAGATGTCCCTCTTTCGATTTTTCTACATTTATTAAATATTCTGAAAAATCTTCAAAAAAATAATTTATTGGAACTTTCAGGTAGTTTGATAGTTGTAATAATCTTATTGAACTTACTCCGTTTGTTCCTTTTTCATATTTTTGAATTTGTTGAAATGTTACGTTAATTGCTTTTGCAACTTTTGTTTGTGTCAGACCTAGTGCTAGTCTTCTTAACTTAAGCTTGTTGCCTAAGTGCTTGTTAAAGTTATCTTCCATTAAGACCCCTCTTATAATGAATTTTTCCTAAGTTAAGCTGTTTTAAAATGTTATTGCAAGCTAAAAAAATATAAAATTTTTTTATTTTCCTGAAGTTTGAATTTCCTGTCAATGAATATTTTTAATATTTTTAATTATAATTTAGAATAATTCTATAATATTTGGCTTAAAAATAGCTTAGTTCTATCACTTTTAGGGTTGGCAAAGAAATCTTTGGTAGGTGCCTTTTCTACAATCATGCCTTCATCCATAAATATAACTTCATCAGCAACCTCTTTTGCAAAACCCATTTCATGGGTCACTACTATCATTGTCATTCCGCCTTTAGCTAAATTGACCATTGCATCTAAAACTTCTTTAATCATTTCTGGGTCAAGTGCGGAAGTTGGTTCATCAAAGAGCATAATTTTTGGTTCCATGCATAAAGCCCTTGCAATTGCACATCTTTGTTGCTGACCACCTGATAATTGTCCAGGAAATTTTTGTGCTTGATCAGCAATTTGTACTTTTTCAAGTTGTTTCATTGCTAAATCCTGAGCCTCTTTTTTTGGTAGTTTTTTTACCCATATTGGAGCTAAAGTACAGTTATCAAGGATAGATAAATGTGGAAATAGATTAAATTGTTGAAATACCATTCCTACTTCTGCTCTAATATGTTCTATATTCTTAGTATCTTCATTAAGTTCGGTGCCATCAACTATTATACTTCCTTTTTGGTGTTCTTCTAATCTATTTATGCATCTAATCAATGTTGATTTACCTGAGCCTGATGGTCCACACACTACAATTTTCTTATTTCTTTCAACTTCTAGATTAATATCTTTTAAAACTTGAAAATCTCCAAACCATTTGTTCATATTTTCTATTTTGATGATTGACTCAGACATTTTTATCTTTCTGTTTTATATTTAGCCTCAAGATTATAACTATATTTACTCATAGCATAACAAATTATCCAAAAAATTATAGAAGCAAATATATATCCTTCCATAGCAAATCCAAGCCATTCTGGGTTAGTTTTAGCTAATGCTAACATTCCAGCTAGTTCAGCAAGACCAACAACGAATATTAATGGTGTATCTTTAACTAAAGCTAGAAAAGTATTCGCAATACCTGGAATTACAAGTTTTAGTGCTTGAGGCAAAATTACAAATGTTTGCATTTTCCAATATCCCATTCCTAATGATTTAGCGGCATCATATTGACCTCTAGGTAAAGATTGTAAACCACCTCTTATTACCTCTGCACAATAAGCTGCTTCGAATAAAGTTATTGCAATAATCACTCTAACTAATTTATCCATAAAAAAATCTTCAGGCAAAAACATTGGAAACATTACCGATGACATAAATAAAACTGTAATAAGAGGTACACCTCTCCAAAATTCAATATATCCAATCGAAATATATCTAATTACTGGTAAAGTTGATCTTCTCCCTAAAGCTAAAATCATTCCTAGTGGAAAGCAAAATATTAAGCAGAAAAAAGAAACTATAAAAGTAAGTGATAGTCCGCCCCATGCACCTGTTTCAACCCATTCTAAACCAAAAGCTCCACCAGATATTAAATAATATATTATTAAAAAAGCTATTATTGGGTAAATAACAACATAGTAAAGAGGCAAATATTTTTTCAGTTTTTCTGTCTTAATTAAACCAATTAGGCCTAATGCAATTACAAGAATAAAAGCAATATTTATTCTCCAATGTAATTCATTTGGATACATCCCATACATAAATCGTTTGAACCAAACTTTAATATAAGTCCAGCAAGCCCCTGTTCCTGTGCAAGCATCTCTACTGTCTCCTGAAATATTAGCATCTAAAATCATCCAGCTCATTGATGGTGGTATTGATTTTATTATTATAAATATTATTAGAAGAGTTAATAGTGCGTTAAAGTTTGAAGTGTTAACATTTTTATTTAAACTATCTAATCTTTTAATACCTGTATAATCATATCTGATTAAATAAAGACCTATTGTACCTAAAATTAATGGTAAAAGAAAGCTAATCGTATCAGGTAAAAAATTTGTAAAATTTATTTTATAAAAAGAATTTAAAGAGACATCAATTATACTAATAAAAATTAATATTGAGCCTAAATATATATTTGTTTTTAATTTTTGAGTCATGGCTATTTTTCTTTAATTTCAATTCTTTTATTATACCAATTCATTAATGCAGCTATAGCTAAGCTCAATGTTAAATAAGTAAGCATAGTTATTGAAACTATCTCAATAGCTTTTCCTGTTTGCATTAAAGCAGTTCCGGCAAAAACAAGTACTAAATCAGGATATGCAATAGCAGCTGCTAATGAGGAATTTTTAGTTAAATTTAAATATTGGTTTGTAGTTGGAGGTATAATAATTCTTAAAGCTTGCGGCATAACTACCAATTTTAAAATTTGGTTTGGAGTAAGACCGATTGAGGCTGCTGCCTCTTTCTGTCCTTTGCTTATACCTTGTATACCTGCTCTTACACATTCAGCAACAAATGTTGCAGTATAAAGAGACAGTGCCAAAGTTAGAGCGATTAGTTCTGGTGGAAGTCCAATACCACCTTCATATGTAAATGATGTTGCTGATAGTTCTTTTAAAACAGGTAAATCAAAATCTAGCGTTACACCACCTAGTAAAAATGATAAAAAAGGTAAAATTGTAATTAATCCGATTGATATGAAAAAAACTGGCAATTGCTTTCCTTCATTTTCTTGTAATCTTTTTGCATAAATCCTTACGACAAATATTCCAATAATTGCACATAACAATGAATATAAAAATATATTCAAGTTACCCCAGACCATTGCAGGAATATAAAAACCTTTAATTGTCATATATGAAACACCCAAAAGAGGTTCAGCGTCTTGTGGTAAAGGTAATGCTCTTAAAGCAGCATAATACCAAAAGAAAATTTGTAAAAGTAATGGGATATTTCTAAAAAATTCTACATACCACGCAGCAGCATTTCTAATAAGATAGTTTGGAGATAACCTTGCAACACCAACTATAACTCCTAATATAGTACAAAATATTATTCCTAACGCTGCAACTAATAAGGTATTTAAAAGTGCTGCAACATAAGCCCACCAGTATGGGTCTAACCCGTCATACTCAACGAGACTAAATTGGATATCAAAAGATGCTTCTTGTTTTAAAAAACCAAAACCAAAATCTATGCCCCTATTATCCATATTAATTTGGGCATTGAAAGTAAGAAAACCGAAAATTAATATAACAAATAGTAAAGTTAAAATTTGAGGTAAAAATCTTTTAATTTTATTATTCATTTAATTAATCATAAAAAAAAGGGCTAGATAAATCTAGCCCTTTTTATCAATAATAACTATTAAATTATCTTGATGGTGGAACGTATAATATACCACCTTTAGTCCATAGTTCATTTGGACCTCTATCTGGTAAAATACCAGTGTCTGCTATATTTCTTTTATAGCTTTCACCATAATTTCCAACTTGTTTGATAATTCGTAAGTTCCACTCATTATCTAAACCAAAAGCAGCACCCATTTCACCTTCAGCACCAACTAATCTTTTAATAGCTGGATTATCTGAAGTTTTCATTGAGTCAGCATTTGCAGAAGTAATTCCATACTCCTCGGCTTCGATCATAGTGTTTAAAGACCATCTTACGATATCTTCCCACACAGCATCACCTTGACGTACAACAGGACCTAAAGGTTCCTTTGAAATCGTTTCAGGTAAAACTACGTGATCATCTGGTGAGCTCAATTTAATTCTTTGAGCAGCTAAACCAGATTTATCAGTTGTGTAAGTATCGCATCTTCCTGCATCATAAGCAGCAACAACTTCGTCAGCTTTTTCAAATGTTACTGGAGTATAAGAAATTCCTTTTGAATTAAAGAAGTCTCTCATATTTAATTCAGTAGTTGTACCTAAGTTTGTACAAGCTGATATTCCGTCTTTGAATTGACTAGTTGATGTTATTCCTGAACTTTTTCTTACCATAAATCCCTGACCATCGTAAAAATTAACTCCTACGAAAGTAAGACCTATGTCAGCGTCTCTAGATAAAGTCCAAGTAGTGTTTCTTGAAAGTATGTCGATTTCACCTGATGTAAGTGCAGTAAATCTTTCTTTTGCACTTAACGGTGTAAATTTCACTTTATTTGCATCTCCTAATACGGCAGCAGCTACAGCTCTACATACATCTACATCTACACCAGTCCAGTTTCCAGATGCGTCTGCATTTGAAAAACCCGGAAGACCTTGTGAAACTCCACATCTCACAAAACCTTTTTTCTGAGTGTTTTTAAGTGTTTTTGATTTCTTTGCAGCCATAGTTTCTGCTGTAAAAGTAAATGTAACAGCAAGTATAGCAACTAAAGAAGTCAATCTTTTCATAACTTTAAACATATATTCCTCTTGTTATTAAGTTTATTTGTTAACAAATAATTCAAAATTTCTTTTGAATTAATATAAGTTAATCACGATATATAAGGATCATCAATAATAAATTTATTAGTGTTTATGAGGTTTTTTTAGTGAATTTAATACTTAACAGTATTAACTAAGTTAATATAGAATTTTTAAACTGTTAAAATGCTACTAAAAACTCTGAAGTGCCTAAGTTTTGTATATTTAAGACAATTTTTTTTTGCAAAAATTTTCTTTTTGAAATTATCAGAGGATATTTTATGAATTTCATTTTTAAGAGCATTTTTTTCATTTGTATTGAATAAAAATCCTGCTCTACCATTTTCCAAAAATTCTTTAGGTCCATTTGGACAATTTGATGAGAATACTAATAAATTTGATAATGCAGCCTCTACTATGACAAAACCTACTTCTTCCCATAACGAAGATAATATTAAAGCAGAGGCATTAATCATATATGAATAGGGATTATTTTTATGACCAAGGATATAAATTCTATCATTCATATTTAAATCTTTGATTTTTTTTTTTATCATTTCCCTATCTTCACCGTCACCTAAAATAATTAAATCATAATCGTTATTTGATTTAAGAAAATTTTTTATTTCATCTAGTAAATAACTATAATTTTTTTGCTTTGTGAGACGACCAACGGATAATAAAAATTTCTTTTTTGTTGGTAAATCAATTTTCTCATTTTTTTGTATTAAAAAATCATTTATATCAATAATTGCGTCAGGCAAGAATTTAATTCTTGGATGTACTAAAATTTTAAATTCTTGAAGTTTCTTCATTAATTCTTCAGTAGGACAAGTAACAGAAAAAACTTTTTTTGTTGTTAATTGCCAAAATTTTTTTCTAACAAAATGCAGTTTTGGATAACCAGATATGCGTAAAATAATTTTTGAATTAATTTTAAAGATGGAGTTTATAAACAGAGGTAATGAGGTTATTAAATGTGCAATAAATATTGAATTATTTTCTTTTTTAAGCAATCTTAATAATGGGAAAAAGGAAATTAAAAATATCAAAGTATATGAAATTCTACTTTTTATAAAACCATCTTTCGGAAGAAAATTTATATAGGTAAAAGTTAAATTAATTAATTCTATATTTGATTTTTTTAAAATATTTTTATAGTTATTCCACTCACCGAAAACATTAATAATCTTAACATTATATTTATTTTTTGAAAATTTTTTAAATGCTAAAGCAGAATTTAGTGTTGATTTAACTGTACCTACATTTCCTAAAAATGGTGACCAATAAATTAAATTTTGCATTATTTTTTTTTTGACAGAGTTAACATTTACAAATATGTAATAAATAATCAATGATTTTAGTTACTGGAAGTGCTGGATATATAGGATCACAAATTTCAAAATATTTTGATAATAATGGTATTAAATACATTGGGATAGATGATTTTCGCCACTCTACAACAAAAAATATAGCAAATAAAAAAAAATTTATTAGGTCTGATTTTAATAATTTAAAAAAAATAAATAAAATCATAGATAAATACAAAATTGAAACAATATTGCACTGTGCTGCATCATCTTATGTTCTTGAAGGAGAAATAAAAAAAAAACAATATTTCCAGAATAACTATAAAAATACAAAACAATTTATTGATTTATGTAAAAAAAAATTAGTAAGTAATTTCATTTTCATGTCATCTTCAAATGTGTATTCAGATAGTAACAAAACTTATTTTGAAAAAAGCAAAAAAAAACCCAAAAATATTTATGGAAAAACAAAATTAAAAATTGAAAAATATTTATTAAAAAAAAATTTTAATAAAGTTATAATTTTACGATTATTTAATATTATAGGATTAACAGACAAATTTTTTGTAACTAATAAAATTAATATTCACCATCAAAGATTAATAACTAATTTATTTAATAAAAAAAAAGATAAATTAATAATAAGATATAAGCGTTTGAATAATCGAACAATTTATCCAAGTAGGGATTTTCTTGACATAAAAGATTTATTAATTTTGATAAAAAAAATCAATAAAAATTTGAGTAAGATGAATATTAAAAATATTATTTTAAATGTAGGTTCGGGAAAAAGTATAAATATCAATAAAATTATTTACACATGCAAAAAAAAATTCAATTTAAATATTAAACTTAATTATATTAAAATTAACCGTAAGGAAGTAATGATAACAAAAGCTAATATAAAAAAAGTAAATAAAATATTTAAATGGAAACCAAGATATTCCCTTTTAAATTCATTAGAATCCTATAAAAAATACCTAAGATAATTTGGCGCGCCCTGAAGGATTCGAACCTCCGACCCACGGTTTAGAAAACCGTTGCTCTATCCAGCTGAGCTAAGGGCGCCCAGCATTGATTTATAATACTAATTTAATTTTTGAAAAGAAATTTTTTTAATAAAATTAACAAAGTAATTAATTCAACCCTGCCTATAATCATAAAAAAAATCAAAACAATCTTAGAATAAAAGCCTAGAGTATAAAAATTAAAATCCTGCAATCCATAAGCGCTAGAGTTCACTGTATTCATTAAAGTTAGAATACTTAATTTGAATGCAGTTTCAAAATTAATATCTAAAATTGTTAGGAGTGAGCATACTAATGTTAATGATAATAAAAAGATGATTACTGACAAAAAATATTTATTAATCTCTGATTGATCAATAAAATTATCACTAAAAATAATTTTGTTTGTATATATATGATTTGGTTTACTATGTGATAATAAATCATTTAGTGAAAATTTAATTAAATTATATACCTTAAAAAAACGCAATCCTGAACTGGTAGAAAAAAGTGATCCCCCAATTATTACTAAAATTATATAAATAAAATTTAAGTTTGAATTATCTGTTTGAAAAGAAAATCCAATATTTGATATACTTGTAACTATTGAAGTAAGCGTGATTATGAAATTTCTGTTATAATTTAGAAAAACGAAAAAAATGATTATTAAAAAAGTAAGAAAAACCATTAGGTAAAAATCTTCAATAAAAAATTTTGGTTTTTTAAACTTCAGAAAAAAAAGGTTAAATAAAAGAAATAAACTAAAAAAAGAAATTAGCATAGAAAGTGCGAAAAAAAGCCTTTTTAAATCAGTATCGAATAAACTATCTAGCTGATCGACAGGCAGAAACCCGCCAGAAGATATAATAGATAAAGACAAATTGAAAGAGTCGAAAACTCTTAAATTAATCAAACTCAAAATTATAAAAATTAGTAAAGTTAATAATGTATAAATAATCAAAATTTTAAAGTACTGTTTAAGTGTTTCTAGAAAGTTAAATGAGATAAATTCTGTAAAAGATTTTTTTATTGTTGTATCGAATATATCTATCAGCAAAATTATTGAAAATAAAAAATAAATACCTCCAACCCATTGAGAAGTTGATCTCCAAATTATTAAGCTTTGATCTAAATGTTTTATATTATTAAAAATGCTAAAGCCTGTAGAAGTAAAACCTGAAATTGCTTCAAAATAACAATCAAGAAATGAAATATTATAGATACTTAAGTAATATGGAAGCGCAATTAAAATTGGTAGAAATAAATATCCTAATAATACTGTTATAATTTTATGGTATATTGATATTTTGAATTCATTTTTTTTTTTAAATAAAATGATGCAGCCTATAAAAAGTGAGATAAAAAGTGTGTATATATATGCGTCTATATTTAAATATAAATTGAAATAATATGAATAAATAATATTAAAAAACGATAGTAAACTTAAAATTAGACAAAAAGATCCGATATAAATAATTGATATATTTTTCATTAATTTAGAATGAGCTAATTCTAAATAAATTTTCAACAGTTTCCAATTGATCTTTTTTTGCTAAAAAAACTATTTTGTCATCTTTTTTGAATATAAAATTTGATCTAGGAATTATAATTTCATTATTTCTTAAAACAGCACCAATTCTAATTTCTTCCGGTAAATCTGAATTTTTTAACTCCTTGTTAATTAACTCAGACGTTTCTATAACATCTGCTTCTATTACTTCAAAATCTCCATTCAGAATACTATAAACATTTTCAATTGTTCCCTTGTGTACGTGTTTAAGTATACTGGAAACTGTATGCATTCTTGGATCAATAAGATCATCGATTTTCAACGACGATTGTAACAAAGAGTAATTAGGTTTATTTATTAATGCCATTGTTTTTTTATCCTTAGAAAATTTTTCTACTAATACACTAGCCATCAAATTGTCCTCATCGTCATTAGTTAAAGCTAATACTGTCTCAACATCTTCAATATTCGCTTCATTTAAAACATCCTCATCTAGACCATCTCCATTAATAACTATAGTGTTATTTAATTCATTAGCTATATATTCTGCTCTAATTTTATCTTTTTCTATTATTTTAATTCTTGCTTCTTCAAACTCTTGCTCAAGATTTTTTGCAAGATTGAAACCTATATTGCCACCTCCTATAATCAGGAGCTTATTTGATATTTTTTCTTTATGCCCAAAAGCCTCTAATGTTTGTGCAATATGCAATGAATTAATTATAACGTATGCTTTATCGTTTTTAATCATCACGTCATTTTTTTTAAGAATAATAAATTTGTCCTCTCTAATAACACCTAAAATGTTGGCATTTAGTTTTGGAAATTTTTTTGTAAGTTCATTTAATTTAATGTTTGCAATTGGGCACTTTTCGTTAACAATTATCTCAATTAATCTAATTTTATTTTCAGCAAAAGGCACGTTATCTAATGTTCCGGGGGCTTCTAATTTTCTTTGAATAGACCTTGCAATTTCAAGTTCAGGAGAAATTATAACATCTATAGGTAAATTTTCCTTGTTATAAACCTTTGAAAATTTAGGATTTAAATAATCTTGAGACCTAATTCTCGCAATTTTTTTTTGAATATTAAAAACTGTGTATGCAATTTGACAAATTAACATGTTAATTTCATCATTTCTTGTAACTGCTATTATCATGTCAGCATTACTAGCATCGGCTTTTTCTAAAATTGATGGATATGTGGCCTTCCCAACAATTGCTTTTACATCAAGATCTTCGTTTATTTTTTGAATATCATCACTAGATTGATCTATAACCGTAATTGAATGATTCTGTTCACTTAATATTTTAGATATTGTGTATCCTACTCTACCAGCACCACAAATAATTATATTCATTAGTTTAACTCTTTAACACCTAGCATTTTTAATTTTCTGTGTAATGCAGACCTTTCCATGCCAACAAATTTTGCCGTTTTTGAAATATTACCACCAAATTTTTTTAATTGAGTGGTCAAATATTCTTTTTCAAAGGTTTCTCGTGCTTCTTTAAGCGGTATCGATAAAGTATCATTAACTGAAAAGTTATCTTCAACATTTTTTGATAAAGATTCTTTAATAATATCAGTGATTTTATTATTATCATTTCCAGGAGAAAGAATTGCTATTCTTTCTATTAAATTTCTTAATTCTCTAACATTCCCAGGCCAGTTATAATTGATTAAATAATTATTATCTGAAATTTCAAAATTTTTAAAATTGTATATTTCACAAATCTTTTTTGAAAAATAATCTACTAATAGGGGTATATCTTCAACTCTTTTATTTAGAGGCTCAATATTAATATTAAAAACATTTAGTCTATGAAATAGATCTTCTCTAAAATTTCCATTTGAAATTTCACTTTTTATATCTTTGCTTGTGGAACAAAAAATTCTTACATCAACCTTGATATCGTGATTACTATTGTGTCTTCTAAATTTTTGATCAATGACCACTCTTAATATTTTAGACTGTGTTTCTAGAGGTATTTCTGTTACTTCATCAATAAGTAAAACACCACCTGATGCTTTTTCTAATGCTCCATATAGAATTGAACCGTCTTTTTTTTCTTCTCCAAATAATTCAACTTCATATTTTTTTAAATCTAGAAGAGCTCCATTTAAAATTATAAATGGTGCTTTTTTCCTTGCAGATTCCTTGTGAACTTTCCGTGCTACTAATTCCTTTCCAGATCCTGTGGGACCAGTAATAAATATTCTACTGTCTGATAGTGAAAGTTTTTCAATTTGCTCTTTGATTTTTGTAATATTTGCACTTTTACCAATTAAATCGTAGGAATGAAATAATTTAGAATGTAATTTTTTGTTCTCATTTTTTAGATTAAAATTTTCGACAGCTCTATTTATAAAATTTAATAATCTATTTTTATCAAATGGTTTTTGAATGAATTCAAAAGCACCTGACTTCAATGAATTTACAGCCATCTCAATATTAGCGTGACCTGAAATTATTATTACGGGAATATCTTTGTTTTTTTTTTTAATATGGTTTAATAATTCAATTCCATCGTTATCACCTTTATCAAGCTTAACATCAATAATTGCAACATCCGGAAGTTTTTTATCAATTTCTGTCAATGCCTGATTATAATTTGCAGCTAATCTTGTATTATATCCTGCATCCTGAATTAATTCGTTAAGAATTAATCTGATATCGGAGTTATCGTCTATTATTAATATTTCTGTTGACATTTATTTTTTTGGTAAAGAAATTTTTACTTCAGCGCCATTTTTATGATTTGTAAATTTAATAGATCCATCATGATCATTTATTATTTTAATAACTATAGATAATCCTAATCCTGTTCCATTTTTCTTTGTTGTAAAATATGGTTTAATTAAATCGTTATATTTGTTATCAGAGAAACCAATTCCATAATCAACAAATCGAATATCTATATAGTCACTTCTTTGATTTATTTCTACATTAATTATTTTATCAAAATCACTTGTATTTTGTAACTTTTCTTCGATACTCTCTATTGAATTTTTAATTATATTAAAAAAAACTCGACTTAATTGTTCATAATCACATAAAAGGAATATTTTATCCTTTGTTTTAAAATTAATTATAATTTTATTGCTTAATTTTTTTAATAATTGAATATTGGAATTAAGAATTTCAACAACATCATTTTTTTTAAATAAAGGCTTTGGCATTCTTGCAAAGTCAGAAAATTCATTCACGAGATTTTCAATCTGTTTAATTTGATTAGTAATTGTATCTAAATTTTTATTATAATTTAATTTTAAATCAGGATTAATATTTTGAATATATTTAGATTTTAAATTATCAATAACTAGTTGGATTGGAGTTAATGGATTTTTGATTTCGTGAGCAAGTTTTCTTGCAACATTTTCCCATGCCTCATGTCTTTCGGCTAATAATAATTTATATTGTTGATTTTTAAGTCTTTCAGTCATTAAATTAAAAGTCTTATTAAGCAGCTCTAATTCTCTATCAGTTTTCACTTCAGGAACCTTAATATCTAGGTTTCCACTTCCAATTTTTATTGATGCATTAATTAAATTATTTATTGATCTAAAAAATCTTGATGAAAATCTTATAGCTAAGCTTACAGATAAAAAAAGCATTAACGTAACAATAATTAGATAAATTAAAGCAAATGAAATTTTTATGCCAGTTCGTTTATCCTCTACAGTGTAGTAAAAATTCAAAGCCTCTTGTGACTCAGTTAAATACTCTGATATATCTTTGTCCAGGTATTTGATTACATATAAATACATATTTTTATATTTTGGCAATTTAATTATTGCAGCTGATTTATTTTCAAGAGCATTTATGATTTTAAGTGGTCTATCATCTTTTAGAACCATTTTAATGGCTTGCTCTTCTGGTGGGTTATAATCTTTTTGGTTTTTAAGTGTTGACAAATAAAGTTTACGATCAGAATTTATAAGGTGGATTTCATCCAAATCCCTAACAATTTTTTGGGTAATTAAAAATTTTTTAAAATTAAGAGAGTTTTCATTATAAATATTTTCTACTTTACTAATATCAAATGCAATTAATAAAATATCTGCTTCTATTTTATTTTTTACATCATCTACATAATTTTTAGCAAGTTCATAGGAATTATTAACTGCTGTAGTAATTTTTTTATCAAAATATTTCTCTAAAGCGAATGAAAAAAGAAATAATGAAAATATTGATATTAGTATTGAAGGAATTAATGTAAATAATGCAAAAAAAGTAATATATTTTTTATTTGATTTTGAACCTTTAACATCAATATCTGTTTTAATATTTTTTTTTATTTCAAAAAAAATAAATATAAAAAAAAATATCAATAAGAATATATTAGCAATAAGCAAATATTGTAGGTTCTCAGTACTTAGATCAATGAAACCTCTATCAATAAAAGTTAAAAATGTTAAAAAACCCACAAATAATGTGACTAGAAATATAAAAATAATAAATATATTTTTTTTGATAAATTCAATCATTATGTAATAAGTTCATAATCTAAAATATATTGATATGAATAACTGTTTTATATTACTAGCTGCTGGACAAAGCAAAAGGTTTAAATCAAAAAAAGCTAAACAATATAACATTTATAGAGGTAAACCATTATATGAGCATTCTATTGATAAGGCTAATAAATCAGGTCTTTTTAAACATATTATTTTAGTGGTTAATAACCAAAAAAATTTAAAAAGAAACTTATCAAAAAATATAAAGATTATTAAAGGTGGTAGAGAGAGATCGGACTCATCTTATTTAGCGCTTAGGTATATTAAAAGATATAATGTTAAAAATGTACTAATACATGATGCTGCCAGACCAAACTTTTCTATAAATTTAATGAGAAAAATAATTAAAGGTTTAAAGAGGCATCGAGCTGTAGTTCCATTTATAAATTCTGTAGACTCAGCAAAATACAAATTAAAAAATAATACTTTTAATTTAATCAAAAAAAATACCTTACTAACACAAACGCCACAAGGTTTTAGATATAAAGATTTATATAAAATTGCCCAAAATAATAATAATAAAATACAAGATGAGTCGTCTTTGTTCATTAATCAAGATTTAAAAGTGAAATTCATTTCGGGAGAAAAAAACAATTATAAGATAACTTTCAAAAAAGATTTGAGTAATAATAATATTTTTTTTGGAATTGGTTTTGATGTGCATAGATTAGTACCATATAGAAAGTTATATTTAGGAGGTTTAAAGATAAAATCTAAATTTGGAACATTAGGTCATTCTGATGGCGATCCTGTATTGCACGCTATAACGGATGCAATTCTTGGTGCTTGCAAAATGGGTGATATCGGTCAAAAATTTTCAGACAAAAATAAAAAGTTCAAAGGTATAAGGTCAACAATTTTTCTTAAAAAAGTAATTAATGAAATTAAACAAAAAAATTATTTTATAAATAATATTGATATAAATATAATTACTCAAAAACCAAAAATATCAAAATATAAAAATAAGATGATTAAATTAATTGCAGGTATATGTGAAATAGAAAAAGGTATGATTAATATAAAAGGAAAAACAACAGAAAAATTAGGTTTAATTGGAAAAGATAAAGCAATCGCATGTGAGGTGATAACCTCTGTAATTAAATATGATTAAGAAAATTAATTTTTTATTTGTTACATTATTTGGTATTGGTAAATTAAAGAAAATACCTGGTAGTTATGCCTCATTAGTAACAACTATATTTTTATTTTTTTTATTTAATATTCTAAATTTTTCACCTGATATTATTTTGATAGGAGTTTTAATTATATTTTTAATTGCTCTTTATTCAGTAAATATCTTTGTAAAAGATCTTGATAATAAAGACCCTAAAGAAGTAGTTATAGATGAATTTGTTGGTCAATCAATTCCTATATGCTTATATGAAATTGCGCACAGTGGAGATAAAGAAACAAATCAAGTTTTAACCTATTATTTCATTATATTTATACTATTTAGAATTTTTGATATCATCAAACCCTACCCTGTTAATTATTATGACAAGAACTTTAAAAATAGTTTTGGTGTTATGATGGATGATGTATGCGCTGGTCTATATGTAGTCGGTGTTCTTGTCTTATATATGGTATTTACTTCATGAAACAACTTTCACAAACAATTGTTAATTTATTAAAAAAAAAAAAATTAAAGATATCCTTTGCTGAGTCATGTACTGGTGGTCTTCTATCAAGTTCTATTACTTCAATTAGC
The DNA here is from genome assembly GCA_902552035.1 of uncultured Pelagibacteraceae bacterium. Taxonomy (GTDB): domain Bacteria; phylum Pseudomonadota; class Alphaproteobacteria; order Pelagibacterales; family Pelagibacteraceae; genus Pelagibacter. The sequence continues at coordinate 63,593 of CACDFC010000001.1, read as the reverse complement.
GGCTCATCTAAGGTATTTGTGCTGGGATTAGTTACTTATTCAAATAAAGCAAAAATTAACATTTTAAAAGTTCCAAAAAAAATAATATCAAAACATGGTGCTGTAAGCTATGAGACTTGTTTGTATATGGTCAAAAACCTAAGTAAAATAAGTAAAACTAATATTTCTATCTCTATTACAGGTATAGCGGGGCCAAAAGGTGGAACAAAGACCAAACCTGTTGGTTTAGTTTATATAGGTATAAAAAAAGGGAACAAAATTGTAATAAAAAAATTTATTTTTAAAAATAAAAAAAGAATTTTAATCCAAAAAGCTACTGTAAATAGAGCACTAAATTTAATTTTAACTCTTCTTAAATAGTTCTTCAGCTCTTTTTTGAAAAGAGTCAGCAATTTTATTTAAACCAAATTGGAAAGATTTAGTCATAATTTTATTTAAAAAAATATTTTTTAGTTCAAAGTCAACATCAAAAGAAACTACGGTAATGTTATTCTCCTCTTTGAAGTGCCATTTATTTTCCAAGTGTTTTAAGGGTCCATCAAGATTGGTTACATAAATTGAGTCCTCTTTATTGTTGAATCTAACATCGCTTTTATACGTGTCTTTAAAGGGACCTTTCCCAATTGTTAAATCTGCAATGATAAATGTAAAATCGCCTTTTATGTTTTTTTTATAAACTTTAGCATCTAAGCAAAATGGTACAAATTCAGGATAGCTTTTTATATCTAGAACAAGATCTATTAATTGTTCTTTTTTACACTCAATTGATCTTTTAACTGATGCTTTGGGCATTAGCTTGGTTAATTCTTTTTTTTTGAAGAACTGCAAAATCTTCATCTGCATGATAAGAGGATCTTGTCATTGGTGAAGAAGAAACAAGTAAAAATCCTTTTTCTTTTGCTTTTGACTCTAATTCTTTAAACTCATCAGGATGATAATATCTATTTAAGGGATAATGTTTGGATGATGGTTGCAAATATTGACCAATAGTTAAAAAATCTACTTTTGCAGATATCAAATCATCCATTACATGTAAAATCTCATTATTGGTTTCACCTAAACCGACCATTAACCCAGATTTAGTAAATACGTTCTTATTAATTTCTTTTGCTTTTTTTAAAAGCTCTAAAGAGGCAAAATATTTTGCTCCGGGGCGAACTTCCCTATAAAGTCTTGGAACTGTTTCTATATTATGATTAAATACATCTGGTTGAGCGTCTAGTACCTTTTTATAGGCTTCTCCTTTTCTTAGAAAATCTGGAGTTAGAACTTCTATAGATGTATTTGGATTATTTTTTTTTGTAGTCTCAATAACTTCATAAAAGTGGTTAGACCCACCGTCCGGTAAATCATCTCTATCTACAGAAGTAATTACAACATGTTTTAGTTGTAAACGTTTTACTGCAGTAGAAATCTTATATCTCTCAAAGGGATCTAATTTTTCAGGTTTTCCAGTTTTTACATCACAAAATCCACATGCTCTAGTACATGTATCACCCATAATCATAAATGTTGCATGTTTTTTACTCCAACATTCTGTAATATTTGGGCAATTAGCTTCTTGGCAAACTGTTACGAGCTTACTTTTACTAATTAATGTTTTTGTTCTAAAAAATTCCTTACTATTTGAAATTTTTGACTTTATCCAACTTGGTTTTTTTTTAATTGGATTTATAGGTTTATTAACCTTTTCTGGATGTCTTACTTTACTCATCTTTAATTATATAAATTTTCTCGCCTTTTTTTCCTAGTAAAAAATTTTTTCTTATTAGCGTTTCTATAAAATCTAAATCTAAGTTATTTGTTAAAAGAGAATTTTTTAACTCAATCTCTTCAATTTCATTAATAAGAGAAAACTGTTGTATATTTAAATCTAATAAAATATTTTTTTTTTTAAAATATGATATTAAACCTCTTTCGCCATCTAATAAATTTAAAAAAAAATAAATGATTAAAAATGTTATAATTAAAGTAAAGTAATTTTTTTTTAATTTTTGAAGCATTAAGATATTTTATTCATTTTTGAATTTCTTCCAAGAATTTCCTCAATTCTTAAAAGTTGGTTATATTTTGCTACTCTCTCTGACCTTGCAAGCGATCCGGTTTTAATTTGATTTGAATTTGTTCCTACAGCAAGGTCTGAAATGAACGTATCTTCACTATCACCAGATCTGTGTGACACTATTGTATTATAACCTATAAGTTGAGCGAATTTTATCACCTCTAATGTTTCTGTGACTGTACCTATTTGATTAAGTTTAATTAGTATAGCATTTGATGAGTTCTGCAAAAAACCGATTTTTAATCTTTCTAAATTTGTAACATATAAGTCATCACCCACTACCTGTATGGAAGAACCTAATTTATTTGTTAGTTTACTCCACGCTGTCCAATCATTTTCGTGAAATGGATCTTCAACTGATTTGATTTTATACTTTTTTAAAAGTGATGAATATTTTGCTAAAGTATTGTTAGCAGATATAAATTTATTTGAATGAATAGAATACTTTTTTTTTTTATATAATTCATTAGCAGCAACGTCTAAACAAATTGATATATTTTTACCATTTTTAAAACCTGAAATTTTGATTGCTTTAATAATTAATTTTAAAGCATCTTCATTATTCTGAATCATTGGGGCAAAACCCCCTTCATCTCCTACATTTGTTGAATGTCCTTGTTTTTTAAGTAAATTTTTTAAATTATTAATTACTATAAAACACATTCTCATAGCATCTGAAAACGAGGATGCACTATCTGGTCTAATCATAAATTCTTGAATTCTTAATTTATTATTAGCATGTGCTCCACCATTAATAATATTCATCATTGGGAATGGCAATTTGTAGTTATTCTTAATTAAAAATGTTTTAAATAATGGTTTCTTTTTTATTTTTGCAGATAGTTTTTTAACTGCAATTGATATAGCAAGCATTCCATTAGCACCTAAATTCTTTTTTTGTTTTGTGCCATCTAACTTTATTAATATATGATCAATTTTTTCTTGATTATGTACATTTTGATTTTTGATTTTTTTGGATATTTTACTATTTATTAAATTGATAGTATTAAAAACACTTTTGCCCATATATTTTTTGTTATTTTTATCTCTTTTTTCATAAGCTTCATAAGATCCAGTTGATGCACCGGATGGACAAATAGCTTTAGCGCTTATATTTTTTGAGAAAACTTCAGCCTCAACTGTTGGATTACCTCTGCTGTCAAAAACTTGTCTGCCGACAATTTTTGTAATTTTGCTCATTAATTTTTCTTAATTAAATTATCTATCTCAACTATTCGATTTAATAAATTTTCTAATTTGTTAAGTGGAACCATATTAGGTCCATCTGATGGTGCATTATCTGGATCTTGATGAGTTTCTAAAAAAATTCCAGCAACACCAACAGCAACAGCAGCTCTTGTTAAGTATTCAACAAATTCTCTTTGCCCACCACTTTTTTCTCCTAACCCACCAGGTTGCTGAACAGAATGTGTTCCATCAAAAATAACTGGATACCCGTTTTTGGCCATAATTGGTAGAGATCTCATATCAGAAACCAATGTATTATAACCGAAGCTCGCACCTCTCTCGGTAACTAGAATATTTTCATTACCAGACTCTGAAATTTTTTTTGTTACATTAACCATGTCCCATGGTGCAAGAAATTGACCTTTTTTGACATTGATAATTTTATTTGTTTTTGCTGCAGCAATAAGTAAATCTGTTTGTCTACATAGAAATGCTGGTATTTGAATTACATCGACATGTTCTGAAACTATCTTACATTGTTCCTCATTATGAATATCTGTGAGAACTGAAACTTTCAGTTCTTTTTTAATTTTATCAAATACTGGTAAAGATTTTTCAAGACCCGCTCCTCTTTTTCCTTTAAGGCTGGTTCTGTTTGCTTTGTCAAAAGATGTTTTATAAATAAAACCGATTTGAAGTTTTTCTGTAATTTCTTTGATTTTACCAGCCATATCCAAGGCATGTTGTTCAGACTCTAATTGACATGGTCCAGATATCAAAAATATCTTATTATTATTTGATATTTCAACACCGTTGCATTTTACAATTTTACTTTCCATTAATATACTTTTGCAGCCTTGATAAATGAAGAGAATAAAGGATGAGGAGATAAAGGTCTAGATTTAAATTCTGGATGAAATTGAACACCAATAAACCAGGGATGATTATTTAATTCGATAATTTCTGGCAATTTACCATCTGGTGAAATACCTGAGAAAATCATACCTTTAGATTCAAATTTATCTTTTAAATTTATGTTCACTTCATACCTATGTCTATGTCTTTCATTTATTGATTTAGTTTTGTAAATTTTTTGTATCAACGAATTATGTCTTAATTTAGCTTCATACAACCCTAGCCTCATAGTTCCACCTAAGTTTACATCAGTTCCTTTAATTAATTTGCCATTTTTATTCCATTCATTTAACAATCCTATTACAGGATAACATTTCCTATCAAGTTCACTAGAACCAGCTTTTTTAATTTTAAGAACATTTCTAGCAAATTCAATTATCGCCATTTGCATGCCAAAACATATTCCTAAAAAAGGAATTTTATATTTTCTAGCATAATTAATTGCTGAAATTTTCCCCTCAGTTCCTCTTTTTCCAAAACCTCCAGGTATTAGAATTCCTGAAACATTTCTAAGAATTTTTTTAACTTGATTTGCTTGTAAGTTATCAGACTCAATCCTAATCAGGTTTACTTTTACATTATTTTTCAATCCGCCATGAATGAGTGCTTCGTCTAATGATTTATAAGCATCTTTTAAATTAACGTATTTTCCAATTATAGCGATATTTATAATTTTTCTTTTATTTAAGATTGTTTTTGTAATTTTTTTCCATGGTAATAAATTTACTCTCTTTTTTGCTTTAATGTTAAAATATTTTAAAACTTGCTTATCCAATTTTTCTTTATAAAAACTAATTGGTGCTTCATAAATTGTTCTTACATCTACAGTTTCAATTACATTTTCTATAGCTACATTGCAAAATAAAGATATTTTTTTTCTTTGATCGATAGGTATTGATTTTTGAGATCTGCAAATCACAATATCTGGTTGTATACCAAGACCTCTTAATTCTTTGACAGAATGTTGTGTGGGTTTGGTTTTAATTTCATCTGATGATTTTAAAAAAGGAACAAGTGTTAAATGAATAAATAAAGTTTTATTTTTTCCATGATCGTTTGAAAATTGTCTTATTGCTTCAATAAAAGGTAAACTTTCTATATCACCTACAGTTCCACCAATTTCACATATAACAAAATCTTCATTTACAATATCACCACTAATAAATTCTTTTATTCTGTCGGTTACATGAGGAATAACTTGAACTGTTTTACCTAAATATTTTCCTTTTCTTTCTTTTAAAATGATATCACTATAAATTTTACCAGTTGTTATGTTATCTGATTTTTTTGCCGATATGTTCGTAAATCTTTCATAGTGTCCTAAATCAAGATCTGTTTCAGCTCCATCATCTGTTACAAAAACTTCTCCATGTTGAAACGGACTCATAGTTCCTGGATCAACATTTAAGTATGGATCCATTTTTCTAACCCTTACTTTATAACCTTGAGATTTGAGAAGGTATGCTAAAGATGCTGATGTTAGTCCTTTTCCTAATGAAGAAACCACGCCGCCAGTGACAAAAATATATCGCGCCATGGAAGTATGTTATAACCAAATTTTTAATAAAATAAAAGAATTAATTATTATCTGGTATTTTTGGCACATCTTCTGTGCTTTCGATATCTTTATCTATTACAGATGTGGTTGGAATAATATCTTGTCTTGAAATTATAGTAAGTGCAATACTACATATTATAAATAAAGTTGCTACTACAGCTGTAGCTTTGGTTAAAAAGTTACCAGCTGAACGTGAAAACATAAAATTATCTTGAGATACACCAATACCTAAAGCACCACCTTCAGATTTTTGAAACAAAATTAAAATGACTAATATTATAGCAAGAACTATATTCAAAATTAATAATATATTTTCCATACAGATTAATTAATAGTTTTTTTAATGATATCAATAAATTTTTTTTCATTTTGAGAGGCACCACCTATTAAAAAACCATCTATAATGTCGATTTTAGATAACTTATTTATATTATTTGGACTTACTGATCCACCATATAAGATTTTATAATTTTGATTTTTAAAAATATTTTTTAATATTTTTCTAATTTTTTGGACTTGTAATTTTAAATTATTTATTTCAGGCAATACACCTGTACCAATCGACCAAATAGGTTCATAAGCAATTAAAATATTTTTTAAATCCTTTATATTTTTTAATCCATTAAAAATTTGTTTTCTTAAAACCAATGTAGTTTTATTGTTTTTTTTTTCCTTAAGGCTCTCTCCAATACAAAAAATCACTTTTAAATTAGATTTTAATGCAGTTTTAATTTTCAAATTTATTTTATTGTCGGTATCACCTTCTTTTCTAGACTCTGAATGACCGATTATCACAAATTTAGATCCTGTATCTTTAATCATTTTTGCACTTATAAATCCTGTGGAAGGTCCATAGTCAATTTTGTAATGACAATTTTGTGCACCAATCATGATATTTGTGTTTTTAACTTTATTAGCAAATTGCTCTAAAAGCGTATATGGAGGACAATAAATTATTTTTGCTTTATAGAATTTTTTACTTTTTGATAATTTTTTAATATTTTTAATAGCTCTTAAAGTTCTGGAATTTCCATACATTTTCCAGTTTGCAACAAAATATATATTATTATTTGTCATTAAGTATAAATTAATTTATAGATTTATTTTTTTATAGATCAATAAATAAACAAACTTATTTTATGCTAAGCAAACTAAGAAACTTCTCAAAAAGTAGATTATCAGGGGTATTGGTATTTATAATTATCATTCCGTTTGTTATGTGGGGTATGGGTAGTGTTTTTAGTGGCGGCAATACAAATATAATAGCAAAAATTAATAACCAAAATATATCTACAGAGGAATTAATAGAAAGTCTTAATTCTAAAGGTATAGATTTAGATTATTTAAAAAAAAATATTGATAAAAATATACTAGAAGAAATTTTAAGTGAATTGATATCAAGAAATATATTAATCAATGAGATAGAAAAGATGAACATTAATGTTTCTGATCAAAGTTTAGTTAAAAAATTTTTAGATAATGAAAAAAGATTTTCTAGAATTAAATATGAAAAGTTTTTAATTGAAAATAATTTAACGGCAGTAAATTTTGAAAAAAAATTAAAAGATCAAGAATTACAGAAAAAACTTTTTTATTATATAAGTGGTGGTGTTAAGACCCCAAAATTCATTATAGATAGATATTATTCAGATGAGAATAAAAAAATATCTGTTGATTATATAAATTTAGAAAATATTTATAAAAAAGACTTTTCCGATAAAGAAATAGACGATTTTATTAATAAAAATACTAAGAGTTTAGAAAAAGAATACATAGATTTTACATATTCAATTATTAAACCTGAAAATTTAACAAATTCTAAAGAATTTTCTGAAATTTTTTTTAAAAAGATAGATGAAATTGAAAATTTAATAATCGAGGGTCAAAATATTAATAAAATTAAAAATAAGTATAATTTAAATTTAAATAAAAAATTAAATTTTATTTTTACAGAAAACGAAATTGAAGTAGAAAATGAAATTTATAAGAATAGAAATAAAGATCAAATTCAACTTATAGAAAAATCTGACTTTTTTTTGCTATATCAAATTGATAGAAAATTAAAAAAATTACCCTCAACTAAAGATAAAAAATTTAAGGAGGAAATCTTAGATAATTTAAAATTAAAAGCTAAATTTGAATTTAATAAAAAATTAAATGAAAAAATTCAAAATAAAACTTTTAACGATGATGACTTTGTTAAATTAAAAACTGGAGACATGAAGATCAATAATGTAGAAATAAAATCAATTAAAGATATTAACATATTTACAACAGAATCGATAAAATTTATTTATACAATGCCTAAAAACAGTTTTTTAATGATTTCTGATTTAGACCAAAACATTTACTTAGCTAAGATCAAAGATTTAGAAATTCAAAGTATAAATTATGAAGATGAAAATTATAAAAACTATTCTCAAATTTCTAATGTCAGACTGATAAACAATTTATTTACATCTTACGATCAACATTTAAATAATAAATATGAAGTTAAAATATATGATAATAATTTAAAGAGAGTAAAAGATTACTATAAATAATAAAATGTTAAATAAAAACTTAAGCGATTTTATTTATTCTCATAAAAAAAAAAATAATCAAATTTTATATACTGAAATTAAAACAAAAAATTTAAGTGAAATTGAAAATTTAGTAAATAATTTTTTAGAGGAAAAAAATAGTTTCATTTTTGAATCTGTAGAAAAAGGAAAAATAAAAGGCAGATATACAATATTTGGTAAAAGCCCTGATAAGATATGGGAATTTAACAATAATAATTGTTTTATCTATTTTAAAAATAAAAAAAAAAAAATAAAAGGAAAACCAAAAGATGTAATTGAAAAAATAATACAAGAGTTTAAATTTAAAACTCCTAAAGAATTGCCTCCTATTAGCTCAATATTATCAGGATATTTTTCTTATGACATAATAAGATATATAGAAAAAATTCCAAACAAATGTAGTGATGATTTAAATATACCAGATGCAAGAATTATTAGACCAACAAAATTAATAATACACGACAATGAACTAAAAAAAATTTATTTTATAATTAACGTTTTTCACGATGAAAAAATAGATAATTATTTCAAAAAATATAATCTAATAAAAAATGAAATTGAAGGTTTAATTTTTCTTGCTAATTATAAAAATCAAAATCAATCAAAAGAAATCAGTCATACTAACAAAATAAAATCTAATATTTCAAAAAAAAATTTTTTAAAAAATGTAAATAAGGCTAAAAAATACATTAAAATCGGAGATATTTTCCAAGTAGTTTTGAGTCAAAGATTTGAAACAAATCTTAATAAAAGTCCACTTGAAGTTTATAAAAAGTTAAGATTTACAAACCCATCACCATTTATGTATTTTTTTAATTTTACAGATTTTCAAATAATCGGAGCTAGCCCTGAAATCCTAGTTAGATTAAGAAATAACAAAATTACTGTTAGACCTATTGCTGGAACTAGACCAAGGGGCAAAAATAGAAAACAAGATATTTTTTTTGAAAAAGATCTTTTAAAAGATAAAAAAGAAATTGCAGAGCATTTGATGCTCTTAGATTTGGGAAGAAATGATGCAGGAAAGGTTTCAAAGATAAATTCTATTAAAGTAACTGAAAATTTTAAAATCGAGAGATATTCCCATGTAATGCACATAGTATCAAATGTACAAGGTGATTTTAATAATAAATATAGTAAATTTGATACTTTATTATCGGGTTTCCCTGCGGGGACAGTGTCTGGAGCACCAAAAATTAGAGCAATGGAAATTATAGATGAGTTAGAAACAACAAAAAGAAAAGTATATGCTGGAGGTATAGGATATTTTTCCGCTAATGGGGACTTTGATACATGTATAGCTTTAAGAACTGCCATTACAAAAAAAAATAGATTTTATGTTCAAGCTGGTGCAGGAATAGTTGCAGATAGTAAACCTATTAACGAGTATAATGAAACTATAAACAAAGCAAAGGCTTTATTAAAATCTTTAGAATAAAAATGAAAATTATATTAATTGATAACTATGATAGTTTTACTTTCAATCTATACCATTATTTATCATCAATTAAAAATGTCAAAGTTGATGTTAAAAGAAATGATAAAATTAACTCAAATGATATAATTAAAAACAAATATAATAGAATAGTAATATCACCTGGACCTGGCAATCCTAATCAATCGGGCAATTGTAAAAAAATTGTTAAAGATCTCTATAAAAATTATCCTATACTAGGTGTTTGTTTGGGTCATCAAATTATTGCTGAGGTTTTCAATTCAAAAGTTATTCAAGCAAAAAAGCTAATGCATGGAAAAATAAGTATAATTAATAATAATAAAATTGGTATACTTAAAAATTTACCATCTAAATTTAAAGCAACAAGATATCATAGTCTTATAGTTGACAAAAATGGACTGTCAAAAGATTTAATTGTAACCTCAATGACTACAGATGGTATTATAATGGGTTTAATGCATAAAAAATATAATGTTCATGGTGTTCAATTTCATCCTGAAAGTATAAAAACAAATGTAGGCATCAAAATCATCAGTAATTTTATTAAAAATGGATAGTTTCATAAAAAAATTAAATAATAATCAGGATCTTTCTTTTAATGAAAGTAAGTCAGCTTTTAAATTACTTATGGAAGGGAAAGCAAATGAAAGTCAGATTTTTGATTTTTTAACATCACTATCAAAAAAAGGTGAAGTTTCTGATGAAATTGCAGGTGGAGTTTATGTCCTTAGAGAAATGTCTAAGAGAGTAAATGTTAAAAATGCAATTGATACATGTGGTACAGGAGGAGATGGAAAAAATACTCTTAATATATCAACTGCCTCAGCATTATTGCTAGGCGGTATGTCTATCAAAGTTGCCAAACATGGTAATAAAGCTGTATCTTCAAAATGTGGATCAGGGGACGTTTTAGAAGAGTTGAAAATAAATATAAATTTAGATTCAAGTGATATTGAAGAAGAAATAAACAGAAATAATTTTGGTTTTATGTTTGCACCAAACTTTCATAGTGCCATGAAATACGTCGGTCCTACAAGAAGAAGAATTGGTAAAAGAACAATTTTTAATATGATCGGGCCATTAAGTAGCCCAGCATTAGTTCAAAGACAAGTGGTAGGTGTTTTTGATCACAAATTACTTGATATTTTTGCAAATGCTTTAAAAAATCTAAATATAAAATTTGCTTGGATTGTAAATAGTGAAGATGGATTAGATGAAATATCACCATATGCTAAAACAAATGTAGTTCAATTAAAAGATAACGAAATAAAAAAATTTGTTATTGATCCAATAAAACTTGAAATAAATGCTGATAAATTCGAAAATTTAATTGGACAAGACTCAAAGTATAACGCTATGAAAATTATAGAAATTTTCAAAGGCGTTGATAATGATTTTTCAAAAGCAGTTTGTTTAAATGCTGCTGCAGGTTTGATTATTTCAGGAAAATTTGAAAGATTTAATGATGCGTATTTTAATGCCAGAGAATTTATAAAATCTGGAAAAACATTTAAATATCTTGAGAAAATTCAAAATGCAAAATAATATTTTAGAAAATATCATAAACAAAAAAATTAAAAAAATAGAATTACTTAAAAAATCCTTATCAGAAGAAACTATTAAAGAAAATATACTTAAAAATAAAAATTTTTTTAATTTTAAAACAAAAATAGAAAACAATATTAAAAATGATAAAATTTCAATTATAGCTGAAATCAAAAAAGCAAGCCCATCTGCTGGAGTAATAATTGAGAATTATGATCCTGTTAAAATCGCAGAAATATATAATAAAAATAATGCTACTTGCCTGTCAGTATTAACAGAAGAGGATTTTTTTTTAGGAAATTTAAATCACGTATGCGACATTAAACAAAAAATTAATTTACCCATCTTGTGCAAGGATTTTTTTATTGATAAGTTTCAAGTTTCATTATCTAAAAGTTATGGTGCAGATGCAATCTTAATTATTTTAGCTGGTATATCTGAAAATTTATCACATCAACTATATGAAGAAGCTTTAAAACAAAATATGTCAGTGATAATTGAAGTACATACTGTTAATGAAGCAAAAATGGCTTTAAATTTTAAAGAAGCGTTAATAGGTATAAATAATAGAAATCTTAAAACATTAGAAACAAATATAAATACTACCTACGAAATAAATAATATCTTGGTTAATCATAAAGGCCCTATAATTTCTGAAAGTGGAATAGAAAATAAAGAACAGATTTTGCAAATTAAAGATAAAACAAAAATAAAAACTTTTTTAATTGGTGAATCAATTTTAAAAAATATAAAAAAAAATGAAATTTTTTCAGTTTTATAGCCAAAAATGCCTGGTTTTATTGAATTTTAATCTATTGATCAATTAGGAGAACTTTTATAGAACATAAATGTACTTAATTTGTTCTATGCTTACTAAAAAACAAAAAAATTTGCTCTTATTTATCAACAAGAAGTTGAGATCCTCAGGAATTTCACCTTCTTATGAGGAAATGAAAGAATCTTTAAATCTAAAATCTAAATCTGGGATTCATAGATTAATTAGTGCCCTTGAAGAAAGGGGTTTTATTAAAAGATTAGCTCATAAAGCAAGGGCTTTAGAAGTTGTAAAACTGCCTGAAACAGCATCTGCAAATGACATTTATAACAGTTTTTCGCCGAGTGTAATCAAGGGTGGATTAGATGAGGAAAATAATGAAAACGGAGCCTCTAATGAAATACCAGTGTTAGGGAAAATAGCTGCAGGAACACCTGTAGAAGCTATACAAAATGAGGTTTCTAGAGTTCCATTGCCTACAAATTTAGAAAAAAATGGTGAATATTTCGGATTAAAAGTTCAAGGCGACTCAATGATAGAGGCTGGAATAAATGAAGGAGATACAGTTATTGTTAAAAAAACTAATACAGCAGATAACGGAAAAATAGTAGTCGCTTTAATTGATGACCATGAAGCAATGCTTAAAAGAATTAGAAGAAAAGGTAAAACAATTGCTCTTGAAAGTGCAAATAGAAACTACGAAACTAAAATTTTTGGCCCAGATAGAGTTAAAGTTCAAGGTGTTTTGGTATCTTTATATAGAAACTTCTAAAAAAATAGTCTAAATATTTTTAATGACAAAAGTAGCAACAAGATTTGCTCCATCGCCAACGGGCCCTTTGCATATTGGTGGAATTAGAACTGCATTGTTTAATTGGTTATATTCAAAAAATCAAAACGGTAAATTTTTTTTAAGAGTAGAGGATACTGATAAAGAAAGATCAAAAGACGAATATAAAAATCAAATAGTGCAAGATTTAAAATGGTTGGGTATAAATTACGATGGTGAGGAATATATACAATCAAAAAAAATAGATGATCATATAAAAGTAGCAAATGAATTGCTTAAAAATGGCTATGCATATAAATGTTATTGTTCAAATGATGAAATCGAAGATCAAAAAAAAAGAGCCAAACAAAAAAAAATTCCTTACATCTATAACCGAGAATGGAGAGATAGAAAAGAATCTGATGCTCCTAAAAATGTAAAACCTGCAATAAGATTTAAAAGCAAAATTGATGGGAGTTCAATTTTAAAAGATTTAGTTCAAGGTGATGTTGAAATTGAAAATAATACAATAGAGGATTTTATAATATTAAGAAATGATGGAACACCTACATATAATTTGTCAGCCTCTGTAGATGATCATCAGATGAACATGACACACATTATTAGAGGTGACGATCATAAAATCAATACTTTCAAACAAATACAAATTTATCATGCTATGAAATGGGATTTACCATTTTTTGCACACATACCATTAATTCATACTATTGAGGGTAAAAAATTATCAAAGAGAGATAAAGCCTCAACTTTAAATGATTATTCAAAAATTGGTATTATGCCAGATGCCTTAAGAAACTATCTTCTAAGACTCGGATGGTCTTATAAGGATAAAGAAATATTTAGTTTAGAAGAAAGTATAAAATATTTTAATCTTGAAGGTATCGGTAAATCACCTTCTAAACTTGATATAAGAAGAATTTTATCAATAAATGAGCATTACATAAAAAACATTGAAGAAAATGAGTTATTTGATCATTTTATTGAATATTGTAAATTATTTAAGAGCGAAATTAAGTCCAATAAAAAAGAAAAGATTGAAAAATCTTTATCATTTTTAAAAAACAAAGCTAAAACTCTACAAGACATATTTAACAATGGACAGTATATAATAGTTGATGAGATAGAGTTTAACAGAGATGATATTAAATTAATTGATGATAAAGCAAAAAAAGTAATTTCTGATTTTAAATCTCAATTTATAAAAATAGATCAGCCTAGCAGGGAAGTTCTTGAATCAATTGTAAATGAACTCATTGAGTCTCATAATACAAACTTTAAAGGTGTAGGACAACCATTGAGGATAGCACTAACAGGATCAAAGTTTGGACCAGGTATATATGATATAATCTTATCTTTAGGTAAAGAGGAAGTTGATAAACGACTAGCTAATAAGATACTTGCTTAATACTAACATTGCCTCTTTTGATGAAGAAGTTTTTGATCTAATCTGGTCTAAAGTTTTTTCACAATCACTTATTTGTTGCTTAATTAAATTAGGATTTTTCAAAAAGTAAATAACAGATTTATAAATTTCTTTTGGGTTGCATTCACTTTGTATCAATTCAGGAATTATTTCTTTATCGTTAATTATGTTTATAATATTAGCGTATTTAATTTTGACTAATAATTTAACCAAAATATAATTTAAAAAATTCATTTTATAAATAATTATAGAAGGAACTTTTGCATTACAAATTTCAAGAGAAACTGTTCCAGATTTAGAAACTGCGAAAAAAGATTTATGTAAAATCTGACTTTTGATGTGCTCATCTGAGACTACTTCGGTATTAGAGAGTTTTTCAGTATTTATTTTATTTTTTATTATATCTTTATTCTCTTTTGTTGCATGAAAAACAAAATTGAATTCTTGAAATTTTTTATTCATCATTTTAATGAAATCAACCAAGATTGGTAATAATAAATTCACCTCTGACGATCTACTGCCACAAAATAGTGAGATTATCTTTTTTTCATTTGTTATAATATTTGATAAATCCATTTTGCTGATAGTCCTTTGTTCTAATAATGGGTGACCTACAAAAGTGTTAGGTATCTTTTCGTTGTCAAAATATTTTGCTTCAAATTTAAATAATAAAAGAATATGATCTAAAAACTTTTTAAATTTTTTTAATCTACCCTCTCTCCATACCCATACCTGTGGCGCTACATAATGAATTGTTTTAATATTTGAATTGATTTTCTTAACTTTTTCGGAAACTCTTAAAGTAAAATCAGGACTATCTACACTTAATAAAATATCAGGATTAAATTCAATTATTTTTTTTACAGTTTCATTAATTTTTTTTCTTATTTTAAAGATATTTAATATAACACTTGTAAATCCAATATAAGTAACATCTTTAAGATTATAGATTGATTTGATTCCTAGCGCATTTAAATGGGTTCCTCCTACACTTAGAAATTCAATATCAGAATGATTTTGCTTAAGTTTAGAAATTACAGTTGATGCTAATTTATCACCTGAAGGTTCCCCAGTTAAAATAAAAATTTTTTTCATTTATACATTCTCCAGAGGCCACCATTGTCTGATAACATATAAATTTCGCCAGTTTTACTATGTACTTTGATGTCTCTAATTCTTCCAATCTTTCCTTTAAAAATAATTTTTTCATCAACAAATTTATTGCCTTCAAACTTTATCTTTCGTAATGATTTATCTTTTAAAGATGTAATCAAAGCGTCACCATTCCACTCTTTAAATTCATCTCCTTTATAAATAGCAATTGCACTTACTGCTATTGATGGAACCCAATACTTTATTGCTTTGGTGAATCCTGGTAGCCACTTGGGACCTATTTTAGTTCCTGTATAATTTGTTCCTCCCCACCCCAGAATTTTCCAACCATAATTTTCACCATAATTAGCTGTTCCGAACCAATCACCACCTTTAGCTCCATGATTGCTTAAATAAATTTTATTATCATATGGAGATAAAGCCATTCCTTGAGGATTTCTAACTCCTATTTGAAAGATTTCTGGAAGCCACTTTTTTTTATTTTTATATTTGGGATTATCATTAGGAATTGAACCATCAAGCTTAATTCTTATTATACTGCCAGGATGTTTTTTTACGTCTTGAGCAATCATGCCTTGTCCTCTTTCACCAGCGGTAATAAAAAGATATTGATCTTTTACAACTATTCGAGATCCAAAATGATATCCAGAGTCAATTGGTGGTTCAGCTCTAAAAATATTTTTAAAATTTATAATATTAATATTAAATTTACCTTTCGCAACAGAAGTGCTAGATCGCCAGTTACCTCTATTTTCTGAGTATGATACATAAACCTCATTATCATGATACAAAACATCTAGAAGACCTCCTTGACCAACCTCTAAAATAGAAAGATCATGATTTATCTCAGTCTTTTTTTTATTGATCAAATTAAAATGATAAAGTTTACCAGATTTTTCTGTAATCAATAAATTTTTTTCATCAACAAATGATAAGCTCCATGGTTGTTTAAGCGTTGTCAATATTTTTTCAAATTTTATTTCATTTGCAAATAAATAGGGGAAATTAAATAAAAATATAAATAAAAAAAATATTTTTTTCATAAAACTTTCAAAAATATATTATTTTTATTTGCAAATTTAATACATTTTTTTTTATCTAAAATAATGTTTTGATTTGCTTTTAAAACTATCCCTTTTAAACCATATTTTTTACAGTCTTTAAATGTATCTAGGCCAACAGTAGGTAAATCAACTCTTAAATCTTGTTTTTTTTTAGGAAATTTTATTAAGATTCCATTATTTTTACTTATTTTATTAATTGATTGAATCATTTTTTTTGTTCCATAGATACCTTCTTTAATAATCACTTTGTTATTTTTGACTATTAATCCTTGGATATGATTATACATATTTAACTTTAATAAATATTTTACACCTATTTTGATATCACTTTTATCAAAATTATTTGGTTTAACTTTTGTAAAATTTCCCTTTTTTAATGATAATTCAGGATTAAAGGTTGTAGAGCTAATAACTTTAATATTCTCTTTTAAAAGAATTTTTATTATTTCCTTTATTATTGCTGCGTCTCCTAATTTTGATGATTTAATAATTCTTTTTATATAAAAAAAGCCTTTAAAATCTAACCTTAAAGACGAAAATTTAGGTTTATTTATTTTTCCTGCAAATAAAACTTTTTTACATTTATTTTTATTAAGTGTGTTTATTATTTTTCCAAATTGCCCAATAGAAATATTTTTTGAATTTTTGTCTTTTTTAAATTTTTTATTCTTAGATAAATCAATTATTATATATTTTACTTTTTTTTTTTTTATATTATTTAATATTACATTTGGTAAATCTGTATCTCCAAAAATTAAACCAATCATGCTTTATGAAAATGGTGTACAAATAGATCTTTTTTTATCTTTATTAATAAAATCAACAACGTTTTTTACTAATGGATTTTCTGCGATTGTACCGTTAAGTTTTCTTATGTTTTCAGACAAATTTTTTGTTGCAAATATTTCCTTATAAGCATCACTCAATCCAAGAATATCTTTATTATCATATTTTGCTCTCCTCAAACCAATTAGGTTAAGACCTTGCAAAATATTCCTATTTCCAGTTGACAACCCGTAAGGTATTACGTCGTTTAGGACTCCAGTCATTCCACCTATCATTGCCATTTTTCCTATTCTTGTAAATTGCTGTACAGCCGAGTTTCCCCCTATAACAACATTATCTTCTATTATTACGTGACCTCCTAAAGGAACATTATTCGCGATTATTACATTGCTGCCAACAATACAATCATGAGCTATATGTGATGAAATCATAAATAGACAATTATCACCGATTTTTGTTAGTCCTCCTCCTCCTTCTGTTCCTGGATTTACTGTAACATACTCCCTAAATTTGTTGTTATTACCAATAATCAATTTTGTTTTTTCACCATTATATTTTAAATCTTGAGGATCATTACCAATTGACACAAACGGATAAATTTTATTTCCGTCACCAATTTTTGTAAAACCCGAAATATTTACATGTGAGTCGATTATTACGTTATCGCCTATTTCTACATTTGGACCAATTACGCTATAAGGTCCAACTTTTACTGATGAAGCTAATTTGGCTTTTGAGTCAACTATCGCAGTTTTATGTATCATCTGTTCTCCTTTACAAAAGTTTTTAAATCTTTTGCGGGGTATCCCATTACTTTTGAATTATTTGGAATATCTTTTATTACCCCACTGCCACCTCCAATTTGAACTTTATTTCCAATATTTAGATGACCAGAAATTCCTGCTTGACCTCCAATCATAACATTATTTCCTAGAACAGAACTTCCTGCAAAACCAACCTGACCAGCAATAATGCAATTATCGCCAATTTTTACATTATGTGCAACATGAATTTGATTATCTAAATATGTGTTTTTTCCAATTACTGTATTTGACATTGAACCTCTGTCTATTGTAGTAGCGCACCCAATCTCTGAATTATCATTAATTATAACAATACCAATTTGGGGATACCTAATATTATTTTTTGGACCAGGAAAAAAACCGAAACCTTTTTTTCCTATAACGCAATTATCTAAAATATTCACATTATTTTTTATTACTGAGTTTCTAATAATGACGTTTGATGCTATTGAGCAATTATTTCCAATAATCACATTTTTTTCAATAATTGTATTATGACCAATTGAACAATTAGTTCCAATTTTAACATTTTTACCAACTAAAACATTGTTTCCATATTTAACTTTTTTCTTTAAAGAAGTTTTTGAAATTTCTTTTACTGTTTCATCAAAGTGATCAACAACTGATTCTGGATAGAAAATTTCTGTTATTTTTGCCGTAGTTAAAAGTACATTATTTGAAAGTATTATTTTGCATTTTTTTGGTAAATATTTTTTAAGGCTATCAGTTGTAATACAAAAAGATGCTTTTGTGTTATTTGCAATTGCCTCATATTTTTTTGAATGAAAAAAAGTTATGTCATTTTTTTTTGCTAAAGATAAATCTTTAATATCTACTACTTTAACATTTTCTAAATTGTTAATATTTTTTATATTTGATAACTTTAATAGTTTGTCTATTTTAAAAGGACCATTATTCTTAAAAAAAGGGTTATTCATTATTATGGTATTTATCAAAACCTAAATGTAATACTTATCAATATTTGTTTCTGATTATTTCCTATCCACAATAGTTGCTGTCCATTGAGCATCTGCCATTTTTTGGTTTTCTACAAATGCTTCTCCCTTGTATTTCCAAACTCGTCCATGAGATCTAAGGGCTTCTATTTTTAGTTCGAGTATACAATTTGGAACTACTGGGACTCTAAATCTGGCTTTTTCAACACTCATAAGGAAAACTAATTTATTTTCATATGTACTTTTATCTAAACCATGAGCTGTTAGGGCTGCAGCCGCTTGACCGAATGCCTCTACTATTAATACACCGGGCATAACTGGTTGGTTGGGGAAATGACCTTGAACAAAAAAACTATCCTTTTTGACATTAACTATTGCAGTTGCTGAAAACAATTTTTTAATATCTTTTAATTCATCTATTAAAAGCATTGGTTCTCTATGTGGTAATAAGTTTCTTATTTGATCTTTATCTATTGTCTCACTCATAAATTTATTATTTAATATTTTTATCTATCAAATTTATTATATCACTAGATATATCTAGTTCTGTTTTGCCCATAATCATAGAGTCTTTTCTAATAATTATCGATATATTTTTATCAGCAGCATAATTCGCTATTATTGGATTAATTTTACTAATTAAATTAGAGGTTCTCTCTACTTTAAGCTTATTGAGACTATTTAACGAACTATTCTTGTCTTTATTATATTTATCAACTTTTATTTTTAACGAAGTTAATTTTTTATTAAATTCCTCTTTAGATAAAATATTTTTTTTTTGACTTAAATCTTTTTCCTCTTTTTTTAATTGTTCCTCAATGGAATTATATTTTTTATTTTCTTCTTTAATTTTTTTTTCTATTTCTTTCGTTATATTGACTCCTGCTGAGGAAGTATTTAAAATTTCTTTCATATCAATATAGGCAATTTTTTGTTCACTGTTTGCAAAAGTTAATAATATTATATAGAAAAAAAAAATATATTTTTTCATCAAAAAGTTGTACCAATATTAAATCTAAAACTTTCAGTTTTGTCAGAAGATTTTTTCGTAATAGGTTTGGCAAAAGAGAAATTTAGTGGACCAACTGGAGTGAACCAATCAAGTGCTAATCCAGCAGATGATCTTATATAACTGCTTGCTCCATCATTATCCTTAAAATCTGCCCCCCAAAGATTTGCAGCATCTAGGAAAAATTTAACATCAGTACTTTGAGAATTTTCAAACAATATAGGTAAGTCAGAATATATATTTATTGCTGATGCGTAATTACCACCAACATAATCAGCTCCATCTTTTGGTCCGATTTTACCAGTTTCAAAACCACGTAGTTTTCTCTGAGGTATTGTTATTCTTTCTGATATTCTGACGTCCTTTTCAGATTTTAGAGTATTAATCATGCTTCCATAAAATGAAAGTCCTGCTGTGATTGTATCAGAAACTTGATAATATTGATTGAATTCGTAAGTATTCTTCAATGCGTAAGTTTTTGAATAAATTGGTACTGCTTGAGAGAAATAATGCCTATATCCTGAACTTGGTTGAAATCTTCTGTTTCTTTTATCATAATCCAAATCATAAATAAATTTTGTAGCAAAATAATCACCTTTTTGTTTCGTTAATGATGCACTAGCCTCATTTGAAGTTTCTATTTTATCATAAGATGCAGAAAACTTTGGTTTAATATACAAATCCTCAAATTGTTCATAACCAGTTCCAAGGGAAAATCCTGTATTTGAACTTTTATAGCCATATTCTGCAAGCCTATCTGTTGTCGTACTGAACAATCCAAATATGAGAGCTTGGTTTGAATTTTTATAATTTGGATTTGTATAATTAATGCTACCTTTTACAGACTCTTCGTTTAATGTTAAGTTTGTACTTAAATTTAAACCTTTACCAAGATAATTTCTCTCAGATAAATTAAAACCAACAGTTCCACCAGATGTACCTACGCCTGCGCCCGCTGAAATTTCGCCTGTCGCTTTTTCTTCAACCAAAATCTCAATATCTTTTTTTTGAGAAACATCACTATCAACTATCTTAGTTTTTACATCACCAAATATATTTAATGATTTGACGTTGTTAATTGATTTATTAAATAATAATTTATTTAAAGGATCGCCTTCATCTACTAAAAATTGGTTTCTTATAACACTTTCCTCTGTAATGTCATTTCCTAAAATATTTATTCTATTTACATAAAATTTTTGTCTATCCTGGGTAAGATTAAAAGTTATATCAAGTTTATCCTTTTCTTTTACATCTTCATCAATTGTGACAGATAAAAATTCAAGCTGCTTTCTTACAGTAACATTTTCTATTATATTACTAATTTTTTCTATCGCAACTAGTGAATAATGTTTGCCTTTTATTTTAGTAAAATATTTCTCAACTTCATCGAACTGTTCGAGATCATACTCATCTGATAATTTTAATTGTAAATCATTAAAAAATAATTTATCTCCAGCATCAATTGAATATGTTAAATCAAACTCATTACCACTTAAATATTCAACAAAAGATGTGGAGATTGTTACGTTAAAGTATCCTCTGTTAAGATAAAAATTTTTAAGAAGTCTTTTATCTAGTTCAATTCTATCTTCGTTTAGAAACTTTTTAGATGTTAAAAATTTCCATGGTTTATATTCTTCACTAACTATTACATTTCTTAGTTTTCTATCTTTAAATAATTTTTTTCCGATAAATTTAATGTTTCTTATCTTTGCTTTTTTTCCTAGATCGATTTGATAAGATAATATTACCGATGAATTTTTTGCATCAATTACATTTAAATCAACATTAACAAAATAGTAACCTGACCTTTTCATAATTGATTTAATTTTATTAATATCCTGAGAAACAAAATTCTCAACGTATGAAGTTTTTTCTTTTAATGTTAAATTATCGAGTAAAACTTTTTTAAATTTTTTTGCCTTAATTCCGTTGAGTTCTACAGATTGAATAATCGGGTTTTCAACAACATTAATAACTAATTTATTTCCAGCAAAGTCGACATCTACATCAGAAAAATAATTAGTATTATATAATTCTTTTAAAATATCATTTAAATCTGACGCTGAATTAATTTTATTATTTAATTTAATTCCTGAAAAAACTAATATAGTTTCATCACTAATTCTGTTATTGCCATTAATTTCAATACTTTTTATTTCTTCAGAATGAGATTGATTAACTAAACAAATTAATATCAATGATAGAAGAAAAAATTTACGCATTTTTTATTCTCACATATTTATTTGTTAATTTTTTCGAAAAACTCATAGTTTTTAAAATTTCTTTTATATTTATAGGCCTTTTATATATATATTTTTTGAATTCTTTAATCTTAATTATTTTAAGTAAATACAGTGAAATATCATTAAAATTTATTTTATTATTTAAAAACAACTTAACTAACTCGTCATTTATACTAATTAAAATCGTTTCATATAAAGTTTCATGATTAAGTAATTTATTTAACACTTTTAGCGAAGGAAACATTTTTACTGATGGTTTAAATAAAGAAAGATTATTTAGAAGTGATAAATTGATTGGATTGGATTTAATTTTATTTGATCTATCGTGGTATAAAAAATTGAAAATTGGTATATTCATGTTTGTATCGTGTGCTAACATTTTTATTAATCCATTTTCATATTTTACAATAGCATGAATGTAAGATTTAGGATGAATCAAAATTTTAAATTTATTTTGATTTAAATTAAATATTTTTTTAGCCTCGATGACCTCAAATACTTTATTCATCATTGTTGCAGAGTCTACAGATATTTTTTTACCCATAGACCAATTAGGATGTTTCAAAGCATCAATAGGTTTTACCTTATTAATAAATTTTTTTGATTTGTTCAAAAATGGTCCACCAGAGGCTGTGAGGATTATCTGATTTATTTTATGAATATCGTTTTTAACTAACGACCAAATAGAGAAATGTTCAGAGTCAATAGGTATAAAGTTTGTTTTATTTTTTTTAATCTCTTTGTTAATAAAGGACCAACCACAAATGATAGACTCTTTGTTAGCAATGCCAATATTTTTTGTGAATTTAATTATGTCGAAAGTAGGTTTAAGACCTTCAATTCCTGAAATGGCACACATAGTATAATCAATTTTATTTTTTAAAATTTTTCTTAAACTATCAAATGAATTATAAATTTTTAAATTTTTATTTTTATTTATTTTTTTTATTTTCTGAAAATAAAAAAAATTACTAACAATTATATTTTTTACATCAAATTCTTTAGATTGTTTTAAAATTTCTTTAATATTTTTATTCGTAGTTAGTAAAGTTATTTTAAAATCATTTTTATTTTTTTTTACAATTTCAAGAGTCGTTTTCCCAATTGACCCTGTTGACCCAAGAATTGCAATTTTTTTTTTCATTAATGTGTAGATTTAAAAATTAAATATGATAAGTATGATGCAGGAAAAGCAAATATCATACCATCAATTCTATCAAGTAAACCTCCATGACCAGGTATAATTTTTCCAGTATTTTTAATTTTGGATTTTCTTTTGAAATATGAGACAAAAATATCGCCTAATTGGCTTATAGTTGAAATAGCAATAGTGAGTGTGAAATTTTTTAATGTAAGTTTTTGAGAAGATATTTTAAAATTTGTAAATTCTGAAATGTAATCAAGGTTGTTAAACAACATTGTAACAAATATTAATGCAAGTAAATACCCGCCAACAACTCCCGCGTATGTTTTTTTTGGACTAATTTTAGTTAATTTTGGCCCTTTGAATATTCTACCAAATACATATCCTCCTATATCAGTAAAAATACATATAAATAATATCATAATAAAATATATGTAATCACCATACATTTCACTTCTAAAGTAATATGCAGAGTAGAAAGAAAATATTAAAAATAATATACCTGGAATTTTATATTCCTTGTTTTTTGACATAGAATTCCACTCATAAATTGAAATAATTAAACAAATTAATAAGAAAAAATTAAAAAAATATGCTCCCTTTATAATAAAAAAAATAGCAAAAGGGATTAAAAAAACTGAACTTGCTATTCTTTTAATTAATTCATTATTCATTAAATATTTCCAAAATTTCTTTTAATTGATTTATAATTTCTAATAATCTTACTATAATCTTTTTCATTAAATTCTGGCCATAACTTCTTTTCAAAAAATATCTCAGAATAAGCTAATTGCCATAACAAAAAATTGCTCAATCTTTTAGTATTACCGGTTCTAATCAATAAATCAGGATCTGGAATATTATTAGTTTGAAGATATTTAATTAAATTTTTTTCATTTAACTTATCTTTACTTTTATGCAGATTCTTAAATGCATTTATTAATTCAGATTTTGAGCCATAATTTAACGCTAAATTTATTTGTAATTTATCATTCCTTGCAGTTTTTTTTTCGGAATCATTAAGAAGGTTATTTAGTTTTGTAGAAAAATTTTTGATACCAATAATTTTGAGTTTTATATTTTGTTTATGAAGCTCATCAAGTCTATTTATCAGAAAATTTTCTAATAAATTAAATAAAAAATTAATTTCTTTTTTTGGTCTTTTCCAATTTTCTGTTGAAAAAGCATATAATGTAAGAAACCTTATTTTATTTCTAATTGTCTCTTTAATTATTTTTTCAACAGTTTTTAATCCAGCTTTATGTCCAAAGTTTCTAGACTTATTTTGTTTTAATCCCCATCTTCCATTGCCATCCATAATAATGGCTACATGTCTTATTGGATTCATATAGTCATTATTTCTTTTTCTTTTGCAACAATTCTTTCATCTATATTTTTAATATTATTATCGGTGATTTTCTGGATAATTTTTTCATTTTTTTTTTCATCATCTTCACTGATATTTTTATCTTTAAGTAAACTTTTGAGTTGGTCATTTGCCTCTCTTCTAACTGTTCTTATTGCAACTTTGTATTTTTCACCCATCGAATTAATCATTTTTTTTATTTCATTTCTTCTTTCTTCGGTTAAGCTTGGTATTGGTAATCTAATAATCTGACCATCTATCTGAGGATTTAAACCAAGTTCTGATTTTCTGATTGAGGAGTCTATTAAAGCAACATTATTTAAATCCCATACTTGAATATTAATCATTCTAGGCTCCGGTGTAGTAATTGTAGCTAATTGATTAATTGGCATTTTTTGACCATAAACATCAACTTTTATTAAATCTAGCATTTTAGAATTTGCTCTACCAGTGCTCAATGATGCTAATTCTTTTGATAATCTATCAAGAGTAACTTTCATTTTATGATCAAATATTTTTTGGTCAAACATTTACTCTCCAATTTTTAATCGATAAAACTCTTTTATTTTTAAATCTGATATATTTAATTCTGAAATTATTTCTTTTACTTTTTTTTTTGGTTCCATAACCCAAGCTTGATTCATTAGACTATTTTCTTGCTTGAATTTATTAATTTTACCTAAGCTTATTTTTTTGACAACATCTTCAGTTTTGCCTAAGTTTTTAAGTTCTTCTGCTATTAATTTTTGCTCCTTAGAAATAATATTTTCATCTAAACTATCTAAATCAATTGCTAATGGATTTGATGCTGCTACATGCATTGTAAGTTGTTTGCCAAATAAATCAATTTTTTCATTTTTTTCTTTTGTCTCTATTGATGTTATAACAGCAAGTTTTGAAAGATTATCTTTAACTACACTATGAAGATAAGTGAAATTTTTTGAGCCTGAATTATTTATAGTTTTTGCTCTTCCGATGGTTATTTTTTCTCCAATTTTTGATATTAATGAAACTATATTTTCGTCAACAGATTTTCCATTTTTCATTAAATTTGATTTTACTTTTTCTATCTTAGAAGAGCATTTGTTATTTATTTCACTCAACTCTTTTACAAAATTTATAAAATCTTGATTTTTTGCGACAAAATCAGTTTCACAATTTACTTCTATAACTGATGTTTGGTTTTCATCACCTGATAAAGCAATTACACCTTCGTTTGCATCTCTTGACATTTTTTTTGATGCTTTTGAAACACCTTTTATTCTCAAAATTTCAATCGCTTTATCTAAGTCACCATTTGACTCTTTTAAAGCTGAATTACAGTCTTTAAAACCAGCTCCAGTAGATTGTCTTAATTTTTTAACCTTTTCAATATCACTCATTATTAATTAATACTTTTTTTTATTACTTCTGTGTCTTTAAGGTTTTTTATTTTTTTGAGTTTATCAACATCTGGGGTACTTTCTTGAATCAAATTTGGTGATTCTTTTTTTGCATTCTCAATAGTTTCTTGTATTAAACTACAATATAAATCTATAGACCTCCTTGCATCATCATTTCCTGGAATTGGAAAGTCAATACCTTCTGGGTTTGAATTTGTATCCAAGATTGCAATAATGGGTATTCCAAGCTTTATTGACTCTTTTATTGCCAAAGACTCGTAGTTTGTATCTATAATAAAAACTAAATCTGGAACTTTTTTCATCTCAGAGATTCCTCCGAGCGATCTTTGTAACTTGTCTCTTTGTACACTCATTTTTAATAATTCTTTTTTTGTAAATCCTCTATTTTCTGATGTTAAATCAATATTTATTTTTTGTAGTTTTTTAATTGAGTTTGAAATTGTTCCCCAATTTGTAAGCATTCCACCTAACCATCTATAATTAACATAATACTGACCAGTATTTTTTGCTAGTGAAGCTATTGATTCTGATGCCTGTTTTTTTGTCGAAATAAATAATATTTTACCGTTATTTATTATTGTGTTGTAGACTTTCTCTAATGCTAAATTTGTTAACTCTAAAGTTTGAGTTAAATCTATTATGTGAATTGAATCTCTTTTTCCAAAAATATATTTTTTCATTTTTGGATTCCATCTAAGCGTTTTATGCCCTAGATGAACACCAGCTTCTAAAAGTTGTTGAATTGTTATAGTAGGTATCTTCATATTTTTTCCCGGTTATGCCACCACAATTATTTCCACGAATGGACCGGAGGTTTAAAACCAAAAATTGTGTGCGTGTTAATTTAAACAGTTTTTTACTAAAAATAATTAAATAAACAAGTTTTTTTTTAGCTTATAGAAGTCAAAATATCTTTGTTTTTCAGTGTATTTATTAAATTTCTATCAACTTTTTTTTTCCCTTTGATCTTAAAAATTAATTTTTGGTTTTTGTGAAGAATATTTAGTTCAATATCTGTATTTCCATCATTAACCAACAGTTTCCTTAATTCATCAGCTTTAGAAGGATTATCAAGAGTAAAGATGGCTTTTTTAATAGGTTTATTAATAACATCTTTAAGTAAAGTAATTTTTTTAATATTTACTCTTCTGTTTCCATTTTCACTAGTGGTAAAGTTTTTTAATAATGTAACTAAGATTGAATTTCCTTCTTTAAGAATATCTCTATTAATTTCTAATAAATCAGAAAAAACAAATAGTTCAAATGTTGTACTTAAATCAGATAATTTTAGTATTGCATAGGATGTTCCTTTTTGGGTTTTTTTTTCTTGTATTTTTAATATTGTTGAAGCTATGTTTCCTTCCTTGACATCTTCATTTAAATTAAATTGTTCATAATTAATAATATTATAGTTGTCATATATAGACTTAAACTGGCTTAAAGGGTGATCTGATATAAAAAAACCTATTGTTTCAAATTCTTTGGAAAGTCTCTCATCAAATGACCAATCATTTGTATCAACTAATATATTTTCACTTTCTTCTTGATTAGATCCAAATAAGTCAATCTGATTTGATGAAATATTGTCATGTAAATTCTTTGATTTTAAAATAATATTTGGAATTGAATCAAATAAAGATTTTCGGTTATTGTTAAGTACATCAAATGCACCAGATTTTACAAGACCTTCTAATTGTAATTTATTAATATTTTTGGGATTTGTTCTTTCTATAAAATTATTTATTGATTTAAATTCTCCATTTGCAACTCTTTCTTTAACTATATTTGCAATTGCTTCATATCCAACATTTTTTAAAGAACCTAATGAATAAAGAAACTTTTTATCTTGTGAATGAAAATCTTCAAAACATTTATTGATATTTGGTCTTTCAATTTCAACATTTAACCTTTTAAGTTCATCATAAAATTCACTTAATTTTTTTTGATTTGATTGTTCCATTGACATAGAGGCAGAAAAAAATTCAAACTTATAATGTGTTTTTAAATATGCAGTTTGATAAGCAATGATAGCATAAGCGGCTGCATGACTTTTATTAAAACCATATTCCGCAAATGGCTCAATTTTTAGAAAGATGCTAGCTGCAACTTCTTTACCAATCCCTCTTTTAACTGCTCCATCAATAAATCGTTGTTTTTGTTTTTCCAATTCTAATCTTTTTTTCTTTCCCATTGCTCTTCTGAGAATATCAGCTTCGCCTGCAGTAAAACCTGATAATTCCTGTGCAATTTGCATTACTTGTTCTTGATAAATAATTACTCCATAAGTAGGTTCTAAAATTTTCTTTAGTTTAGGATGTAAATAGTCAGGCTGTATTTTACCATGTTTGCAATCATTGTAGACTGGAATATTGCTCATTGGGCCAGGTCTATATAAAGCAACCAATGCTATAATATCCTCAAGTCTATTTGGTTTCATCTGAATCAATGCATCTCTCATCCCAGAACTTTCTAGTTGGAATAATCCTACTGTTTTTCCACTTGATAACAGGTCATAAACTTTTTTATCCTCATAACTTATTTTTTCTATTTTAAATTCTTTATTTTTTTTATTAATAATTTCTTGTGTTTTGTTTATTACAGTTAATGTTTTTAGACCAAGAAAATCAAATTTAACTAGTCCAGCGTTTTCTGCTGAGTACATATCAAATTGTGTTGAAGGTAATAATAGGTCTAAGCTAGAATCTTTGTATAAAGGGACAGTATCTGTTAATTTTTTGTCAGCTATGACCACTCCAGCCGCATGTGTAGCGACGTTTCTATTAAGACCTTCAAGTTTTAATGATAAATCAACTAGCCTTTTAACTCTTTTATCCTCAATAATTAACTTCTGAAGTCTTGGTTCTTTGTCAATACATTCGCTTAAATTCATAGGTCTAGAAGGATCAAATGGTATCATTTTGCAGATACTATCTACAAAACCATAAGGTAGTCCTAAAACACGACCAACATCTCTAATTACCATTCTTGCTTTAAGTTTACCAAAAGTAATTATATGAGCTACACTATCTTTATACTTTTTATTTAAATACTCAAAAACGAGGTCTCTTTTTTCCTCACAGAAGTCTATATCAAAATCTGGCATAGAGATTCGATCAGGGTTTAGAAATCTTTCGAAGATTAGATTAAATTTGATTGGATCAACATCCGTGATATCTATACACCATGCTACTAATGAGCCAGCACCAGATCCTCTGCCTGGTCCAACAGGAATATTATTTTGCTTTGCCCATTTGATATAATCAGAGACTATTAAAAAATAACTTGAATATTTCATATTAATAATAATCTCGATTTCGTGGTCTAGTCTTTTTTTATATTTAATATAAGTTTCATCTTTTTTAATGTCATTATCATTATATTTTAAAGATAATTTTAATTTTTTTATTAAACCTTCTTCAGAATCTTTTTTTAATTTCTGATTTGAACTTAAATTATTTGAAGTCATAATGTTAGGTAGTATCGGTTTAGAGGGCAGTGGTCTAAAACTGCATCTTAAAGGAAGATTATAGTTATTTTTTAATGCTTCTGGCAAATCTGAAAAGGTTTTTTTCATTTCTTCATTAGTTTTAAAATAGTGCTGATCAGATAATTTTATTCTATTTTTTTCATTTAGATAATTTTTAGTCCCAATACACATTAATACATCATGAGCTTCAGACATTGATTTATCCAAGTAAAATACTTCGTGTGAAGCTATTATTGGAATATTATTGATCTTAGATTCTTGTAAATTAAATATTTCAAAATTTTTTTCATTTTGATCCTCATGACGTTGAATTTCTATATAAAAATTATCTCTGAACTTTTTTTTAAAAATTTGGTATAAATTTTTAATATCATCGATTCTACCTTTATTAAACATATCGCCAAAGAGTCCAGTAATTGAACCCGATAGGATAATAATGTTGTTGGTTTGATTTTCTAACAATTCGTTTAAGTCACAGAAAGGTGTTGATCCATTCTTGCTCTTTAAATATGAATTGGAAGATAATTTAATGATATGTTTATAACCATTTTCATTTTTTGCAATTAACGGTAATAACCCTGATACATCTTTATATTTAAATAATATTTGTGTTCCTATAATTGGTTGTGTGCCTGATTTTGATATGTTTTCAGAAAATTCTAGTGCTCCACATAAGTTTGAAGTGTCTGATAAACCAATTGATCTAATCTTATTTTCCTTGCAAAAATTCTTCAGATTCTCAATTTTTAGAGCTCCTTCACAGATTGAATATTGTGTATGTACTTTAAAATGAGTGAACTGGTTATTTATGGAGTCCATAGATAGTATTTATTTTACCATCATTTAATTCAATTTTACAATCTGCCATATCTGCAAAATATCTATTGTGAGTTGCATAAATTATAATTCGGTTCTTGTTTTTCAATTTTAGTAACATGTTAAATATAATTTTTGAGTTTTTTTGATCCAAATTTCCTGTTGGTTCATCGGCCAATATTATTTTTGGTGAGTTAATTAGAGCTCTACATATTGCTGTTCTTTGAGCTTCACCACCTGATAACTCGGAAGGATAATGATCCATCCTGCTTGATAATCCTACAGATTTGATAATTTTTTTTGCCTCCTTAATTGCGAGATATTTATCATTAGTAGTTGCTAACTTTGCTAAATAAACATTTTCTAATAAAGTAAAGTCGTTAAGTAAATTCTTATCTTGGTACACTATCCCAATATTTTTTGATCTAAATATATCATTTTGTTCTTGATCCAAAGAATTAATCTTACTACCGTTTATTAAAATTGATCCATTAGAGGGGTGATCTATTAATGAGATCAGATTTAGTAAAGTCGATTTTCCAGAACCAGATGGACCCATAATCGAATATATGTTTCCTAAAATAAATTTATAACTAATATTTTTTAACACTTTTAATTTTTTATTTTTAAAATCTTTACTAATATGTTTTAGTTCAATTAAATTATTCATATTTTAAAGCTCTAGATGTATTGAGTTTTGCAGCTTGTGCTGCAGGATATAATGAAACAATAGTAGTTATAACTATTGAACAAAAAATAATAATTAGGATTGAATATATATCAATTTGTGATGGAATTTTTTCTAAAAAATAAATTTCGTCTGGGAAAAGAACTAAATCAAAAGTTTTACTTATAAATTTTCTAATATTTTCTATATATAATGAAAACAGAACTCCTATTATAACGCCAAAAATTGTAGAAATAGTTCCAATTAAAAAACCTACCATAAAAAAAATTTTTTTTATTGAAAAATTTTGTACTCCTAAAGATTTTAATATTGCTATCTCTCTAGTTTTGTTTTTTACTAATATAGTGAGACCGGAAATAATGTTGAATGCTGCAACAATTACTATTAAAGTCAATATAATAAACATTACGTTTCTTTCAACTTTAAGAGCAGAAAAAAGAGTCTTATTTAAGTCAGCCCAAGAATAAATAATATTATTTTCAAATATATTAGAAATTATTTTTTTTGATTTTGCTATGTCATATGGATTATTTAAAAATATTTCAAGATATCTACTCTTGTTTTCTAAATTGAACAGACTCTCTAAGTCATTGATATTAATAAAGGCTACATTTTGGTCAAAATCTACGATACCTGTTTCAAAAATTGAACTTATTGAATACACCTCTTGTTTAGGCAATTTACCAATTATAGTTTGAATGCCTGATGGTGACATGATTGTTATTTTATCACCAATTTTGACATTTAAAATATAGCTTAGTTCTCTACCAATAGAAATTGTTTTAAAATTGAGATTTCTATTTCCAAAAAATGATTTCTTTTCAACAATATCTAAATTTTGAAAATCTCGACTTTTATAACCCTTTAATAAAATACCTTTTGTATAATCTTTATGTATTATTATACCTTCAGCGTTATTACTAATTATAGATTTTTCAATTATTCGCTTTAATTTTTGATCATTGATTTTTTCATTGTCTAAAAAGCTATCATATGAATTAATTGTTATATGTGCATTAAAGCCGATAATTTTTTTTGTTAATTCAGACCTAAAGCCATTCATAACTGACATTACAATTATTAATACAGCTACTCCTAAACTTATTCCTATAAATGAAAAAATAGATATAACATTTAATATTTGATCTTTTTTTCTGGATTTTAGGTACCTTAATGTGATTATTTTTTCTAGTTGTGAAATCAATTTATTTATTATTTTTTATAATTTTAACAATTTCTTCAATTTTTAATTTTTTTGGCTCTTCACCAATTTTTTTAAATTCAAATGTCTCTTCATCAGACTTTTTGCCAATTATTATCTGAAAAGGAATACCAATTAGATTAAATTTTTTCATTTTTGCAGAAATACTTTCGTACGTATCATCTAAAATTGTGTCAATTTTGTTATTTTTCAGAAAATTGTATATTTTCATTGATTTTTCTAAATTGGATTTATCGTTTTTATTTAATAAAGGGATTACTGAACAATCATAAGGACTTACCGAGGTTGGCCACTTCATTATCTCGTTTTTCTCATCATATTTAGCTTCTATTATTGCACCTACCAAACGTGAAACACCAACTCCGTAAGATCCCATTTTTACGAATTCTTTTTTGCCATTGAAATCTACAGATGCATTCATTGGTTTAGAATATTTATCCCCAAAATAAAAAATATGTCCCACCTCAATTCCTTTAGTTTTTATTCTGTATTTTTCAGGAACTTTATTTTCAAAAATTTTTTGATCAAATTTTTCATCAGTCACAGAGTAAAATTTTTCAAAATCATTTCGCATCTTATCAAGTGAATTTTTTTCAATTGTTGTCAAATTGCTATCAACATCAAAAATTCTTTTATCTGTATAAATTTTGCTCTCGCCTGTATCTGCCAAAATAATAAATTCGTGGGAAAGATTTCCTCCTATAGGTCCAGTATCTGCAGCCATCGGGATTGCGGATAATTCCATCCTTTTAAAAGTTCTCAAATAAGATAAAAAGAATTTATTATAAGATAATAATGCATCATCATCACTTATGTCGAATGAGTATGCATCCTTCATATAAAATTCTCTACATCTCATTATTCCAAACCTAGGTCTGAGCTCGTCTCTAAATTTCCACTGAATATGATACAATAATTGTGGAAGTGATTTGTATGATTTTATACTATTTCTAAAAATATCAGTTATTAATTCTTCATTTGTCGGTCCATATAGCATTTCTCGATTCTGACGGTCCTTAATTCTAAGCATCTCTTCCCCGTAATCCTCGTATCTACCACTTTCTTTCCAAATTTCACTTGATTGTATAGTTGGCATCAAAATTTCTTGAGCTCCGATTCTATTTTGTTCCTCACGAACAATATCCTCAATTTTCTTCATTACTTTAAAGCCTAAAGGTAACCAAGAATAAATTCCGGCTGATGATTGTTTAATCATACCTAGTCTTAGCATTAATTTATGTGATTTAATTTTTGCTTCAGTTGGATCGTTTTTTAAAATGGGTATAAAAACTTTAGAAAATAGCATTTGTTAATAATTTAATTTAATTAATAATTAATACTTTAACATTAAATAAATAAGCATAATATATTTAAATTCTTACTAGATTAATGTTGGTTATAGGTTTTTTTCCAGTTTTTTCTTTTGAATATTTTCTACAAGTGCTTTTTAGAGCGTCTATCAAATTTGATTCTTGTTTTTTATTGTTTAGTGAAAAAGACCTTGTCGTCTTTTCTATTTCCTCCCCTAACTCGTCTATAAATTCCTGATCTTCATATATTGGCAATCCTTTAATTGATAATACTGGCTGGTTATGAATATAACCTTTAGGAGTAATTAAAATAGTAACATCGATAAATCCATTAATTGACAAATTTTTTCTTTCTTTTATTGATTGCGCGTCTTCCTCAACACCTATATTCCCATCAACATATATTCTTCCATTAGGAGCCTTGTCGTAAACTTCAGGGCTTTTACCAGGATATAATCTAACTATATCGCCATTTTCAACTTGAACAGGATACGGAACATTCATTTCTTTTGCAAAATTAATATGCTCAATCATATGTCTATGTTCTCCATGAACAGGTATAACTACTTTAGGTTTAATCCAGCTATACATATCCTTAAGATCATCTCTATTAGGATGACCTGAAACATGAACAAATTCACTTTCTTCTGAAATTACTTCTATACCTTCTTTTACTAATTGATTATGAAGTTTATAAAGTTTTTTTTCATTTCCAGGAATTATTTTAGATGAAAAAATAACAGCATCACCTTTTTCTATAAAAATATCTGGATGAGTGTAATTTGAAACTCTCATCATAGCGCCCATCGGTTCGCCTTGACTACCAGTGCACAAATAAACAATTTTTTCTCTAGAAATATTTTTAACATCACGTGGGTCAACAGGATCTATTACATTTTTCAGATATCCACATTGTCTTGCTGCCTTAAAGATACGATGCATTGATCTTCCAACTAATGAAATTTGTCTTCCTGTTTTTTGAGCACAAAAAAAAATACTTTCCATCCTAGCAACGTTAGATGCAAATGATGTAACTATAATTCTTTTTTTTAATCTCTCCATTATTTTAAGTAAATTTTTTCTCACTTCTAATTCTGATCCAGCATGTCCTGCGCTGAAAACATTAGTAGAATCACATATCATTGCTAAAACACCCTCTTCGCCGATCTTTTTTAATTTACTATCATCAATTTTTTCTCCAATTAATGGATTTAGATCATTTTTCCAATCACCTGTATGAAGTATATTGCCAACTGGTGTTTTAATTTTTAATCCATTCGGTTCTAAAATTGAATGAGTCAGCGTTATAAACTCAATTTCAAAAGGTTTTAAATTTAAAGTAGAGTTTAATGGAACTATTTTTAAATAATTCGAGATATCAATTTTTTTTTCTTTAAATTTTTCATTTATTAACACTGATGTAAAAGGTGTTGCATATATATTGCATTTAATTTTTGGCCAAATATAAGCTATAGCACCAATATGGTCTTCATGTGCGTGAGTTAGTACAATTCCTAGAATATCGTCTTTTTTATCTAATATAAAACCAGGATCTGGATAAATTAAATCTATACCAGGAACAGTGTCATCTGCAAAAGTAACTCCAACATCAACAATTATCCATTTTTGATCATCGGTGCTACCATATGAAAAAAGATTCATGTTCATTCCAATTTCACCTGAACCACCTAATGGACAAAATAATAATTCATTTTTCATATTAATTCTTGCTATTTAATAATTTATATAATCCATAAATTGTAAGATCTTTTTTAATTAATGTTTTAACATTTAAAGAGTTTTTAAATAGGTGGGATAAACCTCCTGTTAAAATTATTTTATAAGATTTATTTGTTTCTCTAGAAATTAATTTAATTATATTATTTATCAATCCACAATAACCCCAAAAGAAACCTGATTTAACAGCTGAACTTGTATTAGTACCAATAACTTTTTTTACTTTTGAAAAATTAATTTTAGGAATTAAGTAAGCTTTTTTTGAAAGTGTTTTTAATGAAAGATTTATACCAGGAGCAATTATACCTCCTAGATATTTATTTTTAATAATTACATCAAAGGTAGTGGCTGTTCCAAAATCAACAACAATAAAATTTTCTTTATTATTTATTGCTCCAATTGTATTAGCAATTCTATCAGAACCCACCTGTTTTTTATTAACTTTTGTTTGAATAAAATTATTTATATTAATTTCTTTAAGTTCAAATACTTTTTTTTTAAATTTTTTTGATATTAATAATTTAATTTTTTTAAATGCTATTGGTACAACACTACTAAATAAAATTTTTTGGATTTTTGTTGAATATTTTAAAAAAAAGGAAAAATTATAATCTAGATATTTATAGCTAATTGAATTAGTTTTTAATATCATTTTTTTTAGGATTTTATAATTTGAATTAACAAGACAAATTTTTATTTCTGTGTTTCCTATATCTCCTAATAAATACATTTTTTAAATTTTACCTATTTTTTTTTCAAAAGTTTTTCTTATATTAGTAAAAACTATATTTCTATTTAATTTTGTATAAGCATGCTTATTTAGATTAGTTGTAGGATAATTTCTAATAAAAGGATTTTTTTTTATATTTACACCAATTCCAATTATAATAAATTTTTTTTTACTATATGTTATTGTTTCTTGAAGTATACCACAAACTTTCTTACCCATTATCAATAAATCGTTAGGCGGTTTTATTGATATTTTATATTTTACTAAATTACTTAAACTCTTTTTCACCAAATGACAATTATCTTTTGTAATTTTTTTTAGTAAACTTTTCTCTTTAATCTCAAAAAAAATACTCATAAACAAGTTTCCTTTGATTGAAATCCATTTTTTTCCATATCTACCCCTGCCTCTTTTTTGTATTTGAGTTATTATTATTCCATTATTTTTTCCTTTTTTTATTCTTTTTATCGCTTCATCATTTGTACTGTTTGAAATTTTAAGGTTAGTTTTTATTAATTTCATCAAATTACGTTTATTTTTGAAACAATTTGAATTAATTTACTCGGAAAAATAAAATAAAATAAAATAAATATAGTTGTTATAAAAAGAGATACTTTTAAAGCAATATTGTGATGTGTATCAAACTTTTCTTTTTCTGGATCAAAATATATAATTTTAATAATTCTTAGATAATAAAAAGCTGCTATAACAGTTGATAATAAGCCTGTTATAGCTAAAAAATACATCTCACTTTTGATGACTGCCATAAACACATAGAACTTTGCAAAAAATCCGGCTAATGGCGGAATACCAGCAAGTGAAAATAAAATTAATAATAGTGAAAATGACAACATAGGATGATTCTTTGACAAACCTGACATATCCTCAACTGTTTCGTAATACTTTCCATCCCTTTTAAGCATAAGCAGACAACAGAAAAAACCTAAGTTCATTACTACATATATTGAAATATATATAATTGAACTTTGAATTCCTTCATTTGTTCCAGTTGATAATCCTGCGATTGTGTATCCCATATGACTTATAGAACTATATGCAATCAGTCTTTTTAAATTTTTTTGGCCGATAGCAGCAACCGCCCCAAAAATCATTGATGCTATAGACAAAAAAATTACTATCATTTGCCATTGTTCTATTAAATTTAAAAAGGGTACATATAAAATTTTTATTAATACAGTTAGTGCAGCAACCTTTGGTAAAATAGCAAAAAAAAGTGTAACTGGTGTAGGTGACCCTTGATAAACATCTGGCGCCCACATATGAAAAGGAACCGCTGATATTTTAAAAGCCAAACCTACCAAAATAAATACTATTCCAAACGTTAAGGAATACTGATTAATGTCAATATTTTCTGAAATTTGGATAAAATTTGTTGAACCAGAAAATCCATATATTAATGAACATCCATATAGCAAAAGTCCTGATGAGAGCGCACTTAAAATAAAGTACTTTAAACCAGACTCTGATGATAAGATATTGTCTTTATTAAAAGAAGCTAATACGTAAAGAGACAAAGATTGAAGTTCTAAACCCATATAAAATACTATTAAATCATTAGAACTAATCATCACTATCATTCCTAAAATGGAACTCAAAATTAAAATTGGAAACTCAATTTTGAGAATATTGTTTATTTTAAGGTATTTTAAAGAGACACTCATTACAAATACACCTGATAAGATTACAAGTATTTTCATAAAAGTTGAAAGGTAACCAATTTGATAACTTTCGTTAAATAAGTATACCTCAGTAACTGTTCTTAAATTAAAACACAATGCCAACACTATTAATAATGAAATGATTGATAAAGAGTAAACTAATTTAGAACTATTTTTTTTGTAAACACCAAAAATTAAAAGAAACATTATAGATAATGAAATAAAAATTTCTGGGAATATCAAGTTTATATTTATCATTATTTATTTACTAAAAAAGTTTTTAAATTATTATTATACATTTCTAATAGATTGATAACAGATACGTCTACAGTAACAATTAATGGCTGAGGATAAAAACCAAAAAATATTGAGGGCACCGCAATTGACCACAAAATAACAATTTCATGTTTTTTTAAATCAAATAATTTTTTTACATCTGCATTTTTAATTTCACCGAATATTATTCTTCTGTATAACCAAAGCATATATGCTGCACCAAAAATTACTCCCAAACTTGCAATAATTGCAACCAAAAAACTTTTTTTGAATGCAGCAAGTAAAATTAAAAATTCACCAACAAAACCAGTTGTACCTGGTAGACCTAATGCACCAAGAGTAAAAATCATGAATACAATTGCATATTTTGGCATTACACTTACTACCCCTCCATATTTATTTATAAGGCGTGTATGCATTCTTTCGTAAACAACGCCAACACATAAAAACAATGCAGCAGATATAAGCCCATGACTTATCATTTGAAAAATACTTCCTACCAAACCCTGTTGGGTTAAAGTAAATATACCTAATGTTACAAAGCCCATATGTGCTACAGAAGAATATGCAATAAGTTTTTTCATATCTTCTTGCATCAAAGCTACAAGTGAAGTGTATACAATTGCAATTAAACTTAGAGTAAATACTAAAGGAATAAAATATTCAGATGCCAGAGGAAATAAACCTAATGAAAATCTTATAAAGCCATAACCTGCCATTTTTAAAAGTATTGCTGCCAATAAAACGGATCCAGCAGTTGGTGCCTCGACATGAGCATCTGGAAGCCATGTATGAAAAGGCCACATTGGTGTTTTAACAGCAAATGAACTAAAAAATGCAAGCCATAAAAGTTTTTGATAATTATAATCAATACCTATTTGATATAGTTTTTCTACATCTGTTGTTCCAGTCATCCAATAAATGGTAATTATTGCAACTAGCATCAAAACTGAACCAAGAAGTGTATATAAAAAGAATTTAAATGCAGAATAAACTCTTCTTTCTCCGCCCCATATTCCTATAATAAGAAACATTGGGATTAAACCACCTTCAAAAAAAAGATAAAATAAAATTAAATCTAAAGAACAAAAAACCCCAATCATCAATGTTTCCATTAGTAATATTGCAATTAGAAAATCTTTAAGTCTTTTTGTTACAGTTGAATTAACTGAAATAATGCACAATGGTGTTATAAAAGTTGTTAATATTATAAATAAAATTGAAATACCATCTATTCCAACTTTATAATTAAAATAACCTTGTATCCATTTTTTTTCTTCTATGAACTGAAACTCACTCGAGCTATTGTCAAATATCGACCATAAGTAAAGAGCGAGTACAAAATTTGCTAAAGAAATAAATAAAGCAACATATTTACTGCTCTGATAATTTTTATTAAATTTTACAAAAAAAATAAAAAAAGAACCTATTGCTGGTAGTAAAATAAGAGAGGTAAGTATAGGAAAATTCATTTAATCTAATATTAATAAAGTTAATAGCAAAGAAAAACCTAAAAGCATGACAAATGCATATTGATAAATGAAGCCTGATTGGAATTTTACCGCTTTAATAGAAAAATTTTTTATAATTTTAGATATTCCATCGGGTCCAAATTTATCAATTATTGATCCATCGACTTTTTTCCAAAAAAGATAACCTAAAAACTTTAAAGGTTTTATAAAAATAAATTCGTAAAACTCATCAAAATACCATTTATTTTTTAAAAATAAATAAAACGGTCTATTTTGTTCAATCAAAACTTTAGTAACATTTTTATTTTTAACAAATAAATAAAATGATATTGGAATAGAAATTATTACTAAAGCTGGAGTTAATATTATAAACCAAATTGGAGGATGATCAATGCTCAGAGGATCTAAAAATTTAATTGATGACTTCCAAAATACATAAGAACTTTCCTGTCCAATAAATAAATCTTTAAATAAAATTCCTCCTAGAATTGATCCTATAGCTAGAATAATTAGTGGAATTATCATTACCATTGGCGATTCATGTACTGACTCAATTGGTTGTTTTGTGTTGTTATATGAACCATGAAATGTTTTAAAAATTAGTCTCCATGAATAGATAGAGGTCAACAAGGCAGTAAATACTCCGGCACTAGCTGCAAAATATCCCAAATAATCTCCTTTTAAGTATGCAAATTCAATAATTGCGTCTTTTGAATAAAAACCAGATAAAAAAGGAAATCCTGTTAAAGCTAAAGTACCTATAATCATAAGTATATAAGTATAAGGAAGAATTTTTTTAACTCCTCCCATTTTATTAATATCTTGTTCGTCATTAAATGAATGAATAACTGAGCCAGATCCTAAAAATAATAATGCTTTAAAAAAAGCATGTGTAAAGAGGTGAAACATTGCTACATTATATGCGCCTACACCGGTCGCAAAGAACATATATCCCAATTGACTACATGTTGAATAAGCAATAATTTTTTTAATATCATTTTGAACTAAAGCCACACTTGCAGCAAATATTGCTGTTACTATGCCCACAATTGTTACTATAGAAAGCGCTAACTCAGAAAATTCATAAATTGGAGAACATCTAACTACTAAGAAAACTCCTGCTGTGACCATTGTTGCTGCATGTATTAGCGCAGAAACAGGTGTTGGTCCTTCCATAGCATCTGGCAACCAAGTATGCAATATAATTTGTGCTGATTTACCCATTGCTCCAATGAATAAAAGTATGCAGATTAAATCTATTGAATTAAAATCAAAACTTAAAAAATTTATTTTTTCATCTAGGATGGTTGGTATTAATTTAAATACTTCATCATAATTAATTGTTCCAAAAAGATAAAAAATTAAGAAAATACCTAATGCTAGCCCAAAATCACCTACTCTATTAACCAAAAAAGCTTTAATTGCCGCCGCATTTGCACTTTCTCTTTTAAACCAAAATCCAATTAAAAAATACGAACATAATCCAACACCTTCCCATCCAAAAAATAATTGTAAAAAATTATCAGATGTTACAAGTGTTAACATTGCGAAAGTAAATAATGACAAGAAAGCCATAAATCGTGGTTTATGAGGATCGTGGGACATATAACCAATTGAGTAAATATGAACTATTGAGGATATTAAAGTGACAACTACCAACATTACAGATGATAAAGCATCAATATTGATTGCCCAGTTTATTTCTAATGATCCAGATTTTATCCATGAAGCAATTACAATGTTGTTATTATAATCTTGTGTAACTACATTATAAAAAATTATAATAGATAATATTGCTGTAATTGAAACTGATAAACTTGTAATAATTTCAGAATTTCTTTCACCAATTAATTTTCCAAAAAAACCTGCAACGAATGAGGCAAGCAACGGTAAAAATAAAATTATATATTCCATTTTACCCTTTAAGTTTGTCTATTTCCTCAACCCTTATTGTTCCAGCATTTCTATAGTAAACTACTATAATTGCTAAACCAATTGCAGCCTCTGCCGCTGCTACAGTTAAAATAAATAGAGTAAAGATTTGTCCAGTTATATCTTGGGAATACATTGAAAAAGCTACTAGATTAATATTTACTGCTAATAAAATTAATTCTATACTCATCAATATAACGATTATATTTTTTCTATTTAAAAAAATTCCAACTACACCTATTGTAAAAATAATTGCACCAAGAGTTAAATAGTGACCTAAATCTACTTCAAACATCTATATCGACTCCTTTATTTTTTTTTACATCTACTAATTCGATTCCCTCGGATCTTTCTCGTGATATTTGTTTGAAATAACTTTGTCTTTTTATTCCAGATCTTTTTCTAAATGTTAAAACAATTGCACCAATCATGGCTACAAGTAAAATCATTCCAGATAGCTGAAATAAGTGAATATAATCTGTGTATAATACGTAACCTATAGAGTGAGTATTTGTAATTTCTGAGGATACACTATTGATTGAGTTGTTAACTAATTCTGGTTTATATTTCCAACCTCCAATTACAATAATCAGTTCAAAAAATATTATTATGCTTACTAATAATCCAATAGGTATATGAGAACTTCTTGATGATGATTTAAACCACTCATTTGATTGTTTGGCAACATTTAACATCATAACAACAAATAAAAATAGAACAGCTACAGCTCCTACATAAACAATTAACATTATCATGCCCAAAAATTCTGCACCCATCATTATGAACAGACAAGATATGCTAATGAAATCTAAAATTAAAAAAAAAACAGAGTGAACAGTGTTTTTTGAAACTGTTACCATTATTGCTGATATAATTGCTATAAATGCAAAAGCAAAAAAAAAAATAG
Source organism: uncultured Pelagibacteraceae bacterium (assembly GCA_902552035.1). Taxonomy (GTDB): domain Bacteria; phylum Pseudomonadota; class Alphaproteobacteria; order Pelagibacterales; family Pelagibacteraceae; genus Pelagibacter. The sequence goes on along the minus strand of CACDFC010000001.1, from coordinate 21,168 downwards.
AGTGCGCTATCATTTAGTTATCTATACGGATTGTCAGCCTTTATATTTGCCTCGAGTATATTCTCCCATCTATCTCCATTTTCAAGTAATTTTTCTTTGTTATAATAAAGCTCTTCACGAGTTTCTGTAGCAAACTCAAAATTTGGTCCTTGAACAATCGCATCTACAGGACATGACTCTTCACATAACCCACAATAAATACATTTTAACATATCTATATCGTACCTTGTTGTTTTTCTGCTTCCATCTGATCTTTCTGTGGACTCTATCGTAATTGCCTGCGCAGGACATACTGCTTCACAGAGTTTACATGCTATACAACGTTCCTCTCCATTTGGATATCTTCTGAGAGCATGTTCTCCTCTTGCTCTAGGACTTATTTTTCCTTTTTCAAATGGATAGTTTATTGTTTTTTTTGATCTAAATGACTCTTTAATAGCAATTAATAATCCAGATAAAAAATCTAGCATTAATATTGTTTTTAAAATTCTACTAATTTTCATAATCAATTTGTTGGTAACAAGTCAAAATAAAGTAAAAATCCAGATGTTAGTATTAACCAAATTAAAGATAATGGTAGAAAAATTTTCCATCCTAATTTCATTAGTTGATCATATCTATAACGTGGCACAATAGCTTTTACCAACGAAAATAAAATAAATAAAAATAATATTTTAATTATTAGCCATATTGGACTTGGTATTATGCTAAAAGGATACAAATCTATAGGTGCCAACCATCCTCCAAGAAACAAAATAGAGCCTAACGCACACATTAATAAAATATTTGCATATTCTCCAAGCCAAAACATTGCATACATCATTCCTGAATATTCAGTCTGGTAACCGGCTACTAATTCTGCTTCAGCTTCTGGTAGATCGAAAGGTGGTCTATTAGTCTCCGCAAGAGCAGAAATAAAAAAAATTACAAACATTGGGAAAAGAGGAATAATAAACCATAAATTTTTTTGAGCCAATACAATATCTGTCAAATTTAAAGAGCCTACACATAACAAAACATTTATTATAATTACTCCTATTGATACTTCATAAGAAACCATTTGAGCAGCAGATCTTATGGCACCTAAAAAAGGATATTTAGAATTCGAAGCCCATCCACCCATTATTATCCCGTAAACACCTAATGAAGAAACTGCAAAAATATAAAGTATTCCAACATTAATGTTTGCTAATACAAAAGATTCACTAAATGGAATAACTGCCCAAGCTATCATTGCTAGAGTCATAGTTATGATAGGAGCTAATATAAATATTACTTTATTTGAGCTTGCTGGAATTATAACTTCTTTAAAAATATACTTTAAAGCGTCTGCAAGAGATTGGAGCAATCCAAAAGGTCCTACAACATTAGGTCCTCTTCTTTTTTGAACAAATGCCCAAACCCTTCTATCTAACCAAACTATCATTGCTACAGCAGTCAATAATGGTAATAATAAAAATAAGATTTTATAAGTTTCTTGGAAAATTGTATAAAAAATTTCAATCATTAACCAGTAGTTCCATTAGATTTAGTTTTAATTTTTTCATTTCTACATTCATTCATAGTTTTTGAAGCTCTTGAAATTACATTAGAATAATAATAATCAAGTGGATCAACTACTATTTTTTCATTAGTAAAATTTTCATTAAACACTTGCTCAAAATTATTTTTTTTTTGGTTTATTTTTAAATAGTTTATCATGCTCCCAACTAATTTATCTTTGTCTTCAAATAGTTTCTTTCGTTTCAATAACTCTGAAAGCTCATTAATTATTAACCAATCTTCTTTAGCATCACCAGGAGGATAGGATGCTTTAAATGATTTTTGAATTTTTCCCTCTAAATTTGTAAAATATCCATCTTGCTCAGTATACGCAGAACCTGGAAGTACTATATCTGCGCAATTAGCTCCTTTGTCTCCATGACTTCCTATATAAATTATAAATTCATTTTTTTTTTTAAAATCTAAATTATCTTGGCCAACAAGAATAATTAAATTAAAATAATTATTCTTAAGCTTTTCTAAAATTAAATTTCTCCCATTATCAGAGTTCATAATACCTAAATCATATCCTCCAACTGTTGATGCGTTATTAGACAGGATATTTAAGGCATTCCATTTATCATTAATTTTATCATTTTTTTTAAGAAATTTTTTTATTTTATTTAAAAAAAAGTCTGCAGATTTCAATTTAAAAAAAGATTGACCAATTAAAAAAATTGGAAACTTAGAATTTTTAAATATATCAAAAATACTACTTTTTTCATTTAATAATTCATCTAAGGTATTTAGATCATTTTTTATAATATCATATGGATAATTTAAATTACCTACATCACCCATTGAAATAATTTTTGTATTATTTTTTAAAAATGATTTTCTTATCCTTGAATTTAATATTGTTGCTTCAAATCTTGGGTTCGATCCTATTAAAAAAATTAAATCACTATTTTCGATTCCGTTTATTTTGCTATTAAATAAATAATTTTCTCTATTATTTATATTTACATAAGTGTCTTCTGATCTAGTTTCTAAATTTTTTGATTTGATTGTTTTTTCGAAGAATTCTTTAACTATATACATTGTTTCCATATTTGTTAAATCGCCTGTAAAACCTGCAATTTTATCCGGTAATGTATTTTTAATTTTATCAACAATAATTTTGTAAGCCTTGTTCCAATTTATTTTTTTAAATTTTCCGTTTTCTTTTAAATATGGATTGTCTATTCTTTGAAATTTTAGTCCGTCACAAGCATATCTTGTTTTATCTGATATCCATTCTTCATTAATTTCTTCATTTATTCTTGGTAATACTCTTTTTACTTCCCAGCCAAAAGTATCAACCCTAATATTTGATCCTACTGCATCCATAACGTCTATAGTTTCAGTTTTTTTTAACTCCCATGGTCTTGCCTCAAAAACATAAGGTTTTGATGTTAGGGCGCCAACCGGGCACAAATCTATTACATTAGCCGACATTTCAGATTGCATTGACTTTTCTAAGTATGTTGTAATTTGCATATCTTCACCTCTTCCAATCGCTCCTAATTCAGAGACTCCTGCTACCTCTGTCGCAAAACGTATACACCTTGTGCAATGTATGCATCTTGTCATTTGTGTTTTGATTAAAGGTCCCATATATTTTTCAGGAACAAATCTTTTATTTTCCTTAAATCTTGACTTATCAATTCCATAATACATTGATTGATCTTGTAAATCACACTCACCTCCTTGATCACAGACGGGACAATCTAACGGGTGGTTAGCTAAAAGAAATTCCATAACCCCTTTTCTAGCCTTTTCAACCTTTGATGTATTTGTTTTAATATTCATTCCTTCTGCAACTGGCATGGCACATGAGGCTATTGGTTTTGGTGATTTTTCCATCTCAACAAGGCACATTCTACAATTGCCAGCAATAGATAATTTCTCATGATAACAAAATCTTGGGATCTCAACTCCTGCTTGTTCGCATGCTTGCAAAACAGTCAATCCTTCTTCAACATCGATATCTACATCATTAACTTTAATTTTAAGCATTTTATTTTTCTAATAAATGTTGATCAATTAAATAAGGAATATTTTTATCTTTTTTCACAAGTGGATTGAAATTATTCCTACTTAAAATATCTTTTTTAAAATGTCTTATTAGTCCTTGCACAGGCCAGGAAGAACCCTCTCCAAATGCACATATTGTATGTCCCTCAATTTGTTTTGTTACATCTAAAAGCATATCTACTTCGTCTTTAGAACATTCTCCCTTTGCCATTCTCTCAAGTATTCTCCACATCCATCCTGAACCTTCTCTGCAAGGTGTACATTGACCACAACTTTCATGTTTATAAAATCTTGCAATTCTGGCCATACATTTAATTATATCTTGATCTTTGTTAATTACGACTATGCCAGCTGTTCCTAATCCACTTTTATTTTCAATAAGAGTATCAAAATCCATTTTAATTGTTTCACAAATATCCTTTGGTATTAATGGCATTGAAGATCCTCCAGGTATAACTGCTTTAAGATTATCCCATCCACCAACAACGCCTCCAGCATGTTTATCTATCAATACCTTTAGAGGTATGCCCATTTCCTCCTCAACATTACATGGGTTGTTAACATTGCCAGAAATACAATAAATTTTAGAACCTGTGTTTTTAGGTCTCCCTAATGATGAAAACCATTTTCCTCCCCTTCTTAATATAGTTGGAACAACAGAAATCGTTTCAACATTATTTATAATTGTCGGACAACCATAAAGTCCTACAAGAGCAGGAAAAGGAGGTTTTAACCTTGGTTGACCTTTTTTACCCTCAATACTTTCTAATAATGCTGTCTCTTCTCCACATATATATGCGCCTGCTCCATAATGAATAAAAATATCTAAATCCCAACCTGTATCTGCCGAGTTTTTTCCAATTAAACCAGATTTATATGCTTCATTTATTGCGCTTTGAAGTTTTTGTCCTTCATTAAAATATTCACCTCGAATATATATGTAACATTTATGTGCATTTACTGCATATGATGCAATTAAACATCCCTCGATTAGCTTATGGGGTTCAAATCTTAAAATATCTCTATCTTTACAAGTTCCTGGTTCAGATTCATCTGCGTTAATTACGAGATAGTGAGGTCTAGAACCAACTTCTTTTGGAGCAAATGACCATTTTAAACCAGTTGGAAATCCTGCACCACCTCGACCTCTAAGTTCAGAAATTTTTATTTCATTTATAATCCAATCCCTACCTTTTGAGCAAATATTCTTAGTATCTATCCAATCGCCTCTTTCTTTAGCAGAGTTTAAATCCGAACCAAAATCATTGTATAAATTTTTAAAAATTCTATCTTTATCTTCAAGCATTTTTATTTCCAAGTAATGTTTTTCTAATATTTTCTGGTTCAGTACTTATTCTACCTTTATAAGATCCAGGCTTAGGATCTTCATTTTTATTAATTTTATCTATAATTGACTCTAATTTAGTTGGATCTAAATCTTCATAATAGTCATCATTTATTTGTAGCATTGGTGCATTTACACATGCGCCAAGACATTCAACTTCTAACCAAGATGTTTTCTCATCATCAGATAGTTGATTTTCATTTTCAGATATTTTTTTTTTGCAAACTTTAACTAGATCGTAAGCACCTCTAAGCATACATGGTGTTGTAGTACAAACTTGGAAGAAGTACTTTCCTACTGGTGCCAAATTATACATACTATAAAAAGTGGCTACTTCATAAACTTTGATATAAGGCATATCTAAATATTTAGCTATGTATTTCATGGCTGCTAAAGGGATCCAATTATCGTTTTGCTTTTGAGCAATATTCAATAAAGGCATAACTGCACTTTGTTGTTTTCCTGAAGGGTAATTTTTAATGATATTATTAGCTATATCTTTATTATTTTTATTAAATTCAAATTTATCTGGTTGAATTTTTGAAATTTTTTTAATTGCCATTACCTATCCACTTCTCCAAATACTATATCCATTGAACCTAAAACAGCAGGCACATCTGCTAACATATGTCCTTTAATTAAATAATTCATTGCTTGAAGATGAAAAAATCCAGGAGCTCTTATTTTACATTTATAAGGTTTGCTTGAACCGTCTGATATTAAATAAACTCCAAATTCACCTTTCGGTGCTTCTACCGCAACATAGATTTCGTCTTTTTCTACTCGATATCCCTCTGTGAATAATTTAAAATGATGAATTAAAGCTTCCATAGACTCTTTTATCTCTTTTTTTTTGGGTGGTGTAATCTTTCCATCTAAAGATTTAATTGGGCCTTTGGGCATTTTATCTAAACATTGATTTATAATTTTTATACTTTCTTTCATCTCCTCTATTCTACATAGATATCTATCATAACAATCTCCGTTTTTTCCTATTGGAATTTTGAAATCAAATTGGTCATAACAATCATATGATTGTGACTTTCTTAAATCCCAGGGAATGCCTGATCCTCTGAGCATCACTCCAGAAAATGAATAATCTAAAGCATCTTGTTTACTAACAACGCCAATATCAACATTTCTTTGTTTAAAAATTCTATTATCTGTAAGCAATGTTTCTAAATCAGAGATTATTTTTGGAAAGTTTTCACAAAAAACTCCGATATCTTTATCTAGACCTCTTGGAAGATCTTGGTGAACACCACCTGCTCTAAAATAGTTAGCATGTAATCTTGAACCTGATACTCTTTCATAAAAACCCATTAATTTTTCTCTCTCCTCAAATCCCCATAGAGTTGGTGTTAATGCTCCAACGTCCATTGCTTGAGTTGTAATATTTAATATATGACTAAGTATTCTTCCAATTTCACAAAACATTACTCTTATAAATTGGGCTCTAATTGGGACATCAATTTTTAAAATTTTTTCAATCGCTAAAGCAAAAGCATGTTCTTGATTCATTGGTGCAACATAATCGAGTCTATCAAAGTAAGGAACGGCTTGGATATATGTTTTGTTTTCAATTAATTTTTCCGTGCCTCTATGTAGCAATCCAATATGTGGATCTGCTTTTTCAACTATTTCTCCGTCTAACTCTAGTATTAGTCTTAAAACTCCGTGCGCAGCAGGATGTTGAGGCCCAAAATTTAAATTTAGTTTTTTAATTTCTTTTGACATTTTTATATTTATTTTTTCGAAATTTCTTTAATATATTTTGTTCCTTCCCATGGACTTTCATAATCAAAATTTCTATAATTTTGTTCTAGCTTAACAGGCTCATAAATCACTTTTTTATCATCCTCACTATATCTAACCTCATTATGTCCTGTTAATGGAAAGTCTTTTCTTAAAGGATGTCCATCAAATCCATAATCTGTTAATATTCTTCTTAAGTCTGGATGGTTTTTAAAATTTATTCCATACATGTCAAAAACTTCTCTTTCCATCCAATTTGCTGATGGAAAAATTGAGGTTACTGATGTTACAGAATTATTTTCTTTAATAAAAAAATCAACTTTAATTCTTTTGTTATTTTCGTGGCTTAAAAACAAATAAACTAATTTAAATCTTTTTTCTCTTTCTGGATAATCAACAGCAGTAATATCTATTAATTGCTTAAATTTTGTTTCATTATTTGTTTTTAAAAAAATAATTACATCTAATAAATCCTCTTCATCTATATTTAGATAAATATGATTATGATTGATACTAGAACTATTAATTTTAGTTGTTAGTTCAGAATTAATTTTTTTTTCAATAATTTCTAAATTTTTCATAAATCTTTATCTCTCTAAAGATCCTTTATTTCTTATCTTTTTTTGTAATTGCATTATTCCATACAAAAGAGCTTCAGCTGAGGGTGGACAGCCCGGAACATATATATCAACTGGAACAATTCTATCACAACCACGAACTACAGAATATGAATAATGATAGTATCCCCCTCCATTTGCACAACTTCCCATTGATATAACATACCTGGGCTCTGGCATTTGATCGTATACTTTTCTCAATGCTGGTGCCATTTTATTTGTTAAAGTACCTGCTACTATCATTACATCAGATTGTCTAGGACTTGCTCTTGGAGCCGCACCAAATCTCTCAAGATCATATCTTGGCATAGATGTTTGCATCATTTCAACAGCACAACATGCTAAACCAAAAGTCATCCAGTGAAGTGAACCTGTTCTTGCCCAGTTTACTAGATTGTCAAATGAAGTGGTAATAAAACCTTGATCACTAAAATCTTTAGCAAGCTTTTTAAATTCTTCAGGTATTTGACTATATTTATCGTTTAAGTTCATATTCTATTCCCAATCAAGCGCTCCTTTTTTCCACTCATAAATGAAGCCAATAGTTAAAATAAATAAAAAAATCATCATTGAAACAAATCCGAATAATCCAATTTTTCCTAATGATATTGCCCATGGAAATAAAAAAGCTATTTCTAGATCAAATATAATAAATAAAATTGCTACAAGGTAAAATCTTACATCAAATTCCATTCTTGAGTCTTCAAATGGTTCAAATCCACACTCATAAACTGACAATTTTTCTGGATCTGGGTTGTTTGGTGATAAAGCTATGTTTAAAATTATAAAAGCTATACTTAAACCTATAGCAATTATTAAAAATAAAATAATTGGAAAATAGTCTTTTAAAATATCCGCGATCATTCTGTAATTTTTTTAAACTTTTAAATCTTTGAATAAGATAATTCTGATAAGAATCTTATTATAATTGTTTTTAATTTTATTAAAAGCGTTATTAATCATAGATAATTAAGGTTTTTTATATGTATATTTAAAACAAATTACAGTGCAATTTAGTCACGTCGTTTGTGGCTAATTTGTTGCCTATTTTAAGTTATGAGAATTGTTATCACTTGGTGGCGGGAGTGACGGGACTCGAACCCGCGGCCTCCTGCGTGACAGGCAGGCGCTCTAACCAAACTGAGCTACACCCCCACTATCTTGGTGGGCAGTAAAGGACTCGAACCTTTGACCCCCTCGGTGTAAACGAGATGCTCTACCAACTGAGCTAACCGCCCCCAAATATTGAGTCGTTTTATATCAACATGGATACAATGTAAATTATAATAATGTATTAGTTAGTAAGTACTTTTTGAGTATTATCCTCTTTTTCAGATTTTGAAAGATTTTGAACTTCTACCCACTCAACTTTTTTTAACTCTTTTGTAAGAGCGATTTTAAGTACTTCATCTACAAATTCTACTGCAACAATCTTTATATCTTCCTTAACTTTTTTTGGAATATCAACAAGATCTTTTTCATTATCTTTTGGAATTAACACTTTTTTTATTCCAGCACGATGTGCTGCTAGTAATTTTTCTTTCAAACCGCCTATGGGCAAAACTTGTCCTGTTATTGTTACTTCTCCTGTCATCGCAATTTCTCTATTAACAGGAATTGATGTAATTGATGAAACTATTGATGTAACCATTGCAATCCCTGCTGACGGTCCATCTTTAGGTGTTGCACCTTCGGGTACATGAATATGAAAATCTTTTTTTTCAAAAACTGGTGGAATAATTCCATATTCAAGACTTTTAGATCTTACAAATGATTTTGCCGCTTTAACAGACTCTTGCATTACATCTCCAAGTTTTCCTGTTATCTGCATTCTGCCTTTTCCTGGCATATTTACAGTTTCAATTTTTAAAATTTCTCCTCCAAACTCTGTCCAAGCTAATCCTGTTACAATACCAATTTTATTTTCATTCTCTAATTCACCAAATTTAAATTTTTTAACTCCAAGAAAATCTGAAATATTATCTGAGCTTACAGATACTTTTGTTTCCTCATTATTCACAACTTTTTTAACAACTTTTCTTGTTACTTTTGATATTTCTCTCTCTAGGTTTCTTACTCCAGACTCTCTAGTATAATTTCTAATTATGCTTTTGATTGTGCCATCTTTTAACTCAAGTTCGCCAGTCTTAACTCCATTTTCTTTTATCTGTTTAGGCAGTAAAAATTTATCTGCAATATTAATTTTCTCATCTTCTGTATAGCCAGGTATTCTTATTACTTCCATTCTATCAAGCAACGGTGGTAAAATGTTTAAAGTATTTGCAGTAGTTACAAATAAAACATCTGACAGATCATAGTCTACTTCTAGGTAATGATCGTTAAAAGTGGTATTTTGCTCTGGATCTAAAGCTTCTAAAAGGGCAGATGAAGGATCACCTCTATAATCATTTCCTATTTTATCAATTTCATCTAATAAAATTAAAGGATTTTTTGTACCTGCTTTTTTCATCATCTGAATAATTTTGCCTGGTAGCGATCCTATATACGTTCTTCTGTGACCTCTAACTTCAGCCTCATCTCTAACACCACCAAGAGACATTCTAACAAATTGTCTATTTGTAGCTTTAGCAATTGATTTGCCTAAAGAAGTTTTACCGACCCCTGGAGGGCCAACTAAACATAATATTGGACCTTTTATTTTTTCCATTCTTTTTTGAACTGCTAAAAATTCGATTATTCTTTCTTTAATTTTTTCTAGACCAAAATGATCCTCGTCTAAAACTTTTAAAGCTCTATTTAAGTCAATATCAACTTTATCTTTTTTATACCAAGGTAGATCAATCATCCAATCCAAATAATTTCTAACTACAGTAGCTTCTGCTGACATTGGGCTCATATTTTTTAATTTTTTCAACTCTGATAAACATTTCTTTTGAACCTCTTTAGGCATTTTAGCTTTTTGAATTGCTTTATTTAAATTTGATGTTTCATCCTTTCCATCCTCAATTTCACCTAATTCCTTTTGAATCGCTTTCAACTGTTCATTTAAATAGTATTCTCTTTGAGTTTTTTCCATTTGTGTCTTAACTCTTCCTCTAATTCTTTTTTCAACTCCAATAATGCTTGTCTCGTTTTCCATAATTTTAATAATTGCGTTAAGTCTTTTTTTAACGTCTAATGTTTCAAAAATTTGTTGTTTTTCAGATATCGTTGCATTTAGATGCGATGCTATGTTATCGGCTACCTGAATTGGGTCTTTCATTTCTTTGATTGAATTTATAGTTTCATTAGGTATTTTTTTATTTATGCTACTCAGTTTCTCAAGTCTTCTTATGGCCATTGAAGATAAAGAGTTTAAATCATCATCTTTGTTCACAATATTATTTAAAGTTTCATAAGTACAATTTATAAATTTTTCATTATCTTCAAAATCAACTATTTTTGCCCTTTTTTGACCCTCAACTAAAACTTTTACTGTACCATCTGGTAATTTTAACAATTGTAAAATATTACTTTCACATCCATACATAAAAACATCATTTTTTTTTGGATCATCTACCTCTGAATTTTTTTGAGTAACTAAAATTATTTTTTTATCACCTTTCATGACTTCATTTAGAGCATTAATTGATTTATCTCTTCCAACGAATAATGGTATTACCATATTTGGAAATACTACTATGTCTCTTAAAGGTAATAGTGGTAATTTTACTTTAACTTCCATATGAACAATATGGACATTATAATATAATTTGCAATAGTAATAATTGTTCTATGTTAATAATTAAGCTGCAGATGTTTTATCTGTTTTTGATTTGTTCTTAGAATGAACTATAATTGGTTGTGTGTGTCCTTTTGCCGATGAATTATCAACTATAACTTCTTCAATATTATTGTCTCCAGGAAGATCAAACATTGTTTTTAAAAGAATATTTTCCAGAATCGATCTTAGACCTCTGGCACCAGTCTTTTTATTTATAGCTTTATTTGCTATTTCTTTTACGGCGTTATCCTTAAAAGTTAATTTAACTCCTTCTAATTTAAACAGCTCCTGATATTGTTTAATTAATGAATTTTTTGGCTCCATTAAAATTTTAATCAATGATTTTTCGTCAAGATCTTCTAAAGTAGCAGTAATTGGTAATCTACCAATAAACTCAGGGATTAAACCATATTTTAATAAATCTTCTGGTTCTAAGTTTTTCATCCATTCACCAGTTTTTTTGTCTTCTAAAGATTTTACTTCAGCTCCAAAACCAATAGATGAACCTTTATCTCTTTGTGATATAATTTTATCTAGACCGGCAAATGCTCCACCGCATATGAATAAAATATTAGTTGTATCAACTTGTAAGAATTCTTGTTGTGGATGTTTTCTTCCACCTTGAGGTGGTACACTAGCAATCGTACCTTCCATAATTTTAAGCAAAGCTTGTTGAACTCCTTCTCCAGATACATCTCGAGTAATAGATGGGTTCTCCGATTTTCTACTTATTTTATCTACTTCGTCTATATAAACTATACCTCTCTGTGCTTTCTCAACATTATAATCAGCCGCCTGTAACAACTTTAAAATTATATTTTCCACATCTTCTCCAACATATCCTGCTTCAGTCAAAGTTGTTGCATCGGCCATTGTGAAAGGCACATCTAAAATTCTTGCTAAAGTTTGTGCTAATAATGTTTTTCCACATCCAGTCGGTCCAACAAGTAATATATTAGACTTAGCTAACTCTACAGATTTAGATGTCTTAGTTTCATAGTTAAGTCTTTTATAGTGATTATGAACAGCAACAGATAAAACCTTTTTTGCATGAGATTGGCCAATTACATAGTCATCTAGCACTGAACAAATTTCGCGAGGCGATGGTAGGCCGTCTTGATGTTTTACAAACGTATCTTTACTTTCTTCTTTAATAATATCCATACAAAGTTCAACACACTCATCACATATAAAAACTGTTGGACCAGCTATAAGTTTTCTAACTTCGTGTTGACTTTTCCCACAAAAAGAACAGTACAAAATATTTTTATTATTGCTCATAAATTTTATATCGAATCAATAGATTCATTTTATTATAAAGAGCTAATGTTAATCAAGCTAAGGTTGAAAGAAAAACTATATCTTGTGAATTATTCTCTCTTATCTACTACTTTATCAATTAAACCAAATTCTTTTGCATTTTCTGGTGTCATAAAGTTATCTCTCTCTAAAGCAGTTTTGATTTCCTCAACACTTTTTCCAGTATGCTTAGAATATATTTCATTTAATCTCTTTTTTAACGACATGACCTCATTTGCGTGTATTTCAATATCGGTTGCTTGTCCTTGATAGCCTGCTGACGGTTGATGAACCATGATTCTTGAATTTGGTAATGAAAATCTCTTACCTTTTTTTCCTGCAGATAATAAAAAAGATCCCATGCTTGCAGCTTGACCAATACAAAGAGTAGATACTTCTGGTTTAATGTATTGCATGGTATCGTAAATTCCTAAACCAGCTGTTACTAATCCACCAGGACTGTTTATATATAAAGATATATCTTTCTTTGGGTCTTCAGACTCTAAAAATAATAACTGAGCTGTTACCAGTGATGCAATGTTATCGTTTATTGGTCCTACAACAAAAACAATTCTTTCTTTTAATAGCCTAGAATATATATCGAATGCTCTCTCACCTCGGCTTGATTGCTCAACAACCATTGGAACTAAGTTGTTCATATACTCTGGTATTTTAATTGTCATAATTTGATTCGTAACCTTTATACAACTTGAGATTACTTTTTGCTAACTTTTTTTACAGATATAGATTTCTTTTCTACTGATTTGGGCTTTTTAGTTGTTTTATTTTTTTGTGTAGCTATTTTTTTGGTATTTTTTTCTTTTGAATTATCGTCTTTAGGATTGTCCGAAACTCTTACAAATTTATTTTGTTCTTTTAAATTTTTTTCATTCTCTTCTTTAATTATTTTTTCAGCTTCTTCCTTTGTAATTTCTTTTTTAGAAATTTTTGCCTCTTTTTTAATTTGTTCAATTATTTTTTCTTCATAAATTGTTCCTCTTAAACTATCGAGAGCTGAGGGATTTTCTTTATAATACTCATTAACTATTTTTTCTTGTCCAGGCATCATTTTCATTTGTTTTTGAATTTCCACATTTATTTCTTGCTCTGTAACATTAATATTATTTTTTTCACCATAAGCATTTAAAATTAATCCTGTTTTAATTCTTTTGATTGCTTGATTTTCTAACAATTTTTTATTTTTTTTAACTTCCTCTTCTTTCATGCCTTGAGATAAACTTTTTAACTCTTGATCTATAAGATTTTGAGGAAGTTCATCAAGTTTTTGCTTCTCTACTTCTTCTAAAATTTTTTTCTTAACAATTATATCAAGAGAGTTTTTATATTCATCTTTAATTTGTTTTGAAACTAAGTCTTTTAGATCTTTTAAATCTTTTGCGCCAAGATTTTTTGCAAACTCATCATTTATTTCAAGAGGTTTTGCTTTTTTTACAGATATAATTTTACATTTAAAAATTGCTTTTTTTCCTACTAATGATTTTTCAGGAAAATTTTCAGGTAAATTAACTTCTACATCAACATCTTCATTTTTTTTTACCTTTAATAATTGTTTGTCAAAACCCTTAATAAATAAATCTTTCCCTAATTCTAATTGAGTATTCTTACCTTCACTACCTTTAAAATCATTTCCATCTACTGTAGCTTTGTAATCAAATATTACTAGATCTCCTTCATTAGCAACTTTTGCTGGGTCTACATCAACAAAATTTTTTTGTGATTTTCCAATTTGTTGTATTCTCTTGTCTGTCTCTTTTGGGTTAATTTTGACTACATATTCATCTAATTTTATTTTATTAAATGGACTCAATTCAATACTTGGAAGTTCTGTAACAGTTATCACATATTCAAGATCTTTACCTTCACCGAATGTTTTAAGATCTATTTTAGGTTGCCCGGCAGGTTTAATTTTTTTTTCCTCTAAAACTTTCGTTGTTGTATCTTTTAAAACTTGATCTATTACTTCGCCATAAACTGCTTTACCAAATTGTCTCTTTAATACTTCTGTTGGAACTTTTCCAGGTCTAAAGCCTTTTAAAACTACATCCTTTTTAATTTCATCATACTTTTGATTTAGATGACCTGAAATTGTTTCTTTATCAATAAAGATTTTTAAATCTTTTTGTAAACCTTTTTTATTTTCAACTGTGACTTTCATAATTTTTTACTCAATTTACCATATTAGTGGTAGGCGAGAAAGGACTCGAACCTTCACAGCTTGCACTATTGGTTCCTAAGACCAACGCGTCTACCAATTCCGCCACTCGCCCAAATTATTGCTGTTTTATATATTATTGAAGTAATTTGTCCAATTAGAATAATAGTATAAAAGTATATAAAAAATTAAAAAAATGATTATTTCACCTTGTATTAGTATTTGCAGGACTGATCCAATTACAGGATATTGTTATGGATGTGCAAGAAGTAATGATGAAAAGAGAATTTGGAAAGATGAAAATACAACTGATGAATGGAAAAGAAAAAACCTAGAAGAAATTCAAAAAAGAATGACTGGTTGGCAATTAGAAAGCTTCAAGGAGTCTTACAAATTTAAATCAGAAAATGGTATTTCTATAATTAAACAAAAAAAAATTAATAATGAAAAGTAGTTTAGTAATAGTTATTTATATTATTGGAATAATAATCGGTGCATTATTTTTGGATATTTGGGGAGCTGAAACAAACATAAAAAAAGGTTTAATAGTTCTAGGATGGACGGCGATTTTTTTAGTTGCGCTTTTATATTCGGATAAAAATAAAGAATAATATTTACTTGAATAATTTAAATAAAAAAATAATAAAATGTAGTAAATGCCCTAGACTGGCTAAATTTAGAAAAAAAATTGCAACAAAAAAACGAAAGCAATACGAAAATCAAAGTTATTGGGGGAAACCTATTACTGGATTTGGTGATATAAATGCTAAAATTTTATTAGTAGGATTAGCGCCAGCCGCACACGGCGGAAATAGAACTGGTAGGGTTTTCACGGGAGATAGGTCATCTGACTTCTTATATAAGTGTTTACATAAAGCAAAAATTTCTAATCAGCCGACATCAACGCATTTAAATGATGGGTTAAAACTTAATAAAGCATATATTACAACAGCATTAAAATGTGTTCCACCTGGAGATAAACCTTTAAAGAAAGAATTAGATAATTGTTTTAGTTTTTTTAATGAAGAAATAAATAGACTTAAGAATTTAACAACAATCGTAGCACTTGGAAAAATTGCTTTTGATGCTTGTGTTTATTTTTATAAATCGGAGTATAACTTTGATCAAAAAATTGAATTTAAACATGATAAAATATATCAATTGCCTAATAATATATTGTTAGTTGGTTGTTATCATCCCAGCCCAAGAAATGTAAACACTGGAAGAATAAATGAGATTCAAATGGCAGGGTTATTTAAAAAAATTTTAAAAATTATTTAAATTCTATTCTGAAGAAAAATATATATTTTGATAATAGGATATTGAATTCAATTTAGAATTATCAGTATCAGCCATAATTGCAACTCCATTTAATTCATTTACATCAAGATTATGAAACTTTTTAAAATGTTCTTTAACATTTGCCTTTACTGTTACCCATTCGTTTAAATTTTTTTTTGTAGTTGATAAAACATAATCTACAGATTTATTTGTATATGGATTTGGATGAGTATGATCAATATCGTTATTGCTTGAAAAAACATAATTTATTGCCCTATTTGACAAAGGCGTTGCACCTGTTTTTTTTATAACAAAAACTCTTGCTGCAAAATCATGCCCCTTTTTAGTTTCTTCATTAATTCCTGATAAGTCTTTTTCAACTTTCCATGTAATGTTAAGAATAGGAGTAACATTAAGATTAATTTTAATTTCTTTTCCTAAGCCTGAAGCTGCGTTATTAGCCTCCGCTTTAAGATAATTGCCTTTTTCATTTTTGCCTACTGTATAAATAGTTTTAGCCTTT
This sequence comes from uncultured Pelagibacteraceae bacterium, assembly GCA_902552035.1. Taxonomy (GTDB): domain Bacteria; phylum Pseudomonadota; class Alphaproteobacteria; order Pelagibacterales; family Pelagibacteraceae; genus Pelagibacter. The sequence goes on along the minus strand of CACDFC010000001.1, from coordinate 4,893 downwards.
GCATTTCTTACTTTCTTAACTTTAATTGTTTTTAATTCATCTTCAGAAAATTCAAAAACTTTTATCTGCTCTGCATTTAAAGAGGTAGTAGTAAAAATAAAAATGATAACTATTTTTAAATATTTTAGAAACATATCAATCCGTATAAGGAAGATTTATTATTTTTCAATATTTTTTTAAAAAATTAATAAGTGGATCTGCCACCACTAATATCAAAGACAGCAGCAGTTGAAAAAGAATTCTCTTCTGAAGAAAGCCAACACACCATTGATGATAATTCATTCAGTTCTAAAAAACGGCCTCTAGGAACTTTAGAAAGCATTTGTTTTACATGTTTTTTTGTCATTTGATTTAATATTCTTGTTTTTGCACCGGCAGGAGTAATTGCATTTACTGCAATGTTATATTTAGCAAGTTCTTTTCCAAGAGACTTTGTTAAACCAAGAACTCCAGCTTTTGAGGAGCTATATGCACTTGCATTAGCATTTCCATCTTTACCCGAAACAGAGGCAATATTTACAATTCTTCCATATTTATTTTTAATCATAAATGGAACTATTGATTTGCAACAATGAAAGGTGCCATTTAAATTTATTTCTATAATTTTTTTCCAATCATTTATTTTATAATTCCAAAGTTGTGTTGTTGGACCTGTAATTCCTGCACTATTAATTAAAATATCTATTTTTGAATTTTTAGTTATTTTTTTTACAGTTTTTTCAACATTTTTAAAATTTGTAACATCCACAACATTAAAACTTAAATTACTATTGTTTACGCTTTTTATTGCTTTTTTAAGTTGAGTTTTGTCAATATCCCAAATATTTACTTTGGCTCCAGAACTTAAAAACTTTTTTGCAATGTCTAGACCAAACCCTTGTGCACCACCAGTTATAACTGCAGTTTTATTTTTTAAATCAAAATTGTGCATTTTTATTTACTTGCTAATAAATAATAAACAATTGATGAAGATAAAGCACCAATTAACCAAGCATATGTTTGTAAAAATGTTAAGTTTCCATTCCAAATCGTTGATGATGCAAATATAAATCCAATTAATAACGAATAAATACCTTTCAACTGCCACCCGTTAGAGTAATAGTATACGCTATCATTTAATGTTGAAAATATGTCTTTATTATTTATTGTTTGATTTTTTATAATATAATAATCAATAATCATAATACCAAATATAGGACCAAAAAAAGCTCCAAAAGTATCTACAAAAGAAAGTATTCCAATTTGACTTAAAATAGGAGTCCAGAACAAGCCAACAAAAAAACCACATAATATAATTATTAAACCTGAGCTTTTAGGACTTAGGTTCGATGGAGATAAGTTAATTAAAGCATTTTGTGAAGGGATATAATTTGCAATTAAGTTTGTGGATGCAGAGGCAAAAAGAATAAAAAGTAAGGCAACAATTGTTAAAAAAGTATTATCAAATTTTCCAATTATATCAGTTGGATTTGTTAAAAGTTGATCAACTTCAATCATATTCTTAGTTAATATTATGTCAGAGCCTAAAACAATTAAGATTGAAAAAAATGAAAAGAGAATTAAATTAAATAACAGACTAAAGTTACCGAAACCTAAATCCTTTTCATTTTTTACATATCTTGAAAAATCACCAAAATTTACTAAAACAATGGAAAAATATGCAAATAATGTACCTGTAACGCTGATTAAAGGATATATATTTTTTTTCGAAAAAAAATTTTCGTAGTTTAAACTTAGTAATAATGAATTTTTTAAATCTTCAAAATTTTCTACAACAATAATAAATAAAAAAAGCAATAAACCAAAATATACGAAAATTGTAGAAAAATTAATGAATGTCTTATGGATTTTTTGACCTTTAGAAAATAAAAGATATTGAATTAAAAAAGTAATTAAAAAAGAAATTCCATCTATTATGTTCATTCCCATAAAAAAGATCAAGAATATGTCAACCTGTAGAATATTTTTATCAATAATGTACAAGGAAATTCTTATCAAATATCCAATTGACTTAGATATAAAGAATGTTTGAACACCAAACATAAAAATTCCTACAACACCTCTTAACATTGCAACATATCTCGCTCCATTAATACCCATTGATGTTCTAAGAATTACTGGAAATGGCAATCCATGTTTTTGGGAAGGTTTTCCAATTAAAACTGCGAAAATAAAAACTAAAAATGCCGCAATAATAAATCCAAATATTACTATAAAAAAATTTAGGTTATAGACTAAGTACAGTGAAGCAACTAATGAAAATCCTATTACACTTTGTGTTGCATTTCCCCAAAAACAAAACAAATCTTTCCAATTCCAATTTTTTTCATTTGGATTTACAGAAACTAATTCCCAATTAAGTAGGCTGTTTTTTTGTTTTTGTTGAATCACCTACTTATATATTAAACAAATATCAATTACTGTCCATATAAGAGAGTTGGTAGCCAAAGTGCAATTTTAGGGAATATGATTATTAGTATTAATCCAAATACTTGAAGTGCCATAAATTGCATCATCCCAATATATATATCCTTTAAATCCCATTCAGGGACCACACCTTTTAAAAAATATGCCGATAAAGCGACAGGAGGAGATAACCAGGCAGTTTGAAGATTTACTGCTACAAGAATTGCAAACCAAGTTAGATTAAAGCCTAAAGCTTCTACTAATGGTAAAATTATTGGAATAATAATCATTACAATAGGTACCCATTCTAATGGCCAACCTAAAAGAAAAATCATTACCATAATCATTCCAAGAATAAGATATTTATTCATCTCTAAACTTAATAAAAATTCAGTTAATAATGTCGGAGTTCCAAGTCTTGCAAAAACTGCACCAAAAAAATTGGACGCTGCTACTAAAACCATTATCAATGCAGTGATCTCTAAAGTTTTAACAAGAGCCTCTTGCAATTTTGAGAGTGTTAGTTTTTTATATGCTAATGACAAAAGTAATGCTCCCATTGCACCACAGCCAGCAGCCTCAGTAGGTGTGGCGAATCCAAATAAAATACTTCCTAGCGCAGCAAACACTAGTGCAGCAGGAGGTACTAAACCGAGAAAAAATTCTATCCAAACTTCCTTCATGCTTGTAGCTCTCATTTCATCAGGTAATACAGGTCCTAATTTAGGATTAATCATACACCTAATCGTTGTGTAAGCTGCGTATAATGAAGCAAGCAAAATACCAGGAATAATTGCAGCTGCAAATAAATCAATCACGGGTATTTCCATAATTGGGCCCATAACAACCAACATAATACTTGGTGGAATTAAAATTCCTAACGTGCCTCCTGCAGTAATAGTACCAGCTGCAAGTCTCACATCATAATTTGATCTATTCATTGATTTTGCAGCCATAATTCCAAGAATAGTAACAGATGCTCCAACAATACCAGTAGCAGCAGCAAATATTACTGAAACAAATAGAACTGCATAATACAAAGAGCCCCTTACTCTAGATAACATTAATTGAAAAGCTGAAAATAATCTCTCCATTAATCCTGCTTGCTCCATCATTATTCCCATAAAAACAAATAGTGGAACCGCGGCGAGGGTTTGTTCTGTCATTACCATAGAAAACTGAAGGGTCATTAAGTAAAAAACTAATTTACCAAATCCAAGATATCCAAAAACAAATCCAAGGAAAATTAATGTAAAAGAAATTGGAAACCCAACAAATATTGCAAAGAGCATTACTCCAACTAATATAAAACCTAATATTGCTGGATCTATTAATTCTGCAATCATTTTTTTTGTCCTGGCCACTCGCCTTTTTTGGCCGCCCAATAACTTTTTAATAATTCAGAAAAACCTTGTATCAGCAAAAATATTATTCCAATCAATAAACAGGTTTTAATTGGCCACATGTAAGGCATCCAAGTTGTATCCATTCCTCTTTCTCCTCTTCTAATAGACTCTTCAACAAATCCAGTTGTCATATAGAGGAAAACAATTAAACCTGGAAAATAAAATAAAATATATAACCAAAAATCTATTAAACCTTGTGTCTTTGTCTTAAAGTTTCTGTATAAAAAATCTGCTCTAATGTGAACTCCTTTTGAAAGTGCATAGCCTGCACCTAACATAAATAAAGCTCCGTAAAGAAATCTACTAATATCATATGCCCATATCGTTGGTGCTAGGAATAATTTTCTCGCAAGCACCTCATAAGTCATTGCGAATATTAGTGGAATTAATATCCAACAAACAACATTTCCAATCAACTTGCTGAATTTATCAATTTTTATAATTGAATTAGCCATCCATGACGGCATATCTTCTGGCATTTTGTCCGAACCGCCACCCCGCCTTTCGGCAATCATTTCATCTGATATATCAAGTTTTGAAGGTTCGTCTGACATAAAATTTTATAAAAACTAGAGCGGACTGTAAAGTCCGCTCTAATTAAATCAAGATTAAATACTGATTACTTTAATGTTGCTGCGTGAGCCATTCCTAGCTTAGCATTTGACATTTGAGCACCAGCCCAGAAAGGTACTGCAACATCAGCAAACTCTTTCATAGAGTCATACACTTTTTTGAAAAATGCGTTCTTCTCAGCATTTTTGTTTAAAGTTGCTTTTGCAGCAGCCATATACTCTGTGAAGTAGTCAGTAGGAGTATCCTCTAAAATTACTCCATGCTTAGTAGTAAGTTCTCTTAAAGCTTTTCCATTTTCGTATATTCTGTAGCTTAAAGATTTAGCTAACGAAGCATTTGCAGCTACTTCTATAGATTTTTTCTCATGAGCTGTCATTGCATTGTAAGTTTTTCCAGTAATATAAAAGTCAGCATTAACTACTACTTGGTGTAACCCTTGTAGATAATAGTGCTTTAATACTTTTTGAAAACCAAATGTTAAATCTGGTTTTGGACAGCACCATTCAGC